>NZ_LBMG01000001.1 GCF_001005315.1 Kordia jejudonensis
GGAAACCACTCGCTTTTGCACTGCAAATATAGAACGAGAATTATATTATGCAAGCATAGTATTTTACTTTAACAGTATTTTTATGATCACAAGTGTAGTTTGTTGGTGTTTCTTAACAACTCTTCAATAAACTTGATGTTTTATTGAAAAGTATGCAACATTATATCACTTCATTGGCTTCCAACTATTGGCTAATGCATTGTTTTATAGCCATCTAAATTGGTAATTCCCCAGTTTTCCAACTCTTCTTCACTCCAAAGTTCTGGAAAAAAGATTCTTCGTTGGTATTTTGGATGCATGTACTTCTGCCAGTCACTTCCACCAGTAGCTTCTGCATTTCCTTCTTGAGAGTTTATATATTTTGCCGCCGCATTGTAATGATGCATTACCCAACTTATGTTTACTGTATGGTCATAATGACGCATTGCATTGATCAACGCTGTATCATTTTGATAGTTTCTTGGCAATTGCTTAAATTTTGTCCACAAGTTGATGGTATTGTATTCTTTCATCCATGCAATGAGTTCTTTTTTGTATTTCTCATCAAAATTGACCATTAATTTACTGCGTTTCCCTGTTTTATGATCGTTTCCTGCCACTTGCCAATACATATTGTTATACGCATGTAAGTATGGAGTTTCACGATCAATAGTAGTTCTAAATCTGTAATCGATTAGATTGATTAATTCCGTAGAAGCGATTTCAATTTTTCGGTATTGCGCAGATTGAAAACCACTTGCAGGCGTTAACGTATCGCGGAATTTCATGTATTGCGTTACTTCCATTCCATCGCCCATAATGTCGAAAGAATTAGATAGTAAGTCAAAATAACGACTGATTCGCATTAAATGCATGATAAATTTTTCAGGTTGAATGTTCTCTGTGTGTGCTATTTGTTGCATTTCCCACAGAATCATTTTAAATATCAATTCATTGACTTGATGATATATTAAAAAAACCATTTCATCAGGCAGTTGCGTACGTTGCGTTTGCAATCCTAAAAGCGCGTCTACTTGAATAAAATCCCAGTATTTCATGGGTTCTGCATGCAATAATCCTGAAAGATGCACATCAGGATCTTGTCCCATATCCAAATATTTTTTGTCTATAGCGGCTAGTAATTCTTCTCTAGTCATGTTGTTATTTTTAGGGAAAGAAAGGTATTTTTAGTGTTGAACTGTGTCCTATTGAGCGCAGTCGAAATAGCTTTAAAAACTAGAGTTTCTAAGTTCTCGACTGCGCTCGAAATGACATTATAGTAAATAATTGAAAGATTGCTTTACTTCATTCGCAATGACACATCATTTGTGTTTCATTTTATAACGTTCCGCGTGCGGCTTGCTCTCTTTCAATCGCTTCAAATAGTGCTTTGAAGTTTCCTACTCCGAATGATTGTGCTCCTTTACGTTGAATGACTTCAAAAAACATTGTTGGTCGGTCTACAATGGTTTTGGTAAAAATTTGCAACAAATATCCTTCTTCATCTCTATCAATTAAGATTCCGTGTTTTCTGAGTTCGTCTACATCTTCATCAATATCGCCAACACGTTCTAATAAGTCATCATAGTACGTTTCTGGAACATATAAAAATTCTACGCCACGTTCGCGCATTTGCGAAACCGTCTCAATAATATTGTCTGTAGCAACTGCAATGTGTTGCACACCAGGTCCGTTGTAAAAGTCTAGATATTCTTCTATTTGCGATTTCTTTTTCCCTTCAGCTGGTTCATTTATTGGAAATTTTATACGACCGTTTCCGTTACTCATTACTTTACTCATCAGCGCGGTAAAATCTGTAGAAATGTCATCATCCGTAAACGAGATAATTTGTGCAAAGCCCATTACTTTTGCATAGAATTCACACCATTCTTTCATTTCTCCCCAACCTACATTTCCAACCATATGGTCAATAAATTTTAGTCCAACTGGCGTTGGATTGTAGTGAGATTCCCATTTTTGATATCCTGGTAAAAAGATACCGTTGTAGTTTTTACGTTCTACAAAGATGTGAACCGTTTCTCCGTAGGTATAAATTCCCGAACGCACTACATATCCATGTTCATCTTCTTCTTTGGTAGGTTCCATGTACGGTTTTGCACCTCTTTTTGTCGTTTCTTCAAAGGCTTTTGTAGCATCTTCAACCCAAAGTGCCACAACTTTTACGCCATCGCCATGAAGATCAATATGTTCGTTGATTTCGCCACCTTTTCCTAATGGAGTTGTTAAGACCAATCGGATTTTATCTTGCTTTAATACATACGAAACTCTGTCGGTTAATCCTGTTTCTAAACCTGCATAGGCTTCCGATTGAAATCCGAAAGCTGTTTTGTAGAAGTGTGCCGATTGTTTGGCATTTCCAACATATAATTCTACATAATCTGTTCCTAAGAGTGGAAGAAAATCTTCTGCGTCATCAAATAATTTTTTGAGTCCGTATTCTGTATTTTGTAAATCTTTTAAGTTTTTTATTTCTGCTGCCATCTTTTTATTTTTTACTCGATAATCGAGATTTAATATTTCAACGCTTGGTCGAAATGTTTTTTAATGTTTCCTCTAAATATCTCATTAACTCCCTACGACGTAGTTCATTATTTCTTTTTTAATTCATTGTATTCTTTATGAATTGAGTTACCACATAGCTCTGATATGCGTTGCAATATTAGTTGTGAGTCGTTTCATTAGTGATCGCCGTTTTCTAACCAAGATTTATAATAGTCTTCATCCGCAATTTTCATGGCTTCTTCCGTTACTTGTAATGGTTTGAATGTATCTACCATAACTGCCAATTCTTCGGTTTCTGTTTTTCCGATGCTTCGTTCTACAGCACCAGGATGTGGTCCGTGTGGAATTCCTGCTGGATGCAACGAAATGTGTCCTGCTTCTATGTCGTTTCTACTCATGAAATCGCCATCAACATAGTACAACACTTCATCACTGTCAATGTTACTATGATTGTACGGTGCTGGAATGCTTTGTGGATGGTAATCGTACAGTCGTGGTACAAATGAGCAAACGACAAATGCGTCTGTTTCAAAAGTTTGATGTACTGGTGGCGGTTGATGAATTCGTCCTGTTATAGGTTCAAAATCGTGAATTGAAAACGCGTATGGATAGTTGTAACCATCGTATCCAACTACATCAAAAGGATGCGTTGCGTAGACCATTTCAAAGATATCGCCTTGCTTTTTTACTTTGATTAAAAAATCTCCTTTTTCGTCATGAGTTTCTAATTCTTCAGGTCGTCTAAGATCGCGTTCGCAAAATGGCGAATGTTCTAAGAGTTGACCAAACCAGTTTCTATAGCGTTTTGGTGTGTATATTGGGCGATACGATTCTACAATGAATAATCGATTGTCGTCTGTATCAAAATCTAGTTTGTATATGATTCCGCGTGGCACTAATAAGTAATCTCCATATTTGAAATCGAGATTTCCAAGCATCGTTCGGAGTTTTCCTGTTCCTTTGTGAATAAAGATTAATTCGTCTGCATCTGTGTTTTTGTAGAAATATTCTCGTGTTGATTCTTTTGGTGCTGCTAAAATAATATTGCAATCGCTGTTGGTTAAGACTATTTTTCTACTGTCTAAATAATCTTGTTCTGGTGCTACTTGAAATCCGCGCAAGCGATATGATTGAATGTTATTGGTTTTTGCGATTTTTGGTGCAACACTGTATTGTTTGCGTATTTCTTTGACTTGTGTTGGTCGATGTTCGTGATAACTGTTTGTGGACATTCCGTCGAAACCGATCGTTCCAAAAAGCTGTTCGTAATACAAATCGCCATTTGGCTTTCTAAAAATCGTGTGTCTTTTGGGTGGAATGTTTCCTAATTTATGATAAAAAGGCATGTTGATTAATTTAAATGATTAAAAAATTAAACGATTAAAAAAATGCACCTTCTTATTCAGGATTTCGTTTGATAAGATAGTGTAAGTGCGCTAGTAAGTCGTTCCAAAAAGGTTTCACTTGTATAATTTTAGTAGCTGATTTTGTAACAGCTATACACAAATATCGGAATTATTTGGAGATTTTTAATGATTGAAGTCATGTTTGACTTTTATTTTGATGATTTCGTGAGATATAACAGCGTTTACAACCAAAAAATCCTACGATTGAAAAGGTATTTTTATCGAACTAAAACCAAAATCCAATACTGAAGTGTAGTGTATCTTTTTCAATATCTGGTGACCAAGCGTATTTTACTTGCAACGGACCGAAAAAAGTTTCCAATCCATAACCAACAGCATATCCATTAAAATCTGGTGTTGAGAACCATTCGCCATTGTCAAAGATATTTTGCCCTGCATTGGCGTAATTTGCCGTAAGGTTTATATGGTGTTTTTCATAAAAGTTATAATCTAAAATAAAACTTGCTTTGACAAAACTATCGCCTGTAAAACTTAAAAAATCGTACCCTAAAAAAGGCGTATAGTTGTTGATGAAGTTATTTCCAAATCCACCAAGCACAAAATCTAATGAATTGACATTTGTATCACCCAGTTTGAATCCGCCTTCTGTCGAAATGTTTAAGGAAAGATTGTCCATAATTGGTGTTGCATATCCTATTTTAGCTTTTGCTATTGAAAAGAGATCAAAGTTTTTTCGGTAATCTGATGAATAGAGATACCAATGAAAGTCTCCTGAAAAGAATACTCCTTTTGATGGGAAGTATTTGTTGTTGTACGTATCAAGTTTTAAAAATCCAAATGTGCTCAGAATATCGCTTCGTTCAAAAATAGTTTCTTCTTCATTTTCGTCACTGATGGTTTCTGAAGCGATTTTTAAGCGCTTGTGTTCGGCACCAATTCCAAATACAAACTCTTCACGAACAACAGTTTGCAAGTACAATTGATTGGTAAAGTCTGAAACTTCAATGTCTATTCGATTTAAGTCGGGATTTGACTGATCGTCACTGATTAAATCAAAACTTACGCCTCTTTCAAACGTATTGAAACGTGATTTGATTCCAATACTCCAATAATATCCTTTGTCTATGTAATATTCAAAGTTGTACCGAATGTTATCTCCAATGATAAAATCAAACGAAGCTACATCGTTATTAAATAATACATTTTTCTTTGTCACATTTATTAATCCTGCTGTTTTGTATACGTCGTCATAATGCGCTGCTAAACGTAGAAACATTTTACTAGGTCTTTCTCGCAAATTGAGCACAATATCTTCCGTTCCATCTTCATTTTTTAATGCTTTGTAACGAATTCCCGTAAAGTTTCCAGTTGCTGCCAAATTGCTAATTCCTTCCTGAAATTTTTGAAATGATACTTTCTTAGGTGTTTTAAATCGCAATTTACCACGTACATATGAACGTGTATATTTTTTGTTTCCACGTAAGTGAATGTAGTTTATGTTTAATGAATCTTTTACTTTTACAGGTTTTAAGATTCTTTTTTCACGTTGTTGAGCCGCTATTTTTTGCAATACGTTTAGTTGATTTCTTGCTGCTTCCTCACCTCGTATGATTAACTCGCTGCCTTTATCGAACGACATCACTGAAAATCCTAAAATATCTGGACGAATGTAGATATCCGTTTTTTTACTTTTTACTTTCATATCATTGATCGTTTGAAAGTTGTTGATTTGAGAAAGAATACTCATCGCAGAACGCAATCGCTCGCGAGTAGCCAAACCATCTTGCACATCTACACCAATGATGATATCTACATTTTTTGCTCTTATTTCATCAATGGGATAGTTATTGGTTACGCCACCATCAATTAATAACCGATCTTCTATAGGAATTGGTTCAAATAGGGAAGGAAATGCACCACTTGCCGTAATTGCTTCTGGCAAATATCCTTTGTCTAAAATGATTTGCTCGCCTTTTTCAATATCTGAGGCAATGCATAAAAACGGAATGGGCAATTTGCTAAAATCATCAATATGATCAACGTGCATGAGCAATTTTGCAAGCTTGTTATATACGTTTTGTCCTTTAGAAATTGCAGAAGGGAACGCAACTTTGAAGTTATCAAAAGGTAATGTAATTGCGTACCGTTCGGCATCTTCTTTTTCATAAAATGTTTTTACCGAACGCGGCAATTCGTCCTGTATTAATTTTTCAAAATCGGTAACTCGAAAGATGGAATCTATCTGGTTTCCTGAATATCCTGAAGCGTATAGTGAACCAATTATTGCGCCCATACTTGTTCCGCCAATATAATCGACTCTGATCCCTAGACTGTCTATAATTTTTAGGGTGCCAATATGTGCCAATCCTTTTGCACCACCACCACTTAGGACCAAACCTACGGTAAAGTCTTGCTTCTTTTTGTTAGTTTCTGTCGTATTTTGTGCAAAAACGAGAGAAGTACTTAGTAATAGTATGGCGATGTAAATCCACTTTTTCATTGGTAGGCGACTTATTTTTTATGAAAGTTATCGTATATTTTTTTTGCTCTGCTATCGCCAACAACTGTGGCAATTTCTTCACGTGAAGCAGCGGCAATACGTTTGACAGATTTGAATTTTTTTAGCAATTCTACAATGGTTTTTTCGCCAATTCCAGCAATGGTTTCTAGCTCTGAGTTTAACGCTTTATTACTTCTTTTATTTCTATGAAACGTAATTCCGAATCGATGTGCTTCGTTTCGCAAGTGCTGAATGATTTTGAGCGATTCACTTTTTTTGTCTAAATATAATGGAATTGAATCACCTGGATAATAAATTTCTTCCAAGCGTTTCGCAATTCCGATGATCGCAATTTTTCCACGTAAATTTAAGGCATCTAAACTTTTTAATGCAGAAGATAGTTGTCCTTTTCCACCGTCAATGACAATTAATTGTGGCAATGGTTGTTCTTCTGCCAGCAAACGTTTGTATCGGCGATAGACAACTTCTTCCATTGAAGCAAAATCATCTGGTCCAACCACCGTTTTTATGTTGTAATGTCGGTATTCTTTTTTGCTTGGCTTTCCGTTTTTAAACACCACACACGCCGCCACAGGATTTGTTCCTTGAATGTTAGAGTTGTCAAAACATTCAATATGTCTTGGCTCTTCGGATAGACGTAAATCTTTTTTCATTTGCATCATTATGCGATTTACATGCTTGTCAGGGTCGGTAAGTTTTATTTGCTTGAACCGTTCTTGTCGAAAGTATTTTGCATTTCGCAATGACAGATCGAGGATCCGTTTTTTGTCTCCTAGTTTTGGAATGGTAATTTTATATTTTTCGCCAACTTCTACTTTGAAAGGCACATATAGTTCTTTGCAATTGGTTTGAAAACGTTGATGAATTTCTGTAATAGCAAGTTCGAGTAATTCTTTGTCTGTTTCGTCAAGTTTCTTTTTTATTTCCATCGTATGCGAACGAACAATAGAACCTAACGAAAGTTGCAAATAGTTGATATAACCGAAACTTTCGTCTGAAATGATAGAGAATACGTCAACATTACTGATTTTAGGATTTACAATTGTTGATTTTACTTGATAGTTTTCTAAGATCTCTATTTTTTCTTTGACTTTTTGTGCCGCTTCAAATTCCATAGCTTCTGCTAGCGTTTTCATTTGTGCTTTGAATTGCTGTAAAGAATCTTTGAAGTTTCCTTTTATAATTTCGCGAATCGCTTTGATATCTTCATCATAACTATGTACTGTTTGATAGCCTTCACACGCGCCTTTGCAGTTTCCTAAGTGATATTCTAAACAGACTTTGTATTTGCCTGAATTTATTTTTTCTTGTGATAAATCGTAGTTACATGTACGTAACGGGTATAGTCCTTTGATTAAGTCTAATAGTGTCCGAACCGTTTTCATACTCGTATATGGACCAAAGTATTCTGAACCGTCTTTGATCATTCTCCGTGTGGGAAATACACGCGGAAAACGTTCATTTTTGATACAAATCCACGGATACGATTTGTCGTCTTTTAGTAATACATTGTACCGCGGTTGGTATTTTTTTATGAGATTATTTTCTAGTAATAACGCATCTGTTTCCGAAGCAACTACGATGTGTTTTATGGACGCAATTTTTTTGACTAAAACCCTTGTCTTACCATATTCATGATTTTTGGTAAAGTAGGATGCAACCCTTTTTTTTAGATTTTTAGCTTTCCCTACATACAACAATTTCCCTTCCTTATCATAGTATTGATACACGCCAGGATTGGTTGGTAATGTTTTGAGTTGTAGTTCTAGTGCTTCGGTCATTGGGTAGTATTGAGTACTGAGATGTTAGTATTGAGATGTAGTGTTTCGCTTTTGGTTGTTTGTTGTTTGTTGTTTGTTATTCGAAAATACTTTTATGTTTTGAAGTTGGAAATTGAATTCACAAGTGTAAAATAATCGAATTATTACGTATCACTTTGACTCAATAACTTTTATTTTTATTGGAGTTTTTGGAGTTTTCTTTTTTTGAAATGATTTTTTCAATGTAGTTTTTATGCACTTTAATGGTTTTATTAACTATTTGATTGATTTCACTTTCACTTAGTTCCGTCCTGTAGTTCTTCTCTAATAGGACTCTTGAAATCAATTCCTTTTCAGTTTTTTCATTAAAAAGTATAGAGTAATTTTCTGGTTTAAAAATAAATTTCACATCAAAACCAAAACTTTCTTTAACTGAAGCTATATTAATTTCGCTTGTTATTAATGAAATTATGAATTCGCTCACTATAGGTTTTGATTGATTATTCATTGATGGAAATGTACGTGTAGCTCCTACTACGTTTACATCAGCGTAAAAGTTTTTGAAAAGTTTCTTTTGTTTTAATTTAATTTCCTCTAAAAGTCTATGTCCAGATTTTTTTAAAATATTATTTACTATTTGAGAGTTTATATTTATAGTATCATTACTATTAATAAACGCTAATCGCTGCTCCAACAAAGCCAATTCCTTCCCCACATCATCATCTTCCTCAACACTTTCTCCTTTCGCACCAGAAATCATCAATTCTAACGAATACACTAAATTTTGTGCAATATAATTGATGAATGCTTCAATATTTCCTGCATCTGCTAATTGTAATGCGGCAAAATAGTTTTCTTTGTCTTCGGTTTTGATAATGGTTGGTGGGAAGCCGTATTTCATCAATATAAAGTTCATGATGATTCGTGCGGTTCGTCCGTTTCCATCATCAAACGGATGAATTCGTATAAACCTATAGTGAAATTCTGCCGCAACTAATATTGGATTTATCGTTTCTTCTTTTGTCCTATTTCTATACCAATTGAGTAAATCAGTCATTTTTGCAGGTGTTTCTTCAGGTGCTGCAAAACGCAATATTTCTCCTGTAACCGTTTCTACATGGTTTGGTGTTTTTTTGTATTCGCCAACATGCACTTTCTTTTTTGTTGGTTTTCCATCAGCAGTTTTTGCATCAACTTCGTACGGCTCTTTTAGTAGTAATTGATGAATTTGTCGAATAAAACTTTCGCTCAATGGACGATCGCCTTTAACTAAATCCAAAACCCAATTGATAGCTTCATTATGTCCTGTGACTTCAATATGATCTTTGAGTGGTTTTCCTTGCGCCGTAATGTTAAACAACAATAATGCTTTTGTTTCTCCGTACGTCAACGAGTTTCCTTCTAAATGATTTGAATGGTAATTCCAATCTAAACGAAATTTCTGTATGATGATTGCTTCCTTTTCAGGATCAATTGGTCGCAATGAATCTAATTCTTTCTTGAGTTTTAATGCCTTTTCTAATTCTTTCATAATACGCCTATTCCAAACAAAGTTACTCGCAATTATTCCAAAAACAAAGTAATAGCATTTCTACATTTTCTATTTTTGTGTTAAATATTGTATTCATGTCAAAATCTGCCTTGCGAAAGCATTATAAAAATAAGCGAAATGCACTAACTCCTGAACAGTTGGACAATTTTAGTTTGGCAATTGCCAATAATGTGTTGCAACTTCCCATTTGGGAACATCGTTATTATCATTTGTTTTTGACGATTGCCGAACAGAAAGAGGTTGATACCGAGTTTATTTTGAATATTTTGGCTGGAAAAGATAAAGATATCATTTTGTCTAAAAGTAATTTTGAAGATAGTTCGTTGACACATTTTCTCCTTACAGATAACACTGTAATTAAGAAAAACGCATACAACATTCCTGAACCTATTGATGGTATTGAAGTTCCTTCCAATAAGATTGATGTGGTTTTTGTGCCTTTGTTGGCATATGATACCAATGGAAATAGAATTGGCTATGGAAAAGGTTTTTACGATCGGTTTTTAGCCGATTGCAAACCCGATGTGATCAAAGTTGGTTTGTCCTTTTTTCCTCCTGAAGCAACTTTATTTACAGCAGATGCAACAGATATTGGTTTGGATTTTTGTGTTACTCCAGAAGAAGTTTTTGAGTTTTAACTTGTTTCTCGATACTATTTTTCATGTTTTTGACTTTCGTCAAACAAGAAAAATCACTCGAAATGACAAGAATTTTTATTCTGAAGCTATTTCTTCTTCAACCACAATTTCTTTTACGTTTTTCGGTTGCTTCGGAAACGCTCTCTTATTAAAGATAATCAACAACAAAACACCAATGGTAATTGCTGAATCTGCAATATTGAATACTGGATCAAAGAAGGTAAAACGGTCGCCACCAACCCACGGCATCCATTCTGGCAATGTCGTATCAACCATAGGGAAATAGAGCATGTCTACAACGTGTCCGTGAAATACGGAAGCATAACCGCCAGCTTCAGGCATAAATGTAGCCAATCCGCTATCAAGTGTACTTTCACTGAATAGAATTCCATAGAATACCGAATCGATAATGTTTCCAAACGCACCTGCAAAGATTAATGCTATGGCTACAATGAGTACGCGTGATGCTTTTTTCTTTACTTCTGTGTGCAACCAATATCCGATAGCTGTGATGGCAAATAATCGGAAAAGAGTTAGGAAGAGTTTTCCGTAATTTCCAGGCAATTCAACGCCCCAAGCCATTCCTCTGTTTTCTACAAAGAGAATTTTGAACCAGCCAAATACGTTTACTGATTCGCCTAAAGTGAAGTTTGTTTTGATGTATATTTTACTGATTTGGTCAATGAGTAAGACCAAAATAATGATTCCAATAGCTTTTTTTAATGACATGTGTCGTGTAATTTCCGATTGAATTTGAAAACCCTAATTGTTGGCTAAAATAAGAATATTTTACGCTTTTTCAGCAGAATATGTAATCTTTCCATTGTTTGCTTTTAATTCTATTTTTTTTCCGCTTTTGTAAAATATGACATGATGATCTGTATGCGTTTCTAAAGTTGGCATTTTTGCGTCAATGTATTGAATGTTTCCTTTTTTGGTTTGAATTTTCGCTTCACTACGAAAGTTGCTTAACGTAAAGTTTCCTGAGATGAGTATTGCCAAAAACCGTTTGTAATTTCCTTGAATGTGAACTTGCGTTCCGTCGCCTTCTAGCTGCACTTTTAGTTGATTAGGAATGTAGATATTCATGACTACAGAAAAGACTTTGTGCGCGCTTAGTTTGTCATTTGGAATTTCGAAATCTTCTGCCAATTCACACGAAACCTGAATTTGCTTGTTTTTGGTTGACGTAATGATGTTTAAATCGCGATAGTATTCACCTTCCATTTTGGTTTCAATGGTAATGACTTTATCATTTGTACTGATGATGTTGAGTTGAAATATTTTATCGGCATCAATTCTGATTTCATCAATTTCGTAGATGGAAAAGGTTTGTTGTGTTATTTTTTGGGCAACGCACATGGTATTTACACAGAAGAGAAAACAGAGTATGTATAGCGTTTTTTTCATTTTTTTTGAATACCACAAGCTTTTTGAGTGCTTCTTACAGACTACTCAATATTAAGTTTCACTAAACACAAAAAGCGCTCAAATAGAGCGCTTTTTGTACAGTATATAGTTTTTATTTTTGCATGTTTTTTGCTTCAATGCTTAAGGTAGCATGTGGAACTAATTTAAGACGCTCAGGATTGATTAATTTCCCCGTAACTCTACAAATTCCGTATGTTTTGTTTTCAATACGAATGATTGCATTTTTTAAGTCGCGGATAAATTTTTCTTGACGAATGGCCAACTGCATGTTTTTTTCTTTGGACATGGTTGTAGAACCTTCTTCAAATGCTTTGAATGTTGGCGACGTATCGTCCGTACCATTGTTGTGGTCGTTCATATACGCACTTTTTAACAATTCTAAGTCTTTTTTTGCTTGATCAATTTTGTTCTGAATGATTACTTTGAATTCTTCAAGCTGCTTGTCTGAGTATCTTATTTTAGTGTCTTCCATGATGTGTTACATTTTTTTAATAAATAATCTGGTATTTACCTCATCGAAAGCAATTTCTATTCCATTTTCTAGTTGGTCTACAAATACGAGCTCTTCTGTTAGTGTTTCAAGCTTTATGTATTCTTTATTTGTTTGTATTGCATCAACTAAATGTTCATCTTTTTGTAGTGATACATGTATTTTGTCTGTGACTTCAAATCCTGAATCTTTACGTACATTTTGAATTCTATTGACAAGTTCTCTTGCAATTCCTTCTTTACGTAATTCATCCGTAATTGTTACATCTAGCGCTACAGTTATTCCTCCCGAATTGGCTACTAACCAACCTTCAATATCTTGAGAAGTTATTTCTACTTCTGTTATGTCTAATGTACTATTTTTTCCGTTAATTTCTACAGGTATTTTTCCTGTTTTTTCAATTTCGGCAATTTCTTCTTGTCCAAACTGCATTATTACTGCCGCAGCAGCTTTCATATCTTTCCCAAATTTTGGTCCTAAGACTTTAAAATTAGGCTTTATTTGCTTTACTAATATGCCTGAAGCGTCGTCTAATAATTCTACTTCTTTTACGTTGACTTCAGATTTTATTAATTCGGCTACAGCCAAAATTTCCTCTTTGGTTTGCGCATCTAATACAGGAATCATGATTCGTTGCAATGGTTGACGCACTTTGATCTTTTCTTTAGCTCTTAACGATAATACTAAGGAAGATATTGTTTGCGCGTTTTCCATTTTACGTTCTAATGACTTGTCAATGAATGCTTCATCATACGTTGGAAACTTAGCCAAATGTACACTTTCAAAGTTTTCTGTAGTTGTCGCTTCCGTTAAATCTTTGTAAAGTCTGTCCATATAGAAAGGTGCAATTGGCGCTCCTAACTTGGCAACATTTAACATACATGTGTATAATGTTTGGTACGCAGATATTTTATCGTGTTGGTAATCGCCTTTCCAGAATCTTCTTCTGCTCAATCTCACAAACCAGTTGCTTAGGTTTTCTTGAACAAATTCTGAGATGGCTCTTGCGGCACGAGTTGGTTCATATTCCGCGTAGAATTGATCAACATTTTTGATGAGTGTGTGCAATTCTGAAAGTATCCAACGATCGATTTCTGGACGTTCTGCTAACGGAATTTCTGCTTCGCTGTAGCTAAAATTGTCAATGTTTGCATATAAACAGAAGAACGAATAGGTGTTGTATAGTGTTCCAAAGAATTTACGACGCACTTCTGCAATTCCTTCTAAGTCAAATTTTAGATTGTCCCAAGGATTTGCATTTGAAATCATGTACCAACGTGTTGCATCGGCTCCGTATGTGTCTAAGGTTTTAAATGGATCAACGGCATTTCCGAGACGTTTGGACATTTTTTGTCCGTCTTTGTCTAATACCAAACCGTTTGATACTACATTTTTGTAAGCAACCGAATCGAATACCATGCTTCCTATCGCGTGAAGTGTGTAGAACCAACCACGTGTTTGATCGACACCTTCGGCAATAAAGTTTGCTGGATAGCTTTCGTTATTGTCGATGAGTTCTTTGTTTTCAAACGGATAGTGCCATTGTGCATATGGCATGGAACCAGAATCGAACCAAACATCAATGAGATCACTTTCGCGCTTCATTGGCTTCCCAGAAGGTGAAACTAATGTGATTCCATCAACGATATGTTTGTGTAAGTCTACTTTGTCATAGTTTTCTTCTGACATGTTTCCGACTTCAAAATCAGCATAGACATCTTTCGTTTCTACACCAGCTTCAATGGCTTTTTGGATTTCAGATTTTAATTCGGCTAACGAACCAATGATGAGTTCTTCTTTACCGTCTTCTGTACGCCATATTGGCAATGGAATTCCCCAGAAACGTGAACGTGATAGGTTCCAGTCGTTTGCACCAGCAATCCAGTTTCCAAAACGTCCTTCCCCAGTAGATTTTGGTTTCCAGTTTATGGTTTGATTTAAGTCGTACATTTTGTCTTTTACATCCGTGATTTTGATAAACCAAGAATCTAGTGGATAGTATAAGATTGGTTTGTCCGTACGCCAGCAATTTGGGTAACTATGGACATATTTTTCTACTTTGAATGCTTTGTTTTCTGTTTTTAGTTTGATTGCCAACTCGACATCAACTGATTTTTTAGGTGCTTCTCCGTCTGTGTAGTATTCATTTTTTACATATTTACCTCCAAACTCGCCTAATTCTGGTCTAAATTTACCTTGCAAATCGACTAAAGGCACAGGATTTCCATTGTCATCTAAAACTAATAATGGTGGAATTTCTGGTGTTGCTTGTTTGGCAACTAAGGCATCATCTGCTCCAAATGTTGGCGCCGTGTGTACAATTCCTGTTCCGTCTTCTGTAGTTACGAAATCTCCAGAGATGACTCTGAAGGCATGTTCTGCATTTTCGTATGGCAACGCATAGTCTAATAGTTGTTCATATTTGATGCCTACTAAGTCGTTTCCTTTGTGCTCACTCGTAATTAGGTATGGTATTTTTTTGTCTCCTTCCTTGTAAGCGGCTACTTCTTCTTGTGTTGCTACTTGCGTGAATTTTTTACCTGCAAATTGTTTTCCAACCAAATTTTTTGCTAACACCACGTTTATTGGCTCAAACGTGTATTGATTGTATGTTTTTACAACTACATAATCGATTTTTGGCCCAACTGTTAGTGCCGTGTTTGATGGTAATGTCCACGGAGTTGTTGTCCATGCTAAGAAATGCAAGTCACCTTCTACGTTTTGTAATGCTTCAGGCAGTGTTTCTTTGATGGTTTTGAATTGAGCAACAATCGTTGTATCCGTAACATCTTGATAGGTTCCAGGTTGGTTTAATTCGTGCGAACTTAAACCTGTTCCTGCTTTTGGCGAATAAGGTTGAATAGTATATCCTTTGTACATTAAATCTTTGTCATAGATTTGTTTTAGCAACCACCAAACGCTTTCCATGTATTTTGATTTGTACGTGATATACGGATCGTCCATATTTACCCAATATCCTGTACGGCGCGTCATGTTGTTCCAGATATCTGTGTAACGCATGACTGCTTTTTTACACGCTTCGTTGTATTCTTCTATGGTAATTTTTTTACCAATGTCTTCTTTGGTAATTTGCAGTTCTTTTTCAACGCCCAATTCTATTGGAAGTCCGTGTGTATCCCAACCTGCTTTACGTTTTACTTGGAATCCTTTTTGTGTTTTGTAGCGGCAAAAAATATCTTTTATCGCTCTGGCTAATACGTGATGAATTCCTGGTAATCCGTTTGCTGACGGTGGTCCTTCGAAAAATACGAATGATTCAGCGCCTTCTCTTGAACTTATGCTTTTTTCAAAGATGTTGTTTTCTTCCCAATAGTTTAGTATTTCGTCTGCAACTACTGGTAAGTCTAGTCCTTTATATTCTGTAAATTTATTAGCCATTTTTTATGCTGTATATTGAATTTGCGAAATTAATGAATTTCATTGAATTGTAATGTGTTAAACAAAAAAAGACCACTTGAAAATCAAGTGGTCTTTTTATATATATGTTTTCTGTGTTATTGGATGACTAGTTTTTTACTAATTTTTCCTTTTTCAGAATAGATTCCTATGATATATATACCACTTGCTTTGTCTTTGATAGGAATTCGAATAATGTTTTGATTCATTCCTTCTTTTGTAGACATTATTTTTTGTCCTAGAATGGAATGCATGTCAATCCCTGTTAGCGGAATATCCGTATTGTTTGTAATAACAATTTCTTCTGTTTCCGTATCTGTATATACTGTAATTCCATTTTGAAGAATTTCTTCATTGATGCTTAGTGTGTTTTCTGGTTGGAAAACCAATGCATAACGATCGTTTGTTTCTCCAGCAGGCAGCGTTATACTAAAGTCACTTGCACGTAAATCGTGCGTTGTTCCCGTGATAAGGTCTTTTATGTAGATTTCTAGGTTACTATCAATATTTTCTAATTGATCAATATTGATGGTACCAACACCACCATTTTCAGAGATAAAACCAAGTGCAATTTCTCTACTATCGTGGAATTTATGAAGCGTTTGAATTACATATTCTTCACTTTGTAAGTACCAATACATATCATCATTAGCGACATAGATAGATTTTCCTTCTTCACCTCTTACAACAGCATCTGAAGCTCTTCTATCAGATACAACTACTATTTGTCTGTGAAAGCCTTGAGGATTTGTATATCCTAAACGAATTTTTTCTCTAGTGTCTTTTGGAATATTGTATTGTTCGTAAATGTCATCTAGTGTCGGATCGTTTTCTGGACTCGCATCTGTATCAGTTGTTTCAGGTTCATTTTCAGGTTCATTTTCAGGATTTACAAATATCCCTGGATTTGTTGGATCGTTATCGTTTGTTCCTCGTACAAATGTTGCAAATTCAAAAGTGAATATGTATTCAGGTAAAAATAATCGTTGCGCGTTGTTGAATTCTACAGTGGTAGTTAATCCGTTTCCAGCAATATTATCTCCTTGCACAAAGAAACCTTGTCCTACAGGAATGTATCTTTTTGGCGTTTTTGCCCCAGAACCTGTGGAGCTTACTGATGGATGTGACATTGCAGGCACACCAACACCTGATCCTGGTCCTGTAGATGAATATGTTGCATAACCACCTTGATAATCTAATAGTGTATGCGTTCCGCCTCCCCAATGTTCCCAGAAGTATATTGTTCCTTCCATGTCTGGGTTATCTTGTATAAAGAGATCCGCATCTAATGAACTTGGATAAGGATTTCCTACTAGGTATAAGTTTGTATCGCCAAGTGGACCTACTGAAATGTCTCCGTTGTTTGGCTTTCCTCTAAATACGTAGTTTTGTTCTTCTCGTTCATCGGCAATTGGAGAGGTTCCTTTCATTGTAAACCCTTCTCCTGGTGATATTGCTCCCGTATTTCTTACAAATTGCCAAGCATTGTAATCTTCGTCGGCACCATTTACAAATTTATAAATCCATCGTGTACTAATTGTAATTGGAGGGCCAACGGCTCCGTTTTCATTAGGTGTCCAAGTGATGGTAGCTGGCGAAGCTGGTGTTGTTCCGTCTAAAAATACACCACCAAGTGTAAAGTCTTGGTTATTAACCGATGTGTTTATGTTACTTACAGGAGACGACCAATAGTTGTATGTATATCTACTCGCTGTTCCTTGTTGATCTTTTTCAATGAATCCTGCACTTGAAGTTGCTAATTCACTACTGGTTTGTTGGATAAATTGACTTTCTCCGTTTAGATCCAGTATACCATCTAATTCAGCATACCAAGTATTCGTTAATCCAAATCCTGTACCTGCCGTAAAAGCAAATGGTGAAGGATTCGTAATTACAGGGTTTGTTCCTGATACTGTTAGTTTGTTTCCTGAATTGACAAATAAGCCAAGTGTTGTGTAACTTGCATTTGCTACAACATCATTTTGTACTCTTACGATGGACCAATTTTTCAAATCTGATGATGGCGTATCCCAAACTGTTCCATGTACCCATGTAGCATCGTCTTCCCAGTTTCCATCTGCTGTAGAAATGTATGGCATTGGAGCTGTTTGCGCTTCTAAAGACGCTATATTTTTCATGTACGCAGAGTTTCCATTCCCTGTTTGATCTTCTATACGATTTCCTTTGATATCAGACATGTTGTAGTAACATATTAAGGATGACCAAGGAACATTGGCATTTGTTGTAAAGTCTTCAATGTCTTTTGGAATTACAGTTCCTCTTACATTGAGTCCATTTTGTTCTACTTCTTGATAAATCATTTCTCGCATTTGATCTTGGGTAAGTGCTACATCAAATATTTTTACCTCATCAATAGAACCTCTAAAGTAGTTGGTTCCTACAACAGTTCCCATTCGGAAAGGATTAGGATTAGGCGTTAGTGGATCAATGGTACTAGCTCCTAAAACTTTACCGTCGATATAAAGAGTTGCAAAACCAGTAGCCGTATTGGATATGATTGCAAAGTGTACCCAATTAGTATTCGATGCTGAACCTGGTTGTGAGAAACCACCATTTTGTCCTTCTGTAATTGCTAAACGCACTGCATTGTCAAGGAAAAATTCATATTGATCTGTTACTCCTAAAATTCTTTTTACAGCTACTGATAACTGACCTGGATTTTTTACCCAAGCCATCACGGAATAGTCTGTTAATCCATCAGTTGTAGGAGTTTTATCTTCCACGAAGTCATCTACTCCATCAAAGAATAAAGCATTTGAACCTGTTAATTGTTGTGGCTCTGCTAATGTGAAGTATTCGCCATCAGAAAGATTTATGCCTGTAAATGTTAATACACCTCCAACATTGGTTCCTGTATAGTTTTCATAGTTTGTAAAGCCAGTATTGTCAGCTATGTATAATTCTAAATCATCAAGATTTGCAATTCCACTAGCACTCATATCAAACTCTAATGTTACTGCACCTACGTCAGCACTACTTTCACGAGCTAACCAAATTTTGTTTAACATTCCAAATGTTCTTTCTGGTAATGTCGAGGTTTGAATTGTTTCTGCAAGTCCATTGTTACCAACAATTAGGTAACTTTGGTTAGACGGAAAACTTCCACTTTCTACTTCCATTGTTAATACGTCTGCAGGACTAACATTGACACTTTTAGATTTGGTTTGCATTAGCGCAGAATTGTCATCTCGTGCTATTCCAAATACGTTGAAGCCATATCCTGCATTTACGCTACCGTCCCAAATTATGTTTCCACTTGAATCGATATAGTCTTTACTTGTTCCTGCATATCCAAAAGGAGTAGCTGTATTACTTGGTGTATCCCAGAAAGCATCGTTAGAACCTAGTGTAATTCCATATTTAATTGCTAAATACGATTCTACTTTTTCAAGTTCTGCAGTAGATAAGTCTCTATCATATATGATAACTTCTGCGATTTCGCCACTGTATCTGTAACCTGAACCGTTATTTCCACCACCATTTCTTCGAGCTCCAATTAGGACATCGACACCTGTTGCATCTCCAGATTGCACTCCATCATTACGATCGTCAGGATCTAACACTCCATTTACATATGGTGTTAATCTTGTCAGTGGATCTCCTGTATCAGCAACAACTCCAGCAGTTAATTTAGGTTCATTTAGCGCATATATTGTTCCCCAGCGCACTGCTTGCTGAGTTCCTCCACCGCCAGTTCTACCTAAAGTATGATGTAATACTCTATCAGTACCTCCGAACCAAACTTGGTAGTTTCTAATATTGTTATTTCCTTTACATAATACGGTTCCTGTAGATGTTCCATTGGTAATTACCATCGTTATAATGGTCATTTCATCTGTAAGTGGTTGCAAATCTAATTCGGGCTGATCTCCTAAATTGAGAAATTGAGATCCTGTAAATTGTAGTACAGGATTAAAATTTAATCCATCGGTAATAAGTTGTGCATCCGAAGAACCTTGTGAAACAGCAGTAAATGAGTTTGCAGATTGATCTGTCCAACTGTCTACATCAGTTCCTGTGAGTGAAGTTCCTGCATCGGCTTTTAACCACAGTTGTAAATTTGATGAAACGTTTCCAGGACTTATAAAAGGTAGCGCTCCATTTCCTGAGATAGCGAAGGAGAAAGACTGTTCTGAAATATCAGGATCGTTGTTTGATATTATGATTTCTGCTACAGCTATTCCTACTAATGTAGGTGAAAACGTGACTTGAAATGTTGTGGTTTCGCCTGTGGATAACGTTAGATCAGATGGTTGTGACGTAATTGTAAAAGCAGGATTGCTTCCAACACCAAAACTTACTGCTGGGTTTGAAAGTAATAAATCTGTTGATGATGTTCCTGTATTTTCAATCGTGAATGTTCTGGTTATCATATCGGAACTTATGGTTCCACTACCAAAGTCTGTATCATCTGTTGTAGATGTTGTGAGTGTACCGTCAGTTATTTCTACTCCATTTCCACTCACAAAAATGTCTGGTGGTGTCAAAGGGATAATAATATTTACGGTATAATCTTCTACTTCTCCAAAATCAAAAGTTCCACAAGGTCCGCCTGTTAAAGTTCCAGGTGTGTTGGAATATTCCATGCGTACACGCATCCGTGTATTTCCAGGTAATGCTGATAGTGGAGCTACAAAGTTTCCAGAAACTGTTGGCACTACACTAGCTCCGCTTGCAAAGACACGTTCACTAGCTTCAAATGCATCATTTTGATTGTAATCAATCCATACACTCACTCCTTCATCGTAAATAGTACCAACCCAAAATTTTGTAACCGCAACTGAAGTGGAAACTCCGGCTGTTATGTTACCAGGCGTTAGCCCTGTTAAGTTAGTATATCCGATTCCTGGTGAGGAAGTGTCAAAATTTAATGATGTACCATTTAGAACAACTTCACTTATGTATTCGTCAACAACACTATTACCTTGAGAGGCGCAATATTGTGCTTTTACAAAAGTAAAGCATAGCAAAAATGCTATGAGTGTGTAAGTTTTTTTCATGAGATTAAGAATTAAGGCGCAATAAAAATACTTTTTTTACCGTAAACTAACTAATATTGATGTCTTTACTATTAATTAATTTAGATAAAATCGCTTAAATAGTCGACGAATGAGTACATAAATTACACTTAAGCATCTATTTAATAATCTTTTTCTTTATTCTTTCTTTTTAAAAGGAGTAATTAAGTCCTACTATTATATTTCTACCTGGAGCTGAAATTCCTGAAGAGTACGATCTGTATCGTTGATCTGTTATGTTTTCCAAAGAAGCCGTTATGTTTATTGTTTTAGTAATTTCTATACTCGATCTGGCATTAAGTGTAAGCCATGAAGGTGCATATGGATCTCCATTTTCGTCCAATGCATATAGGTATGCTTTGCTTCGTTCTGAAGGCGCTAAGTTTTCAAATGTGATGGAACCGTTGTAGTTTGTAAATACGTCAAATTTTAGTTTTTCATTTTTGTATATGAAGTGAAAGTTTCCAAATATTGGTGAAACGTGTCGCAACGGAACTTTTGTTCCATCAGCTTGTTGTTCTTCTCCTCTTGGAATTGTTAAGTCTGCCGTGAGCTTGATGTTTTTGGCCATTTTTGCTTTGATTCCAAATTCAAATCCATACGTAAATACTTTTGAAGCATTTTGTATGGCTTGTACATTGCTCAATTCGCCATTGTACACAATTTCTGTTTCGCCATTGAGATTGAAATCTTCACGAATTAGAGCATCGTCCAATAAGGTATAGAAAGCTGCAAAACTAAAGTCTAATTTGTCGCTTACTCGTTTTTGAATTCCTATTTCGGCACTATAAGCATATTCGGGCATTAAGTTCGGATTTGGAACTACTACAGAACCAGGTTCAGAGTCAAACACTTTGCCAATGTCATCAATGTTTGGCGCTCTAAAAGCGGTTCCTAAGTTTGCTGTAATTTGCCAATTATTTGGAACCCAACTAAATCCTATACTCCCTGTGAAAGCTCCTGTATTTGTCTTGGCTTCCGAGAATGGAAACGGGAAAAATGTTGTGTCAAAATCTGTTTCTATGAGTATGTGGTTGTACCGCAATCCTGACTGAATGGTAAATTTTGGATGCAATCGATATTCGGCACTCATGTACGCCGCCATTGATTGCCAAGTTGCTCCATCAGGATAACGCGATGGCGCATCTGTAATTGTATTTGTTTCAATGTTTCTATCATGTCCGTCAGAGTGTACTTTGTTGTATACATATTCCAGACCGTAGAATATTTTCATTCTTGGATTGAATCGTTTTTCAAAGTCTAAGTTTGAAGAAATTGCATCTACTTTTTCTTCCGTTACATTTAAGATATCATCTTGAAATAAACGACTGTTTCTGCTTTCTTCAAAACGCTGAAATGCATTGGTAAATTTTACATTGTCATAAAACGTATTGTTTCCTTTTTTCTGAGTTTGTAAATTTCCCATGAACCATTTTTGCGGTCCGTAAAACCAATCTCCGTAGCGTAATGTTTCGTTTCTGTATTGAATGAGTCTATCGTAACGCGGATAATTGGAAGTTTTGGAATAATGCAATCCTAGATCGAATTCCCAAATATCATCAGGAATTAGTTTTACTTTTTGAGAAATATTGAGCTGACTGTATCCTGTAAATCGCTGAATTAAAGGATCTTCATTTGGAATTACGGTGTCTTCTCCGTTGACTTGTGTAACCAATTCTGGTCGTAAGTATCGATCTTTTCCATTGCTTCCCATGCGCAAATCGTCAAAATCAGAATATGTGACACTGGTGTGAAATCCCCATTTTTTTATGCCGACATTAAAATCTGCATGCGTTGTTTTTTCTGTATTTGCAGAAGCGTATCGTACTGCGGCATTTCCAGAAATGATGGTTTTTTCGTTCCACGATAGTTGTGGCGATTTTGTATAAAAGTTCATGACTCCACCAATGGCGTCACTTCCGTAAATTACCGAACCTGGCCCTAGAATTACTTCCGTGTTACTGATGTTGAAAGGATCAATAGCGATGACATTTTGAATGTTTCCGCCTCTAAATATGGCATTGTTCATTCGGACACCATCAACAGAAAGAAGCAATCGGTTTGTAGAAAATCCTCTAATCATTGGACTTCCACCACCAAGTTGACTTTTTTGCACAAATATTTTTCCGCTTTTTTCTAGTAAGTCAGCTGCTGTTTGTGGAGCTGTGTATGCAATATCTTTGGTATTGATACTTACAATTTTTTTAGGAACTTCTTCTTTGTCTTGTTCCCATTTTGATACAGAAATAACTATTTTGGATAGTTCTTCGGTTTCTTTGATGAGATATACTTTGTTTTTGTTTTGAAGTATTTCTGTTTTGGTAAGTGTTAATGATTGATAGGAAATATGTTGAAACGTAATTTTTTCATCTGCTCCAAAAGAAGATATGTCAATCTTTCCTCTAGAATTGGTAATTCCGCCTTTCGATTGATCAGCGTTATATACATCAACACTAGAGATGTTTCTATCGTTAGTAATGTCTTTTACTTGAATTTCTTGACCAAAAAGAGCTGTAGAAAAAATAAAAGAAACTAAAAACGAAATACCTTTTATTTTATTTAAATACTTCATGTAACACATCCATTGATTTCGGTTGCCTAAATCCTTGCAAATGTAATTTAAAATATTGAATGAATATTGCAAGAATTTCATTTCTTCTGTGAGAAGACAACTTTATGGTGTGTTGTGCATCAAATTTTGTGCCTAAAAGCTGTTTGAAATGTGTTAAATTTTCTCCTGTGATGCATTCATTTAGCGTGATTTCATCAAAAAATTGCCCTTCGTGTAAATCGAAATAATTTTTATGCATATTTTCTGTTTCAGGATAGAAACCAAAATATTTGGTCAGTTGCACTAAAAATAACAAGTGAAAGTTTGCGATTTCATCATGAATATCCAGCCACTGTAGTGCATTTTCTACAAACTTGAATAAACCGTCATTTTTTTCTTCTTCTTGAATGGAATAATTCAATACTTCTGATAGAAATAAAACAATGGAACTCTTGAAAATATTGGTGTGAATGGAAGCGTACGGATAGACTGATTTTACATCTTTTATGTATTCTAAACTCCCTTTGTTTTTATGATTTGCTACAATTTCTAACTGCATCAGCGGTTGAAAATACGCTATTTTTAGTTTTCCTTTTTTTGATTTGAGAATTCCGCGCAATAAGTAACTTTTGATTCCGTCAGAAGCTGTAAAACATTTGACAATAACGCCTGCATCGCCATATTTTAGCGTTGATATTACAATTGCTTTTGTGGTAACTAACATATTTTTTAGCGAACAACCATCACTTTGGTCACTTTCGTTTCCGAACCATCTTCACTAGCAATTAAAATGAGATATACACCAGAAGCAACTTTGTGTCGTCCAAAAGCTTTTAAATCCCATAATAATGTTCCGCCTTCTGCGGTAGCTTCATAGACCAAATTTCCTTCAATGTCGGTAATTTTTACAACTGCATTGTTTGTTAATCCTGCTATAGATAGGTTTCCATTGAATCCAGGTCGCACAGGATTTGGAAACGCATATACGTTTTCTAAAGTTTCTTTTGGCGCTGTAGCAGTTCCTTGGAAAGATACAATTCCTTTTGAAGTTCCCATGTATACACGTCCTGATTCTGAGTCTATTTCAATGTCAGTAATGGTATTGCTTGGCAGTGGTGAATTGTCTTTGGTAAAGTGTGCTAGCGTTTCTGTAGCATCAGGTGACATGTAAAATACACCTGAAGACGAAGTTCCAATCCATTTGTTATTAGAACCATCAACTTCAATATCGGTTAATTGCTGTTGAAATAGTAATTCTTTTGGCACACCATCTTCTTCAACAATAATGATGTCGTTGGTTTGCGGATTGCTATCATTAAAGATGTTGTCCGCACCAAAATATACACGTATTCCGTTTGTTGTTCCAATCCAGAGATTTCCTGTTTTGTCTAGCGCTAAGGCTCTGACATCTGTAGATGGCAAGTTTCCTTGTTCTTCTTCTACCATTGAAATGAAACGAGAACCTTGACTGCGAGTTTCATCAAAAGCTAAGACTCCGTGTGATTGTGTAGCGATGAATTTTATGCCACCATCGGTAATTTCTAGTTTTGATAATCCGTTTTCGCCATTTAGAAAATCGCCAATGATTTCAGATACAGAGAAAGATTCCCATTGTCCGCCACTTCGAAGCACTTTTACACCATTTTCTACTTTAGATGTCAACACCCATAAATCGCCATTGATATCGTATTTTGTTTCTCCAATTCGGATGTCGATATATGTCGGAACGCCAATATCGAGTGATTCTAACCCACTATTTGTTGTATTTAGGATGTTTACAGGTTCATTGTCTTCTATTTGAAGAATTCCTGAAAAGAACGAACTTACAAATACTTGATTTGTATTGGAAGGATTTACGGTAACATGCACTAAACTTTTAGCATCAAATTCTTGTGTGTACGGAATGTTTACCCAAGCCATATCTTGCAAGTGGCTCACACCTCTATTATCTAACGGATACGGATTGTACCCAGTATCGTAGTCTCCGTAAACAACCCATAATTCATTTGGTATTGCTTTTAGTGCAAACGTATTGTTTAGCAAAGGACCATCTGGTAGTATTTGATTTGCCGTTACAGGCATTGGAAACGTTGTTTCTAGCATTCCTTCAGCTTCTGTTCCTAAATATAAATCGTTGTTGAGCAGCAATGCAGTATTGAATTCAATATTAGGAAACTCGTCTAAGGTATCTACAACTAATACTTCCGTAAGTTGATTGTCGTACAGATGCACTTTTGTATCGTTTACTACCAACATGTACGCTCCATTTACTTTTAGGTCTTCTAAAGCAGTTTCGTATTGTGGTATTTGCGACTCTAAAACAAAAGTAGTTCCATTGTATTTGTAAAGTCTTCTTCCTAAGCTCACTGTGTATAAATCATCGCCAAAAGCAGTAATTCCCATCCAACTACTACCTACGATTGATTCCCATTGGTCAAAATCAATTAGGTTATCATTACTGACCGTTGCTCTAAAAATTCCTGAATCTGTTGCAGCATAGATATACTCGCCAAGTATTGTGGTTTGTCTTACTTCTATTTGACTACCGTTTGGGCCAATAAAATACGTGTCGCCAAATTCTAAAGCGTCAATGTTATAAAGTGAAATTCCGAAGTTTGTAGAAATGTACAGAATACCATTATATTCAAGAATATGATTTAGTTTTTTTCTGTTTGGTGGAATTGTTGGTTTGTTGACAATATCCACAACTTTCTGTACTTGTTTTGTATCTTCAAAGTATACTTCTATGAGACCGTTTTCATAGCCAAGAATATACTTTTGAGCAGCTTCACTAAAGTAAGCAGTACTTATTGTTTCTCCTGAAAGTCCATTGATAGTTGATACTTTTCCTATTTCATTGGTTTGCAAGTCATACGTGAAAAAGGCATTTTCAGAAGCGGCATATATTTTTTCGGAACTAAATGAGAGGTCAATTACATTGTTGTAAGAATAATGTCCTTGCCAAGAATTTTCAAAAGATTGTCCATATACTGATATATAACACAGCAGTACTAACAAATACAAACTTCTTTTCATCTATTGTTTATTTTTTAATTCAGTTTGAACGAAACAAGCAGTTAATCAGTCGATTACGACACATTGTTAACTGCAAGTTTGACGCATTGAGCATATTTTATTCAAATATATTTAATAATAACGTAAATGAATTGCTTATCATATATTATTGTCATAAAAAAAGCTTCCTGCAAACAGGAAGCTTTTTATTTTATGTAGGATGAAATGATTCAGATTACACAACTCCTTGTGCAATCATGGCATCGGCTACTTTTACAAAACCTGCAATATTTGCACCTTTTACGTAGTCAATGTAACCGTCTTCATCTGTTCCATATTCTTCACAAGCTTTATGAATATCGCTCATAATTTGCTTTAATTTCTCATCTACTTCTTCACGTGTCCAGCTATAACGCAACGAGTTTTGCGTCATTTCTAAACCCGAAGTTGCTACACCACCAGCATTTGAAGCTTTTCCTGGCGCAAATAATATTTTTGCTTTGTGAAATTCTTCAACAGCTTCAGGAGTTGAAGGCATGTTTGCTCCTTCGCTTACACACATACATCCGTTTTCGATCAGTGCTTTAGCTTCGTCTCCGTTCAATTCATTTTGCGTTGCGCATGGCAAAGCCACATCACATTTTACGCTCCAAGGTCTTTCTCCTTCATGGTATGTAGCAGACGTATATTCATCAACATATTCTTTAATACGACCTCTTTTTACATTCTTTAATTCCATGATGAATTCAAGCTTTTCTTGATCAATTCCATCTTCATCATGTATATATCCTGACGAATCAGACATGGTTACTACTTTTGCTCCAAACTGAATTGCTTTTTCAGCAGCGTATTGTGCTACATTTCCAGAACCAGAGATTACCACTGTTTTTCCTTCAAAAGAAGTATCTTTTGTTCCTAACATGCTTTGTGCAAAGTATACATTTCCGTATCCTGTTGCTTCTGGACGAATCAATGATCCTCCCCAAGAAATGCCTTTTCCTGTCAATACTCCTGTGAATTCGTTTCTCAGTTTCTTGTACATTCCAAACATGTATCCAATTTCACGTCCGCCAACGCCAATATCTCCCGCAGGAACATCAGTATCTGGGCCGATGTGTCTAAACAACTCCATCATAAAGGCTTGACAAAAACGCATGATTTCTAGATCTGATTTTCCTTTCGGGTTAAAGTCTGATCCTCCTTTTCCGCCACCCATTGGCAACGTTGTAAGACTGTTTTTAAATACCTGCTCAAACGCCAAGAATTTTAAAATACTTAGGTTTACACTTGGGTGAAAACGCAATCCTCCTTTGTATGGACCAATGGCAGAATTCATTTCAATTCTGTAACCACGGTTTACATGTGTTTCACCTTTGTCGTCTACCCAAGGAACTCTGAACATTACAACACGCTCAGGCTCTACCATTCTTTCAAGAATTTTAGTTCCGTTGTATTTTTCTTTACCTTCAATATAAGGGATTACAGCCTCGGCAACCTCTTCAACTGCTTGTAAAAACTCAGGTTCATGACCGTTTGTTTGCTTTACCAAGTCTAAAAAGTCTTTTATTTTTGCTTCCATAAACGAAGTTTGATTAACAAATTTTTATTTATATCATTATTTGATAGTACAAATATACATTTAATTAAAAAAAAACACTCTTTTTTTTACAATTTGATAATACGAATACGTTTTCGCTTGATATCACGTTATTTTACTATACAAAACCTCAACCAGCAGTAATAAACAATACTTAATACACTTTTTATTTTTTTGTTTTAAGGGTTTTTATATATTTGCTGAGTAGCCTCAAAAATCTTGGTTAGAACATGTTAAAAAAAATCTATCCTACTTTCCTTCTTCTGTTGCTAGCATTTGTTAGTACAGCCAACGCCCAATTCGGATTTTCTCACGAAATAGGGTTTATTGTTGGGCCTAATGCTTTTCAGTCAGATTATGGTGAACGTAGTGATTTTGAGACTAATATAGGGAATGTCGGATTGGAATTCGGAATTGTACACTACCTCAACTTTTCGTATCGTGCCGAGTGTAATTGTTTTACGCGATATACGTATTTTAACGATCATTTTAAAGTTAGAAATGAATTAACGTATACAACTGTTAATTTAGAACATTTTGGGCGTTTTGTTGGCGATGATAAAGTTTCTTTAACTGCCGATCAATTACGAGCTATGAGTGGAAGCACGCGAGTATTAAACTTAGGAACACAGTTAGAGTTTTTTCCAAGAAGTATTCGTGAGTTTGAAAGTGGTGGCTATTTATTAGCACCGTATGCTGCTTTAGGAGTTCAGTACAATTACTTTACGCCAAGCGTAGAATCTGATTTGGGACGACTTACAGATCCTGGCGTACTTCCTGTTAAGTATCAAGATGCTTACAGAAACGAATCGGGCTCAACGTGGTCCATTGTGGCAAGTGTAGGAACACGTTATAAATTTACAGAAACATCCGATTTATTATTCGATTTACGTTGGAGATATTACTTTTCAAACTGGGTTGACGGATTGAATCCTGATGAAAATATTTATCCTGAAAATAGAGCAAACGACTGGGGATTCATTATTAATGTAGGATACATTTATTACTTGAATTTCTAAATAAAAAATATTTCATGAAAGAGCCATTCCTAAAAGAATGGCTTTTTTTATGGTAATTTTACAGCTGTGTAGTACATTTTTTGCACAGCAGCAGAGAATCTAAGCACTTGTGCACAGTAAATTGTGTTCATGTACTCAGATTTTGAGCTAAGGAGTAACGTGTTGTTACCTCAGTTTGCGATTCCGAACTGTTTTTTCTTTGAATTTTAAACTCGTGATCTCTGGATTTTTCGAAGTAAATTAATTATTAAAGTACTGATTATTAAAAATTTAAACTTGGATACTTTTTACTATAAAATAGACTTCCATATGTAAATTGTTGTCTTTTTTCTTGATAAAAAGCAACAAGAAGTCTTCTTAATTCTCAATACTCACATCTCAATATTAACCTAATGCCTGCGCCAAATCTTCCAATAAGTCGTCAATATCTTCAATTCCGACACTGAGTCTAATTAGCGAATCGACCACACCAACTTTTTCGCGTTCCGCTTTTGGAATACTACCATGCGTCATACTTGCTGGATGACCTGCCAACGATTCTACACCGCCTAAAGATTCTGCCAACGTAAATACTTTTAAGTTTTCTACAATTTTAATGGCTTCTTCATAGTTATTTCCCTTTGCTACAAATGAAATCATTCCTCCAAAATCGTCCATTTGTTGTTTCGTAATATCATGATTTGGATGGTCTTCAAAACCTGGCCAATACACTTTTTCTACTTTTGGATGCTTCGCCAAATATTCAGCCACAGCTTTTCCGTTTTCACAATGACGTTGCATACGTACATGCAAGGTTTTCATTCCTCTTAACGCTAAAAAACTATCCATAGGTCCGCAAATAGCGCCACTTGCTTTTTGAATAAAGTAGAGTTTGTCTGCAATTTCTTTGTCTTTTACCACCAAAGCTCCTAAAACGATGTCACTATGTCCGCCAATGTATTTAGTGGCCGAATGCATTACAATGTCTGCACCCAAATCTAAAGGTCTTTGCAGGTACGGTGTTGCAAATGTATTATCCACTGCTAACATCAACAGATGCTTTTGAGCAATAATTGCAGTTGCTTCAATATCAATAATATTCATCATGGGATTCGTTGGCGTTTCTACCCAAATTAACTTTGTATTTTCATTGATATACGCTTCAATATTCGAGGCATTTTCCATTCCTATAAAATGAAATTTTACACCATAGTTTTCAAATATTTTGGTAAAAAGCCGATATGTTCCTCCGTATAAATCGTTGGTCGTAATTACCTCATCGCCAAATTTTAAAAGTTTTAAAACCGCATCAATTGCCGCCAAACCCGATCCGAATGCCAATCCGTAGTTTCCGTTTTCAATACTTGCCAAACCATTTTCTAAAGCCGTTCGTGTAGGATTTTGCGACCGTGAGTATTCAAAACCTTTGTGTCCGCCTGGCGTACTTTGTGCGTAGGTTGATGTTTGGTAAATTGGTGGCATCACGGCTCCATAAGCTTCATCAGGCTTTTGTCCTCCGTGAATAGTTTTGGTGTTGAATTTCATATGTTTTTCTTATGCTAGTAGGATACAAATTTTCGTTTCACTTGTTCATTTTCCAATTATAAATGTACCTTTATAAATACTTAATTTTTTAGTGTAAATGATGTATAAAAATAACAATTCTATTACACTTCTTGTGGGTTTACTACTTTTAGTTTGCACGCAAGTAGTTGCACAAAATTTTACGAAGCAAGATACTTTGCGTGGTTCTATAACGCCCGAACGCGCTTGGTGGGATTTGACACATTATCATTTGGATATTGAAGTAAAACCAAGTGAACAAACAATTTCAGGAAGCAATACAATTCAATATAAAGTACTTTCGTCGCACAACGAGACGCTTCAAATAGATCTGCAACCGCCTTTACAAATAACAAAAGTAGTTCAGAATGGTACCGAATTAGAAGTTACACATGATGGAAATGCACACTTTATCCATCTCGCGGAAGCGCAAAAAATAGGAGAATTATATAGTGTAAAAGTATTCTACGAAGGAAAACCCAAAGTAGCGAAACGTCCACCTTGGGATGGCGGTATTACGTGGAAAGAAGATGCTAACGGATTGCCGTTTATAGCTTCGTCCTGTCAAGGATTGGGCGCAAGTATTTGGTGGCCGTGTAAAGATCATATGTATGATGAAGTAGATAGTATGAAGATGAGCGTAACGGTTCCGAAAAATTTGATGAATGTGTCAAATGGTCGTTTGGTAAAGGTTGAAGAACGCAACGCAACCACGAAAACCTATCATTGGAATGTGCAAAACCCGATAAATAATTATGGCGTAAATATTAATATTGGCGATTATGTACATTTTGGCGAAGAATACAAAGGCGAAAACGGTATATTGGATATGGATTATTATGTGTTACGCGATAACTTAGCCAAAGCAAAAGTACAGTTTGCAGATGCCAAACGCACGATGGAAGCTTTTGAATATTGGTTTGGTCCGTATCCGTTTTATGAAGATAGTTACAAGTTGGTGGAAGCACCTTATTTGGGTATGGAACATCAAAGTTCGGTAACCTATGGTAATGGATATAAAAACGGGTACAGAGGTTCTGATTTGAGCAAAACAGGTTGGGGAATGAAGTTCGATTTTATTATTGTACACGAATCGGGTCATGAATGGTTTGCCAATAATATTACCAATATTGATATTGCTGATATGTGGATTCATGAGAGTTTTACGGCGTATTCTGAGAATTTGTTTTTGGATTATTTTTATGGCACAGCAGCAAGTGCGGAATATGTTATTGGAACCCGTAGAAGTATTCAAAATAACACACCAATTATCGGAGTTTATAATGTAAATAAAGCAGGTTCGGGCGATATGTATTATAAAGGTGCAAATATGTTACATACTATTCGTCAGATTATTGATAACGATAGAACATGGCGAACTATTTTGCGTGGACTGAACAAAGATTTTTACCATCAAACGGTCACGACGGCACAGATTGAGAATTATATTTCTGAGAAATCAGGGATAGACTTGTCTTCTGTGTTTGATCAGTATTTGCGAGCGACAACGATTCCTATTTTATCGTATACTATTGAAAATAATGTATTAAAATACCGTTGGCGAAATTGTGTAGATCATTTTGACATGAAGGTAAACGTATTGATTAACGGACAAGCAACATGGTTAACACCAACGACTTCGTGGCAAACAAAAACGGTAAATTCTGAGATTAGTTCTGTTGAAATTGATGAAGATTTTTATGTGAAATCGGAACAGAATTTTTAGCCTGTTGAATTTACAGCTAGCGCGCGTTTGTAACGCGTGCCAATACAAAAACTAAAAACATTTATAAATTTCTAGCGTAAATTACAAACTCGCATTAGCGATAAGAAGATAATTCGAAATAGTTTAGCTTGTTTGACGGCACTCGTTGCAAACTTGCGCTAGCGATGCGACGGTTTGGGCATTTGAAAATAGGTTTATACCTTCTCAAACTTACGCTAGCAATGTATATTACTTCGTCACAGCTAGCGCGCGTTTGTAACGCGTGCCAATGCATAAATTAAAAACATTTATAAATTTCTAGCGTAAACTACAAACTCGTGTTAGCGATAAGAAGATAATTCGAAATAGTTTAGCTTGTTTGACGGCACAAGTTGCAAACTTGCGCTAGCGATGCGACGGTTTGGGCATTTGAAAATAGGTTTATACCTTCTCAAAATTCCGCTAGCAATGTATATTACTTCGTCACCCTGAACTTTATTCAGGGTCTCACATATATTTTCTTACTGTTATGTGAAACTGAATCAAGTTCAGTTTGACGTTAACTCGTTAATTTATCATCACTTCCACTGCCAGCGCGCGTTTGTAACGCGTGCCAATGAATAATTTAAAAACATTTATAAATTCTAGCGTAAGTTATAAGCTTGCGCTAGCGATAGAATTTTAGTTTTTTAAATACTTTTTACAAAATCATTAAAAACGGCTTTGTGTTTTTCTAAATCCATATTTGCAGAAAGTGATACGCGGGCAATGTAATCTTTATCGCCTTCTTTTGTCGTTCCTTGTGTAGACGTTGCAGGAATTGTCCAATAGCAACCTTTTAGTTGCCCGTAACTTACACAATATTTGCTTTCTTCAGGAATTTCCGTAATCATTAACTTGATGAGTTTATGATTTAGTTTTCGCTTGTACGCTTCTTTTTCTTCTTCAGTATCGCCTTTCGTTGGAAGGTCTAATGAAAAAACCGATGGCGTAAATCCTTGACTTGCCAATGCTGAAGAAACAAAGTTAATTTTCGCTTCTGGCAATACTTCTTGAATGTAATTTACAAATTCGCGTGTGTTTACATATGCATCGTGAATACGCTGATTCATAGAAGGCAATTGCTGCGCTAAGATTTCATACTGTGCTATCGTAGCTTCGTTATCACAAAGTGTCAAATGGACTTCGATCTTTTCCACTAAAGAAGTTGCTTTTTCGTTTCCTATACAATAACCTGCGGTACACAATCCGCCACTTGGAAATTTTGATCCGCTTGCATACGAAATGGCACGAATTCCCGCAAATGTTTTGCCTTCTCCCAAGAAATGTACATTAGGACAAAAGGTTTGATCTAAGATAAATACAGGAGCAATTGCTGTTTCGCCCGTTGCTGTTTTTCGTTCTTGTTCCAACGCTTCTTTTAGTTTTTCTAATTCTGGAACTTCTACGCGTGGATTTGTTGGAATTTCCGCAATGATGTATGGAATAGCATCTTCTTGTGCTACGTTTTGTAACACATTGTGTACACTTTTTACCATATCATTATCGCCATCAACCGGTAAATCGACAATGGCTACATTTTCAATACAAGCAGCAACACGTCGTGCCTGATCGTTTGTACCACCGTAACAATTTGGAGGAACAATAAATTTGATATCTTTTCCTGGATGATTTTCAAGCGCGTCATGCACCAATCCCATCATAATGGCATATTGAATAGATAATCCACTAGAACCTACTAAAGCTTTCGTTTGCACACCATTAATTGTTTTGATTAAATCGACAACTTGTGCTTTGTCGGCTTCCACATTGTTTTTTTCAATTATAAAAGAAGCTGTTGTTGCCAGCGATTTTAAAGCTGTCAAACAGTTTATAGGTGTCATTGCAACCGTTTCTCTTCGTCGTACATGTTGAATAGCAGAAATATAACTTTCATTGTGTGTGCCATTGACAAGTAATACACTTCCCAGGTTTCCGTGTGTATTGATTAAAAAGTCAATGTTTGAATGTAGCGGATAGTTAGCAATACTTTCTCGTGCTGAAACCAAAATTGTGCTTCCATCAAATTCAGGGATTGCCGTGATATTTTCTATTTTTTTTAGTTCAAATGTATATCCGTATACTTTTTTGATGGTTTCCGCATCAAAAGAAGCTGGCAATGTATCTGTATATACGATTTGTGTTTGTTTGCCATCTAACAGATTTTTTCGTAAAACTGCTAAAATCGGTGTCACTTTGGAAGCAAAACTAATTACATTTTCAGGTTTTAAGTTGTGCATTTTTGCAATTCCCCATTCTAACACGCACGATAAAGGATGTCCCAATCGGATATAGTCGTATGCAGTTGGCAATTCGCTCAAAGCGGAAGCATCTGAATTGTTGGCTTTATATAAGTTTTCAAAAGCTTCTAAAAATTCAGTTTTTGCTAGTTTTTCTGTGTAAATATCTAAACGATGCGTCGTTAGACCTATCCAATTATTTGGTATGTTTTCTAGTACAGCTTTTATATAATTGAGCACGTTAGCTTCTTGCATAAGTTCCTTCATTTAATAAGTTGGCAAGTTACATTAATTCACTATTTTTTGAAAGTATTGCCGAGCGTTTTGTCGTTTTGTGTGATTGGTTCTTACATTGTAACTATTGTTCATAAAAAAAGTGACATTAGTTAAATTCTCTAAGTCACCTTTTTAGTATTTTGAAACAGAATATGTAGTTAATTCGTAGTTAATTCTAGTTTTTGGATCTTATCTAGTGCTTCATCTGCTAAATAGTCTGTTAAGCCAACAGAACCACTAGTTTGTATTAACTTTTCTTTTAGATTTTTGGGCAATGCGTTTAACGATTTATCATCATCAATTATTATAAATTTATCTTTTGATCGAGAAGCATTAAACCAGCGTATCAATTCGTCTTTTCTGTTTAAATGATTTGTGTTTTTTGGAAGTCTACCTATCTCCTGAATAGAAATATCTCTTCGATTAAAAATAGTACACCATTCATTTAAAGAATATGTATGCTTATGCGAAGTCGTTAGAACAATAGTAGCACTTGTATTAGAAATAATTTTATTGAGAGATTTTATAGCCATAGTACTAAACGCTGGAAAACCATCTTCTAATATTTCAGGTTTTCTCCAAGAGTTCGCAGGAACCATTACGCCATCTATGTCTAAATACAGTAACATATTGTAAATTTACTTAATTATTTTATAATTTCCGTTATTTCCTCAATGGACATGTTATTAAAGTCAGCATCTAACTCATTCAACTGCTTAATTTTATCTTCCGTATCCCATTCTTCTTCGACAAACTCTACATCTTGCCAATTGAAAGCAACTGTTGCACTTGTTTTTGAAGATTTAGCACGATCTATATCTATATTTACTAGAAGTGAACATATATATCTATGATGTCCATCAATAACTAATGCGCCACATACCTTTATATCATCAAATTTAATTCCATATTTCATTTTTTGATAAATTCTATTGATAATTGGAAGACAAACCTTCTTTTGCGTTGCTAGTAAAACAGTATCTTTTTTTTCAATTATAGCCAATATGGATTCTTTCGTTAAATTTTTCATCATCAATTTTTTAATTTACATATTGAATGTTTATTATCAATCTCCCTTTACCTTCTTCACCAACGTTCCAACCGTTAATCCTTGTACGAGAATTGAAAACACAACTACAACATAGGTAATTACTAGAAATAAATCACGATGCATTTCAGCAGTGAGTCCTAACGCTAATGCGATGGAAATTCCGCCACGCAATCCGCCCCACGTCATGATAAGATTGGTTTTCGGGACAAAATCGAGTCGTTTTTCAAAGAATTTGATTGGAAATAGCAACGATACGTATCTGCATGCCAATACAATCGGAATGGCAATTAATCCTGCAATAATATAGGTTGCTTCAAATGCAATGACTAGCATTTCCATTCCTATTAATACAAATAAAACAGTGTTGAGTAAGATGTCGATGAGTTCCCAAAATTTGTCTACGTAGGTTTCTGTGACTTCTGACATTGCCGATCCGCGTACTGTGTCGTTTCCAACAATTAATCCAGCAGTAACCATGGCTAAAGGTGCTGAAACATGCAGTTTGTGTGCAATTGCCGTTCCTGCCATTACGGTTGCCAAGGTAATGATCACTTCTATATCGTAATCATCAATTGATTTTAATAATCGGTAGGTTATCCAACCTAAAAAACCTCCTAAAGCAATGCCGCCAAGTACTTCTAAACCGAATAGTTTTGCAACATCTGCCACACTTACATTTCCCGATCCTGATGAAGCAATTTGAAATATGGTTAAGAAAATAACCACGCCGACACCATCATTAAATAGCGATTCGCCTACAATTTTTACTTCTAGTTTTTTGGGAACGCCTGCTTTTTTCAAGATTCCTAATACTGCAATTGGATCTGTCGGGGAAATCAACGCTCCAAAAAGCAAACAATAGATAAAGTTTACTTCTAATCCTGTGAGTAGTAATACATAATACATGACTATTCCGACCAAAAATGTAGATGCCAACACACCTAATGTTGCAAAGATTAATACCGGCCAACGTTGTACTTTCAATTGTTCAAAATTGGTGTGCAATGCGCCTGCAAAGAGCAGAAAACTCAGCATTACGTCTAGTAAAACACTTTTAAAATCTATTTGTGTAATGATGTATTTTTCAGCATTTAACAGCGTATCATCAATATAACTCAATCCAAATACCGCAAGTGTAAATACAATGGTAATTAGCATTAAACCAATTGTATTGGGAAGTTTTAGAAAGCGTACATTAATGTAGCCAAAACCTGCCGCTAGTGAAACAAGTATTGTGGTAATTAGAAAATAGTCCATAGTGAGATGTTTGCTAGAAAGGGCGAATGTAATTGTTTTATTTTTCTTAAAAGTAGTATTTTTTAGTCGAAATGAATTTTCTTTGTAGCAATTTTACAACACATTCATTTTATCTTTTTAAATTTTAAATCTGTGAAGAAAATATATCATTTACAAACGTGTAATACGTGTCAGCGCATTTTAAAGGAAATTCAACCTACTTCAGATGTTATTCTTCAAGGAATTAAGGAAGAAGCCATTACTGAAAAACAATTGGAAGAAATGCACGCACTTGCGGGAAGTTATGAAGCATTGTTTAGCAAACGTGCGCGTTTGTACAAGGAAAAAGATTTAAAGAATCAGAACTTAACGGAAGAAGATTATAAAAAGTATATTTTAGAACATTATACGTTTTTGAAGCGTCCTGTGATGATTGTTGATGATAAAATTTTCATTGGAAACTCCGCTAAAACAGTTGCAGCCGCCAAAGAAGCCATTTCGTAATGATGCCTAAAAAAAGTTTTGCGTTTGTTGCTGCCTTTATGGTGCAAGTCTTTTATGGCGTTACCTTTACGTTTGCATCCGATGTTTTGAAAGGTGGTTATATAAAACCTTTCGGATTCATCTTATTACGCGTTGTTGGAGCTGCCATTTTATTTTGGGTATTTAGCATTTTTGCTCCTAAAGAAAAAATAGATCGAAAAGATTATCTCACGTTCTTTTTTGCAGCTATTTTCGGAATTGCGCTCAACATGCTTACCTTTTTTAAAGGACTCAAATATACAACACCAATTCACGCTTCGGTAATTATGGTAGTTGTGCCAATTTTGGTTTTGATTATGTCTGCCATTTTTCTCAAAGAAAAAATTATTCCTAAAAAAGTAGTTGGAATTATCTTAGGACTTTCGGGCGCTGTTGTGCTGAGCGTGTATGGAAAATCTGCTGGAGGTTCAGACAATATTTTGCTTGGAAATTTTCTCGTATTCATCAATGCCGTTTCGTATAGTATTTACATCATTATCATTAAAAAATTAAGTGTAAAATATCATCCGTTTACCTTTATCAAGTGGTTATTTTTGTTTGGAAGTTTCTTGGTATTGCCGTTTGGATTTTCAGAATTAGAAGCTGTCGATTGGACTCTATTTTCACCGTATATTATTTTTGAAGTAGTATTTGTAATTATAGGGGCTACTTTTGCGACCTACTTACTAAATCCGTTAGCATTGCGACAGTTAAAAGCGTCTACAGTGAGTACATTTTTGTACATTCAACCTGTAATTGCAGGAATTTTTGCTGTAATTATGGGGAGCGATTCCCTAAATTTCATTAAAATTGTAGCGGCTTCGTTGATTTTTGCAGGAGTCTATCTCGTTTCAATGAACAAAGCCAAAGTGACTACATGAGTACTACAAAAGCACTTTTTTTTAATGCCGTAAACGATATTCCAAAAGAATATTGGCAACAATTACATTGTACAAAAAACACCTATTATACACCTGAATTTTTGCATGCTTACGAAATTGCAAATGATGATATTGTATGCAGATATATTGTGATTGTCAACGAAAAACAAGAAGCGACTGCCTTTGCCATTACACAATTGGTAACGATTCCAATAGAAACCATTACACAAAATATTAAGATTTCTGATACGTTTAAAAAACGAATTAATAGTTTGTTTTGCAATAGTACGCCGCGAATTATGTTTTGTGGAAATGTATTTTTGAGTGGCGAATACGGAACGTTTATCAAAGAAGGCGAAGATTTGAATGAGATGTTTCACGCATTGGCAAAAGCTTTGAAAAAGTTGATGAAAGAAACGAAAAAGTTACAAGCTGTTTTTGTGAAAGACTTTAAAAAATCGTCCTTACAACTTACCGATCAATTACAAGATTATAAGTATATACCCATGAACGTGGAGCCCAATATGATTATTACGCTGCAACCTGAATGGAAATCTTTTGATGATTATAAAAATGCTTTAAAATCGAAATATAGAGTCAAAGCGAACAAAGCGGATAGTAAAAGTGAAAAGTTAGTCGTAAAACGATTTACAGCACAAGAAGTTGAGCATTACAAAAGTGAATTGCAAGCCTTGTATGAAAACACGATTGCAAACGCAAATTTCAATGCGCAAGTATTAAATTTAAATACATACACACATTTAAAAGAAAGCTACGGCGATCAATTTATTGTAAAAGGATATTTCTTAGACGACAAATTAGTAGGTTTCTTGTCAGCTATGGTAAATCAGGAAAACTTTGATGCACATTTTATTGGGTTAGATTATTCACTGAATAAACAATACGGTATTTATCCGCGCATTTTAAATGATTATGTACGAATCGGAATTGAGCATGGTGCAAAACGGATCAATTTGGGAAGAACAGCTTCTGAAATTAAAAGTACGCTTGGCGCGAAACCACAAGATTTGACCTGCTACATTCGTCACAAAAAACCACTTTTGAACGCTGCAATGCGACCTTTCATTAAAAATATCAAGATAAAATCTTTTAAAGAACATTCTCCTTTTAAAAAGTAATTTGGACTTGCTTGGAGTATTGGAGTATTGGATTGTTGGATTATTAGATTTTTAGACATTTACGGTTGATTTCATATTGAATTACGCTCTGTCTACAGAATATAATCCGTACTTACAAAATTGGAAGCTCTAGTTTGTAATAATTCCGTTAAAATTGCATTGTTATACTCGTTGTCTTTTGAAGCCACAAAGGTTCTGATTGAAAACGAACGCAACGCATCATGCACACTTAATGTGGCTACCGCAGAATCTTTTCTTCCCGTAAACGGATATACATCTGGTCCACGCTGACACGAACTGTTTAAGTTTACACGACATACCAAGTTGACCAATGTATCAATCAACGGCGCTAAGGTATTTACATCTTTTCCAAACAAACTTACTTGCTGACCGTAGTTGGAAGCTGCCATATCATCCAAAGGTTCTTCAATATCTGAAAAAGAAATGACTGGAATGACAGGTCCAAATTGCTCTTCTTCGTACACACGCATATCTTTTGTAACAGGATATAAAACTGCTGGAAAAATATAGTTTTCGGTTGTTTCTCCGCCTTTTTTATTAATGATTTTTGCACCTTTTTCGGTAGCATCATCAATCAATTCTTGTATGTATGCAGGTTTATCAGGTTCAGGCAATGGTGTTAATTTTGCGCCAGCTTCCCAAGGATTTCCAAATTGCAACGCATCTACTTTTTCAGAAAAACGCTTGTTAAATTCGTCCACAATTGCTTCATGCACATATAATACTTTCAACGCCGTACAACGTTGCCCATTGAACGAAGTGGTTCCTGCAATACATTCGCTAATAGCTAAATCTAAATCGGCATCTTTCAGTACAATTGCCGGATTTTTCGCTTCCAAACCTAATACCATTCGCAAACGGTTACTTTTTGGATGCACACTTTGCAAAGCATTGGCAGATTTACTGTTTCCTATTAAAGCCAAAACATCTACACGACCATCTTTCATAATGGGCGACGCAACGGTTCTTCCACGTCCGTAGATAATATTGACAACGCCTTTTGGAAAGCTATTTTGAAACGCTTCCAATAATGGAGAAAGTAATAAAACTCCAAATTTTGCAGGCTTGAAAATGGTAGTATTTCCCATAATAATGGCAGGAATCAACAAGGCAAAAGTTTCGTTTAGCGGATAATTATAAGGTCCGAGACATAATACAACGCCTAATGGTCCACGACGAATATGCGCATTTACGCCACCATGTTTTTCAAACTTAGCACTATCACGATCCATTTGTGTGTAATCTTCGATGGTGTCGTAAATGTATTCAACAGTTCTATCAAATTCTTTTTCAGAATCGGCTAAGTTTTTCCCTATTTCCCACATTAAAAGCTTTACAATTGCATCGCGTTTGGTTTTCATTTGTTCCACAAACTTTTCCATGCATGCAATTCGGTCTACAACTTTCATCGTTGGCCACAAACCTTGTCCTTTGTTATAGGCATTAACGGCAGAATTTAACGCTTCTAGCGCTTCATTTTCTCCTAACGTTGGAATGGTTCCGAGTAATGTTGGTTGATAGGTTTCAGTAGAAGAAATGAAAGAATATACTTCGGATGTTGCACCTGTCCATTCTTTTAATTTACCGTCTACTAAATATGTATTTTGAGTAATGGTTTCTTTAATTTGATACTGTTCGGGAATGTTCATAACGTTTTTTTTAAACTAAGAATTGAAATAAATCGGGTTTGTCATTTAAATAGTCGCCATAAAAGTTACGCAATTTCATTTTTGTGATCAAGGCATCTAAATCATCCGCATGTTTCAATTGCAATCCTACAACTGCGGCACCGTTTTCACGATTGGTTTTTTTGGTATATTCAAAATGTGTAATGTCGTCGGTTGGTCCTAAAATTTCCACTACAAATTCGCGCAAAGCACCTGCACGTTGTGGAAATTTGATAATGAAGTAATGTTTTAAATTGGCATATAATAATGCGCGTTCTTTTATTTCGGCAGTTCGGGTAATATCATTGTTGCTTCCACTGATGACACATACTACATTTTTACCTTTAATTTCATCAGTATATTGCGATAATGCACTTATACTTAATGCTCCAGCAGGCTCAACCACAATTGCTTGCCGATTGTATAAATCTAAAATTATTTGACACACATTGCCTTCGTCAACCGTACTCATTTGGTGTAAATTTTCTTTACAGATGGCAAAATTCAAATCGCCAACACGTTTTACAGCAGCGCCGTCCACAAAGTTTTCAATACTTTTTAACGTTGTATTTCTATCTTTTTCAATTGATGTAGACATCGAAGGTGCACCTTTTGGTTCTACACCAATTATTTTTGTGTTTGGAGATAACATTTTGAACACTGAAGACAATCCTGCAGATAATCCGCCACCGCCAACAGGAACAAATACATAATCAATTGGAGTTTCAAGCTGATTTAGTATTTCTAAACCAATAGTTGCTTGTCCTTCAATCACTTTTTCGTCATTAAATGGGTGAATAAACGTTTTGTTCAACCGTTCTGATTGTTCCAGTGCCGCATGATACGAATCGTCAAATGTATCGCCAATCAATACCACCTCAACGTAGTTTTCGCCAAACATTTTAACTTGTTCAATCTTCTGATTTGGCGTTGGTGTTGGCATAAATATCGTGCCTTTTATTTGTAATAATTTACACGACAACGCTACACCTTGCGCATGATTTCCAGCACTTGCACATACAATCTCGTTTTCAACTTGTGCAGAAGTCAACGAAGCCATTTTATTATATGCACCACGTATTTTATACGAACGCACTTGTTGTAAATCTTCCCGTTTTAAATAGAGATTACAATCATATTGTTTTGAATAGTAATCGTTGTAACTCAAAGGCGTTACCGAAGCAATACCTTTGAGTGTTTTAGCAGCGTTTTGAATGGCTGCCAACGTTGGAGCGTATGTTTTTGTGGTGGTTTGCAAAGTATGTTTTATAATTATTTTTAATTGTTCTTGATATAATTTTTCTCCAAAAACCACTCGAACTGACGATTGTATATCTTAAATTTTAAAGATATCTCGACTGCGCTCGATATGACATCATTATTCTAATTGTCATTTAGATGTATGCTTTGTCATTCCTGCGCAGGCAGGAATCTATAGTGTTCCAAAATAGATTCTGCATCAAGTGCGAAATGACAATCGTACAATCTACACCGCAACAGGGTTTTCCGTTTTTACAGTTGTTTTAATCGTTTTCATCGCCGTCATTGCTGCTCTGAGTCGTTTTCCAACAGCTTCAATTGGGTGATTTCGAATGGCATCATTTACGGTAATTAAATCTAAATTGTCAACTGCATTTGAACTTGAAAATGGTTTTCCAATTACTTCCGTAGAAACGTCTTTCATAAAATCTTCAAGTAACGGTTTGCACGCATGATCAAATAAGTAACAACCGTATTCTGCCGTATCTGAAATTACGCGATTCATTTCAAATAGTTTTTTACGCGCAATCGTATTGGCAATTAATGGCAATTCGTGCAACGATTCGTAATAAGCAGAATCTTCAATAATTCCGGCACTTACCATGGTTTCAAATGCTAATTCTACGCCCGATTTTACAAAAGCGACTAATAAGGTTCCGTGATCAAAGTATTCTTGTTCCGAAATATGATCCGTTGTCAACGCCGTTTTTTCAAAAGCAGTTTCTCCTGTTGCAGCACGCCATTTGAGTAAGTTTTTATCATCATTTGCCCAATCTTCCATCATGGTTTTTGAAAAATGTCCCGAAATGATATCGTCCATATGTTTTTCAAATAATGGTTTCATGATGGTTTTTAATTCTTCTGAAAGTTCAAAAGCTTTTAGTTTTGCAGGATTTGATAAACGATCCATCATATTGGTAATTCCGCCATGTTTCAACGCTTCCGTAATGGTTTCCCAACCTAGTTGAATCAATTTTGCAGCATAATCAGCATCAATTCCATCAGCGACCATTTTGTCAAAAGCTAAAATTGAACCTGTTTGCAACACACCACAAAGTATAGTTTGTTCGCCCATTAAATCACTTTTTACTTCAGCTATAAACGACGATGCTAACACACCAGCTCTGTGTCCACCTGTTGCAACTGCATACGCTTTTGCTTGTGCCCAACCTTTGTTTTCTGGATCATTTTCTGGATGTACCGCAATAAGTGTTGGCACTCCAAAACCACGTTTGTATTCTTCACGCACTTCCGTTCCTGGACATTTTGGCGCAACCATAATGACCGTGATATCTTCACGAATTTGCGTGCCTTCTTCTACAATATTGAAACCGTGCGAATAACTTAAGGTTGCTCCTTTTTTTAGTAACGGCATCACCGCTTTTACCACATTTGTATGTTGCTTGTCTGGTGTAAGATTTAAGACTAGATCTGCCGTTGGAATCAACTGTTTATAGGTTCCAACTTTGAAACCGTGTGAAGTTGCATTTTGATATGAATTGCGTTCTTCATCAATAGCTGCTTGACGTAATGCGTATGAAATATCTAAGCCTGAATCGCGCATGTTTAATCCTTGATTCAATCCTTGTGCGCCACAACCAACGATGACTATTTTTTTGTCTTTCAATGCATTGACGCCGTTTTCAAATTCGGAAGCGTCCATAAATCTACATTTTCCTAGTTGTGCGAGTTGTTCTCGTAATGATAGTGTATTGAAATAGTTTGACATGATTTTTATTTTTAGAGTCTGGAGCCAAGATTAAAAGAATCAAGATTTTCGCTCACTATGACTATTTTATATGTTTGACTTTGATTTATCTATATTCTTGACTCTATGATCTTGAGTCTTTTTATTAATGATTGATTGCTTTGAGCATATTTGAAATTTTCATTTCTTCTTTGGAAACTGCAATGCGTCCTGAACGTGTAAATTGCATGATTCCGAAAACGCTGAGTTCTCTGTATAATAGTTCGATTTCTTCTTTGCGACCTGATTTTTCTATGACAAAAAATTGTTTGTTTACCGTGACGATTCGCGCATTGCTGTCTTTGATGATATTTTGAATTTGGCGTTCATCAAACAATAAATCAGATTTCATTTTAAAGATGCTTGATTCTTGATAAATGATTTCTTCTTCTGTATGATAATACGCTTTGATGACTTCAACTTGTTTTTCAATCTGACCGATGATTTTTTTCATTCGTTCTTCCGAAAGATTGACCACAATTGTCCATTTTGAAACGTTTTCAATTTCTGAAACAGACGAATTGATACTTTCAATATTGATATGTCTTCGTTGGAATATTGCTGAAATTCTATTCAACAATCCGATATTATTTTCAGTGTATACCGAAACCGTAAATTGTTTGCTTTCTTGTTCCATATTTTTTAAAGGATTACAGAGCATAGAAAAAAGAGAATAGACTTATTTCAGTTAAAAAAATCATCTTTGTTCTTTATTCTATTTTCTAAGTTCTTTTCATCTTTACTAACTCAATCGTATGTCTGAAACCGATGCTCCTGTTGGAATCATTGGAAATACGTTGTCTTCTTTTTCTACACAAACTTCTAGGAAATACGCCTGTTTGCTTTGCATCATTTCGGCAACTGCTTCCGCTAATTCTTCTCGTTTGGTTACACGTCGTGCATTTAAATGATATCCTTTTGCAATGGCGACAAAATCTGGGTTTGTCATTTCGGTTGATGCGTAACGTTTGTCAAAAAATAATTGTTGCCACTGACGTACCATTCCTAAGAAATCGTTATTTAATACCACAATTTTTACGGCTGCTTTTTGCTGAAAGATGGTTCCTAATTCTTGAATCGTCATTTGATAACCACCATCGCCACACACACAAACTACTTCGCGTTCAGGTTTTGCCATTTTTGCGCCAATTGCGGCTGGCAATCCAAATCCCATTGTTCCTAAACCGCCAGAAGTAATGTTGCTTTTTGTTTGGTTAAAATTGGCGTAACGACAAGCAATCATTTGATGTTGACCAACATCTGAAACAATGGCTGCTTCGCCTTTGCTTTGGATGTTGATTTCGTTCATCACTTCGCCCATTGTCAATCCTTCTTTCGTTGGATGTAAATCGTTTTTGATGACTTTTTCATATTCAATAGCATATAAATCCTTGAATTTTTGATGCCATTCTGTATGTGATTTTTTATCAATTAAAGATAGAATTGCTTTTAAACTTGCTTTTGCATCGCCAAGAACAGCAACATCTGTTTTTACATTTTTATCAACTTCCGCAGGATCTATTTCAAAATGAATCACTTTTGCTTGTTTGGCATATGTTGCAAGATTTCCCGTTACACGATCGTCAAAACGCATTCCGATAGCGATTAATACATCACATTCGTTTGTGAGTACATTTGGTGCATAGTTTCCGTGCATTCCTACCATTCCGACATTTAGCGGGTGTTCGGTTGGAATTGCAGAAACTCCTAAAATGGTCCATGCAGACGGAATTCCTGCTTTTTCTATAAAGGCTTTAAATTCTTGTTCGGCTTCACTCAAAATCACGCCTTGTCCCCAAACTACGAATGGTTTTTTTGCGTTATTTATTAATTCTGCAGCAGCGCTAAGAGCATTTTTATCCGTATCAGGAATTGCTTTGTAACTCCGAACATGTGTACATTTTTCATATGAAAAGTCAAATTCTTCAAATTGCGCATCTTTTGTAATGTCTATTAAAACTGGCCCTGGACGACCACTTTTGGCAATGTAAAATGCTTTTGCCATGACTTCTGGAATTTCAGAAGCTTTCGTAATTTGATGGTTCCATTTGGTCACTGGCGTTGAAATTCCGACAATATCCGTTTCTTGAAATGCATCACTTCCTAACAAATGTGAAGCGACTTGCCCTGTGATACACACCATTGGTGTAGAATCGATTTGTGCATCGGCAATTCCTGTGATTAGGTTTGTTGCGCCAGGACCTGAAGTTGCCATTGCGACACCGACTTCTCCTGAAATTCTTGCGTATCCTTGTGCCGCATGTGTTGCACCTTGTTCGTGGCGTGTGAGTACATGATGAATTTTGTCTTGATATTTGTATAATTCGTCATATACAGGCATGATTGCGCCGCCAGGATAACCGTATAATGTTTTTACACCTTCTGCTAATAGACATCGTACGATAGCTTCGCTTCCTGAGATGCGTTCTGTTTTTTGAAGTGTTTGTTTTGTTCTTTGTATGGTGTTTGTTTCCATAGTGTTTGTTTTTTTATTGTCATTCCGCACTTGATGCGGAATCCATTTTGAAACTTTAGAGCTTCCTATTTATATCTCGACTGCGCTTGATGTTACAAACGTGGTTCTTTGAGATTCCTCTGATGAGATTCCTGCCTACGCAGGAATGACAAATCGTTTTTTATGAGATTCCCACTTTCGTGGGAATGATGAATTCTAATTAGAATTCATCAGTTACGCAACCTTTGGATGCCGATGAAACTGTTTTTGCATATTTGTATAGTACACCGCGTTCAAATTTGAGTTCTGGTGCTTTCCATTGTTTTCTTCGTTCTTGAAGTACTGAATCAGAGACTTCAAGTTGTATTGAGTTCGTTTCTGCGTCAATTGTAATTATGTCTCCATCTTTTACTAATGCGAGTGTTCCACCTTCTTGTGCTTCGGGTGTAATGTGTCCGACCACAAAACCATGTGTTCCTCCTGAAAAGCGTCCGTCTGTAATGAGTGCGACATCTTCTCCTAAACCTGCGCCCATAATTGCCGCTGTTGGTTTTAGCATTTCTGGCATTCCTGGTCCACCTTTTGGTCCTTCGTAGCGAATGACAACGACATCGCCTTTTTCTACTTTTCCATCACGGATTCCGTCATTTGCTTCGTATTCTCCTTCAAAAACTTTGGCTTTTCCAGAGAATTTTAATCCTTCTTTTCCTGTTATTTTTGCCACACTTCCATCACTTGCTAAGTTTCCGTACAACATGCGTAAATGACCAGATATTTTGATTGGATTTTCAATGGGTTTGATCACATCTTGACCTTCCGTTAAATCATCAACATCTAATAAGTTTTCAGCAATCGTTTTTCCTGTAACCGTCATACAATCGCCGTGTAGTAATCCTTTTTTAAGGAGATATTTTAATACGGCAGGAATTCCACCAACCGCATGAACATCTTCCATTAAGTATTTTCCACTAGGTTTTAAGTCTGCTAGAAAAGGCGTTGTATCACTTATTTCTTGAAAGTCTTTGAGTGTGAAATCAATTTGTGCAGCTCTCGCAATTGCTAAGAAATGCAATACTGCATTGGTTGATCCTCCAAGAATTGTGACCAATCGAACTGCATTTTCAAGTGATTTTCGCGTGATGATATCCGATGGTTTGATATCTTTTTCTAGGAGTACTCGCATCGCTTCTCCCGCTGCAACAGATTCTTGTTTTTTGGCATCGCTCAACGCTGGATTTGACGAATTGAAAGGCAAGGTCATTCCTAACGCTTCTATTGCAGAAGCCATAGTATTTGCGGTGTACATTCCGCCGCAAGCGCCAGCACCAGGACATGCTTTTTCAACAATGTTTTGATATTCTGTTTCGTCCATAGTTCCAGCCACTTTGCTTCCCCAAGCTTCAAACGCAGAAACAACATCCAATTTTTTTCCATTGTGACAGCCAGAATCGATTGTTCCGCCATAAACTAAAATACTTGGACGATTTAGACGAATCATTGCCATTAATGCACCAGGCATATTTTTGTCACAACCAACAACTGTGATTAATCCGTCGTAACTCATGGCTTGCACAACCGTTTCCATGGAATCGGCAATGATGTCTCGCGAAGGCAACGAATAACGCATTCCTGGTGTTCCCATGGAGATTCCGTCACTTACACCAATCGTATTAAAGATGAGTCCGACAATATCTTCATTTTTAGTTCCTTGTTTTGCCAGTTTTGCCAAATCGTTTAAGTGCATGTTACACGGATTTCCTTCGTAACCTGTACTTGCAATTCCGATAATGGGTTTGAAAAAGTCTTCTTTCGTCAAACCAATTGCATGCAACATAGCTTGCGCCGCTGGTTGCGTAGGATCTTGCGTGACTGTTTTACTGTATTTGTTCAAGTTGTTCATCCTGCTTTTGATAGTTTTTTAGCGCGTTCGCAAAGCACTTCTTGTTTGTATAGTTTCATAAGTTGGTAACCCAGAGACGATTCCCACGAAAGTGGAAATGTATATTCGTCTAAAGACGCCAATCCAACTACTTCTGCGGCAGTTCCTGTGAAAAATGCGCTATCTGCTTGTTTTAATTCGTTTAGTGTGAATTGTTTTTCTTCTACTGATAAACCTACTTCTTTGCAAATTTCAATGATGGTGGAACGTGTAATTCCTGCCATGATGTGTCCGCGTTTTGGCGTGTAGAGTTTTCCATCTTTTTCCATGAATATATTGGCACCTGAACATTCGGCTACGTTTCCGTTCATATCTAAGAGTAAGGCTTCATCGTATCCCGCATTTTTAGCTTCGTTTGTTGATAGAATTGAGTTTGTATAGTGTCCTGTAATTTTTGCTTCTACAAAACACGATTTTGGATTTGGACGCTCAAAGCGAGACGTTTTTACTTTGAGAAGTTTGTCGCCCATGTATTTTCCCCATTCCCAACATTGGATGGTAAGTGTTGATTCGTCCGAAGTTAGAAGACTCATGTTTGCTCCGGTTGTCAGTATTGGACGAATGTATGCGTCTTGCAGCTTATTTTTTTCTAGTAATTTATAGGTAATGTCAACTAATTCTTCAATTGTGTGATTGAACGGAATTCCCATAACTTCAGCGCCATATTTTAGGCGTTCGTAATGTTCGGTTGCTTTGAAGATTTTTGCACCAAATTTAGTTTTGTACGCTCTGATTCCTTCAAAAACACCATTTCCGTAGTGTAATGCCTGACTGTATAGGTTTCCAGAGGCCTTTTCTGGATGCATAAATGTACCGTTGTGGTAGATGATACTGTCTTTTGTATAATACATGTTTATTGTTATTATGATTCGAATTTAATTTTATTGTCCTTTTTTGTGTGTTCTGTTTTGATATTCTCCCTAAAACCAATTGTTAATTTATTTGTTTATTAAACTGATTTTTAACTATTTACATTTTATCAAATACAATGTTCAACTTGCTTTTTTTACTGTGTTTTTTGTTATTTGTTCGTTATTTTTCATCTTTTCGATTGATTTTTGGTTTTTTATGGGATTCCGCTCTTCAGTGGGAATAATTTAACTTATAGTTTTTTCTCCAACCTTAAATATTCTCAAAACGAGATCCCGTTCTTCAACGGGATTAGTTCAACTTGCAACTTTGAGTGCGCCTTTTGGGCTTCTCAAAATTGAGTTTCACTAAAAAAGCCTGTATCGCAATTGATACAGGCTTTCTATTTTTATACAGCAAATCGTATCAACTCAGGTGGAGTTTATAATGATAATGACGATAATGCTGATTATGGTTTTGTTCATTTTTTTGTTTATTTTTCGTTGTTTGTTGTTTGTTGTTTGTTGTTTGTTGTTTGTTGTTTGTTGTTTGTTGTTTGTTGTTTGTTGTTTGTTGAAATAAAAAAAGCTTTCCGTTTATAGGAAAGCTTTACAATTTATAGTTAAATTTTTATACACATTCCTTATCGTTGTGAGCGAATCACAATGACATTAATAGAAATGATATTTATAATTTGTTTGTTCATTTGTTATACCAAATATTGTAAAAGTTTTTTTAGATTCCTAATGTATTGTTGAAAAATGTTGTTGGTTTTTTCTGTGTTTGCAGGGAATTTAGTTGATTAACTCAACCACGGATAAGAGTCAATGTAGATATTGCCTAGTATCTTTCGTTTGTTCATTTGTTATTACCATTTTCGAATTTATTAATAATTAACGCATACTTCGTTTAGCAAAAAATTACAAACCTGAGGAAGATTATATATAATCGCTTATCATTACAAATACCACTAAATGTTGTTTTGTTAGCGTTTTTTAGTCAGAATATAATTTTCGTCTTGCTAATTTTATTAGAGATTCATAATTCTTTGAAATGATAGGTGTTATTCTTTGAAAGTCTAAAATAGCATTCTCTAGCTTTTCTGGAAATTTCATTTCCCATTCTCTAGGAATAGATTGTCTATTTGGGCCTGCAGTAAATGTGTACTTTGAGATTAAATTATCTAATAATTTAAAATCATCATAAAGTTCTGATTTGATTCCTTCCAAATCTGCATCAATAAACTCAAATTCAGGCAAATCACATTCAAGTATAAATTTGTAAACATCAGTATATATTTTATCAGGAAATGGTCCAGAAATGAAACCATTATTTTTTATAAACCACATCAGACTTTTGCTATCTAAAAGTTCATTTAACCTTTCAAATGTTTTCATATCTAGATTTAAATAATTAGATTTAGTAACCTTTGTTCCTTCACTAAATTTAACTTTATCATACCAATTTGCCCTATGTCGTTTTAACTCCGAAAAAGTATATTTTTTTCCTTTTGGATGATCAGGATTATAAGTCATAACATCTGAATGACAATCAAAACACAATGGTAAACAATTATCGAAAGAATCATCTCCACCATGCTTTTTCTGGTTTATATGATGGAGTTCCATTTTAGTCCCACAAAATTTATGACATAGACAACAATGCCTACCACAAGATATTAGAGCGTTCTCTGCTACAGTTTTATCAAATCCCATAGTTTATTTTAATGTTGCACAACGTATTCATAATAAAAATTTCCAAATTCATTTTTCACATGAATTTAGTCAAATTGAAAACTAAAACAATCTCTTATGAAATCAAAGAAAAAAGTAAGATTTATATGTCTTTTCTATATTATTTAATAATCATACTCTCGGCAAATCACTATCATCTTTCAATGGCAAATTCGATTTCCCCATTAGAAAAGCGTCTACATGATGTGCCGCTTGGCGACCTTCTGAGATTGCCCAAACGATGAGCGATTGTCCTCTGCGCATGTCGCCAGCCGTGAATATTCCTGACTGGTTGGTGGCATAGTTTTTTGTAGTCGCTTTGATATTACTTCTAAAATCCATGTCGAGTTCAAAAGCTTCTGCCAATGTTTTTTCTGCGCCTGCAAAACCTAAAGCGAGCAATACTAAATCGCACTCCCAATGTTGTTCAGTGTTTGGAATTTCGTTGAGTTGTGGACGTTCGCCGTCTTTGAAAATCCATTCGACCTCAACGGTTTTTAGACCTGTGAGATTTCCGTTAGCATCACTGATAAATTTCTTAGTGGAAATGCTAAAAAAACGTTCGACACCTTCTTGATGTGATGATGTTTCTTTGAGTTTCATGGGCCAATATGGCCACGGTTGATGCGCAGGACGACCAATTGTTGGTTTGTTTAAGATTTCAAAATTTGTAACCGAAATTGCACCGTGACGATTGCTCGTTCCGATACAATCTGAACCTGTATCGCCACCACCAATGACAATTACTTTTTTGCCCTTTGCAGAAATGATATCTTCAAAGTTTCGCAAACCGTCTACATATTGATTGTTTTGTTTTAGGAAATCCATTGCTTGGTAAACGCCTTTTGCGTCAATTCCATCAATGGGAATGGTTTTTTTGATCGTTGCGCCGCCGCAAAGTAAAATGGCATCAAAGTCTTCTTTGAGTTGAGTTGCTTGAACGTTTACACCAACATGCGCGTTTGTTTTAAACGTAATTCCTTCTTCTTGTAAAACTTGTACACGTCTGTCAATGATGTGTTTTTCCATTTTGAAATCTGGAATTCCGTAGCGCAATAGTCCGCCAACTTTTTCATCACGTTCAAAAACAGTGACTGAATGACCTGTACGATTGAGTTGCTGTGCTGCTGCCAAACCTGCTGGACCTGAACCGATAATTGCCACCGTTTTTTCAGTGCGTACTTTTGGTGGTTTTGCAATAATCCAGCCTTCTGTGAAAGCGGTTTCTACAATGTTTTTTTCAATATTTTCAATACTTACTGGATCTGAGTTAATACCTAACACACAGGCTTCTTCGCATGGCGCAGGACATAAACGACCTGTAAATTCTGGGAAGTTATTGGTTGCATGCAATATTTCTGCTGCTTCTTTCCATTTCCCCTTGTAAACTTTGTCATTAAAGTCTGGAATGAGATTTCCGAGTGGACAACCACTGTGACAAAACGGAATGCCACAATCCATACAACGTGCACCTTGGTTTTTAAGTTCAGTTTCTTTTAATGGTGTTGTAAATTCTTTATAGTTTTTGATACGTTCTGCTGGAACTTTATATGCTTCATCCTGACGTTTGTATTCTAAAAATCCTGTTGTTTTTCCCATGAGTTAAGCTGTTTGAAGTTCTTCTTGTGCTAATCGTACTAATGCTTTTCTGTATTCTTCTGGCAATACTTTTATGAATTTTGGTAGATAGTTTTCCCAGTTTTCAAGGATGCGTTTTGCTAACGGACTTGAAGTCGTTACATGATGATTTTTGATAAGTTGTTTTAGTTGTGTTTCATCTTCTTTTAAAGTAATAGGATCAAGATTTAAAGTTTCCGAATTACAGTTTTGTATAAATGTTTCATCCATATCTAATACATAGGCAATTCCGCCGCTCATTCCAGCGCCAAAATTGCGTCCTACTTTTCCAAGAATTACGGCAATTCCACCTGTCATATATTCGCATCCGTGATCTCCAATTCCTTCTACAACGGCTTTTGCTCCTGAGTTTCGCACGCAGAAACGTTCTCCTGCTTTCCCATTGATGTATACTTCTCCTGAGGTTGCGCCGTACAACGTTACGTTTCCAGTAATGATATTATCTTCTGGAATAATAGTTGCTACTTCAGGAACTTTGATAATGAGTTTTCCACCTGATAATCCTTTGCCCAAATAATCGTTTGTATTTCCGTGAACTGTCATCCGAATTCCTTTGGTGACAAACGCGCCAAAACTTTGTCCAGCCGAACCTTTGAAATCGATATTGATCGTATCTTCTGGCAAGCCTTCTGCGCCATATATTTTTGAGATTTCATTGCTTATAATCGCACCAACAGCTCTGTCAATATTTGTGATATTCAGCTTCAAATCCGTTTTTTGTCTTCTGAATAATGCTTGATGTGCTTGCTTGATGATTTTGAAATCTAGGTGTGTTTCTAAGTTATGATTTTGTGTTTCTGTATTGTATAGTTTTACATCATTGGCAACTTCTACTTTGTGTAGAATTGGTGTTAAATCGATTCCAGATGTTTTGTAATGTTCAATGGCTTTGTTTCTGTTGAGTTTTTGCACTTGTCCTACCATTTCATTGACCGTTTTGAATCCGAGTTTCGCCATGATTTCTCGTAGTTCTTGCGCCACGAAATACATGTAATTGACCACATGTTCTGGTTTTCCTTTGAATTTTTTTCGTAGTTCTGGATTCTGCGTGGCAATTCCGACAGGACAGGTATTTAAGTGACACACGCGCATCATGATACAACCGGAAGCTACTAATGGCGATGTTGCAAAGCCAAATTCTTCCGCGCCCAACAAACATGCAATGGCAACATCGCGCCCTGTTTTTAGTTGTCCGTCACATTCCAAGATCACTCGATTGCGCAAATCGTTCATGACTAAGGTTTGTTGTGCTTCTGCAATTCCTAATTCCCAAGGTAATCCTGCATGTTTTAGTGATGTTAGTGGGGAAGCTCCTGTTCCGCCGTCAAAGCCAGAGATAAGTATGACATCGGCTTTTGCTTTGGCAACTCCAGCTGCGACTGTTCCGACACCGACTTCTGAGACCAATTTTACATTGATACGTGCTTCTCGGTTTGCAGATTTTACATCATAAATTAATTGCGATAAGTCTTCAATAGAATAGATATCGTGATGTGGCGGCGGCGAAATGAGTCCGACATACGGTGTAGAATTTCGAGTTTTTGCAATTTGCGGATTTACTTTTGCGCCTGGCAATTGTCCGCCTTCTCCTGGTTTCGCACCTTGAGCTATTTTGATTTGAATTTCATTGGCACTTGTGAGATAGTTTGACGTGACACCAAAACGTCCTGAAGCTACTTGCTTGATGGCAGAATTTTTCCAATCGCCTTGTGAGCTTTTGTAGAAACGTTCTTGATCTTCGCCACCTTCGCCAGAATTTGATTTTCCACCAATTCGGTTCATAGCAATTGCTAAGTTTTCATGTGCTTCTTTGCTGATAGATCCGTACGACATGGCACCTGTTTTGAAGCGTTTTACAATTGCTGTCCACGGTTCAACTTCTTCAATGGGAATTGGATCGTATTGGTCAAATTCGAATAAACCACGAATAGTCATCAAGCTTTTCGATTGGTCGTTTACCAATTTTGAATATTCCTTAAAAGTAGACGCTTTATTGGTACGTACCGATTCTTGCAATTTGGCTACCGTTAACGGATTGAATACATGTTTTTCTTGCCCGCGTCGCCATCGGTATTCGCCACCAACTTCAATGTCGGCATTGACTTCATTGACTTGAAATGCTTTTTTATGACGTTTTACGATTTCTTGTTCTATTTCGCGCAAGCCAATTCCTTGAATACGTGTTGGTGTGTTTGGGAAGTATTTTTTGACTGTCGTCGAATTGATTCCGATACATTCAAATAGTTGCGATCCTCGATAGGAATTTAGCGTTGAGATTCCAATTTTGTTCATCACTTTTAGAATTCCTTTTCCAACCGCTTTGTTGTAGTTTTTGATTGCCGCCAAGTATTCTAATTCTGTAATATCGCCATCAAGCACTTGCTTTTCTACAATTTCATTTACGATATACGGATTTACAGCACTTGCGCCGAAACCAAATAGCAAAGCAAAGTGATGTACTTCACGTGGTTCGGCAGATTCAATAATCAAACTTACTTTTGAACGTTTTTTGAGTTTGTGCAATGCATGATTTAGGTACGAACATGCTAATAATGCTGGAATTGGCGCATGTTTTTCATCTACATATCTATCTGATAGAATGATGATATTTGCGCCATTGTCTATTGCTTTTGACGCTTTGTGCATGAGGTTTTCTAGAGCAATTTCTAGTTCGTTCAGTCCGCGATTTACTTCGTATAACATGGAAATAGATTCTACTTTGAAATTAGGATTGCTGTCGTAGTTTCTAATTTTGTCTAAATCGTGTTTTGAGATGACAGGATTTTGAATTTTTAGCTTTTTACAGTGTTCGGCATTGATATCGAATAGATTGATATCGCTTCCAAGCGTCAAACTTATATCTGTGATTAATTCTTCTCGAACTCCATCTAATGGCGGATTTGTAACCTGCGCAAATAGTTGTTTGAAGTAGTTGTAGATAAGTTGTGGTCGTTCCGAAAGAATGGCAATTGGCGTATCGCTTCCCATAGAACCAATAGGTTCTTTTGCCAATTGTGCCATTGGGCGAATAATAGTGTTTAGATCTTCTTGTGTATACCCAAAAACAACTTCCCGTTTTTTGAGTTCAATTTCGTTGTATTTGATCGGTCCTTTTTTGGCTGAAATATCACGTAAATGCACCAAGTTTTCGTTCAACCATTTTCTGTATGGATGTTTTGCAGCAATGGTTTCCTTGATTTCTTCATCGTTTACAATGCGACCTTCATTCATGTTTACTAAAAACATTTTTCCAGGTTCTAACCGACCGTGAAAGGCTACGTTTTCAGGTTTTATATCTACGACACCTGTTTCTGAAGACATGATTACGTTTCCGTGTTTTGTTACCGTATATCGCGATGGACGCAATCCGTTTCTGTCTAATACGGCTCCGATATAATTACCATCTGTAAACGGAATTGAAGCAGGTCCGTCCCACGGTTCCATGACACAAGAATTGTATTCATAAAACGCTTTTTTAGCCGCTGACATGTTTGGGTTTTTCTCCCACGCTTCTGGCACTAACATCATCATTGCTTCTGGTAATGAGCGACCTGACATGAGTAATAATTCGACGACCATATCTAAGGTTGCAGAATCTGATTTTCCTTTTAAAATTGTTGGAATTATTTTTTTGATATCGTTTCCAAATAGAGGACTTTCCATGATTTCTTCCCGAGAAAACATTCGTGAGACATTTCCACGAAGTGTATTTATTTCTCCGTTATGACAGATATATCTGAAAGGTTGTGCTAAATCCCATGTTGGAAATGTATTGGTAGAAAATCGTTGGTGTACTAATGCCAAGCGTGTATCTAAATCGGCATCAAATAAATCTAGATAGTATTCATTGATATGTTCTGGCTTTAGCAAACCTTTGAAGATGATAATTTTCGTTGATAAGCTTGGTACATAAAAGAACTTTTGCTCTGATAATTTGGAATTATATATGGTATGTTCTGTAATTTTTCGAGCTGCAAATAGTTTCAGGTTGAATTCCTGATTCGATTGTTTTTTGTCAGATTTCCCAATAAATAGTTGTTTTACGAATGGTTCTGTTTCTTTGGCAATTTTACCTAAAACGTCACTATTTACAGGTACATTTCGCCAACCAATTAATTGTAACCCTTGTTTTTTTATTTCGTTTTCAAAAATTTCAATACAGTATTCGCGTTGATTTATTTTTTGCGGAAGAAATACATTACTTACCGCATATTCGCCTGCATTTGGCAATTTGAAATCACAAAATTTTTTGAAGAATGTATGCGGAATGTCTATTAAAATCCCAGCGCCATCACCTGTAACTCCATCTGCGCTTACTGCACCACGATGTTCTAATTTTACTAAAATTTCAAGTGCTTTATGAATGATATCATTTGAACGTTTCCCTGTTAGACTACATATGAATCCTGCGCCACAATTATCGTGTTCAAATTCTGGTAAGTATAGACCTTGTTTTTTCAGCATCATCAAATTGTTTAGGGGTTTTTAGACCATATTTAATCTACTAAGATAGAAGCAAGGATTGTATCCTGAAAACAGGAGAGCCATTTTTCTCATATCAGTAATTAAATGTGTTTTTAATTGATATTTGACAATTTTTGACACTTATTTTATTAAAAACGCAATTCAATTATTTTTAAAATTATATAGCAATTATTACGAAAACGTTTTCTTTTGTTTTTTTAAAACCGAACTTACTTTATGTTTTTAACTAATTTTTTAAAAATTTACCAATATCGAATGTTTCTGTTTTAAAGATTGAATGTAATGATTTCCAAATGGCATTAAATTTGTATTTTTAGACTTATTATTTAACATTTTTATTATGAAAAAATTTACGTGTGCTTTAGTATTCTTTCTTTTTTGTGTGACTTTGGGAAATGCCCAAACTTGGCAACAATTGCGCGGTGGCGGACAAGGAACTGCAATTTGCAATGACAACGGAACCGTTTGGGTTATTGGCGTGCGCAATAGTGTGTTTTCATATAATGGTCGAAAATGGCAAGAATATCCTGGTCGTGGAAAAGCGATTGATATTACCGTACATAATGGCACACCGTATATTATAGGATTGAATAATGGTATTTGGAAAGGAACTGGTTCTGGTTGGGTTCCGATGCCTGGAAATGGACTTGGAAAACGAATTTATAGTGATAATGGGCAATTGTGGCTTATTGGCGTAAATAATAATGTGTTTTCATTTGATGGTCGCAATTGGAATTTGTATCCTGGTTATGGCAAAGCGATTGATATTGCTGCACATCGAGGGATTCCTTATATTGTTGCAGAAGATGGAAGTATTTGGCGCGGAAATGGAATGGGCTGGATAGAACTTCGTGGTGGAGGAATTGGACAAAATATAACTTGCGATCAAGATGGAACCGTTTGGGTTATTGGAATTAATAACGGAATTTTTCGTTACAGATTTAATCGTTGGGTAGCGTATGGTCGTGGTGGAAAAGGAATAGATATTTCCGTGTTTCGTGGCATTCCTTATATTATTGGATTGAATAATGGAATTTGGAAAGGATAGCAATGTAAAAATCAACACTTGTCGCTTCAAGCACTGTCGATAATTGTAGAAAATTTCTTATCTTAACTTAAATTCGATATAAATGTTATTTAAATAAAATATAGTAAACTCTTTCCATATGAAATTTAAAATACTGAAAATCATATTTTATTTTCATTTTCTTTGCTTACCCAAAGAAAAGAAACAAAAGAAAGGGAACTTTTCCAGAGGTATTTTTAGTTTTCCTTTTTGGGAAAAACTAAAACCGCATGAATTTTTCTAAATTTTTTCCAAGGATTCAAAAATTCTTAACGAAAAATCCATGCTATACTGCGGAAAAGAACAAACGTACTATTGATTTTTAAATTGAACTAACGTTACTTTATTGAATCTCGACTGCGCTCGATTTGACATGTTTAGCTAATAAGCTATTCTATATTTTATAGTTAAAGTTCTCTCGAACTTCTATTTTTTTACATTATGTCCACGCATTGACAATGCCGCCCATAATGGCAAAAGTAACTATCCAATAGCCAACATTGATCAACATGTATTTGAATGATTTTTGCTCAAATAAAGCATTGGTTACCAAAGCTGGCATTACAATGAAAAGTGATACTATGATTCCGTGAACAACTCCGTGACCAAATGTGAGGAATTTTTCTTGTCCATGCGGATCATTTGGTTCGCCACCTGTAACAACAGATGTCATGTAAATAAAAACTACTGCTACGAAAGCAAGTAGTACGCTTAGTCCAAATCGTACTGGCATGCCTTTTTGTGCTTGCGCTTCGGTAATTCCTGTTTCTTTCATCCAAGCTTTTCCAAATAGCGGTCCGTACCACAGAAATCCTACTACGAGTGTTGACAAAGCAGCTGCGATAAGCGCTAGCCAATTAATTTCAATGTTTTCCATAATTTTGATGTTATACCAAATCAACTTTAAAATGCAACATATAAGCTCGTTCATTTGGCGTCCTAGTTCCTTGCAAAAACTTTCCGTAGCGATGCTATGCAAAGTGTTTACAGCGTTCTATGTCACCAAAGCAACTTCGCTTTTAAAGTCGCATTTTAGAGTAGATTTGGTGTTAGTTTATAAAAGTTAGCATTTTAAATGTACTCTTTTTTGACTAACAATCAAATAGTTACCTATTTTTTTTGAAGATATAGGGTTCGTGTTTCACCATTGTCAGACAAAAGATTATAGACCGCTGCGCTGTTAGATCATAGACTCATTTCGCAACTGATTGAAAAACAAAGCTTGTAATTATATGTACTTTACACTTACCAATAATACTTTCATTTCTAATGAAGATTGATTAAAAGCATGCTTGTTCATCAATGCTTTTCTAGAAAATCATTGACAGTAAGGTTTTGAGAAGAAAATGTCAAAAATTTTATCGGACACTAATTTTATTACTTAGAAGATATTATTTCTCTCAAGAAGGTTTACAAAATGTTCAATTTCATTAATATTTGGCAAATCTGATCTGTATTTATCTAAGATAAAATCATGTAAGTCCTTATTATTAAATTTTATCAATTCCTCCAAAAGTTTATAGTATATTGATGAATTTCTACCTTTAAATTTTGTTGTTTTTAATTCATTTATGATGAACGATTGCAATTCATCACTATATGCTGACCTGTGCCAATTACACAAGTAAAATATTGCATCAATGTATTCTTTTTTAAATCCTAATGTATAAATTGTTTCGTTTAAATCGTCATCATATATTCTATTTTCCAAAGCTCTACTCAACAATGACTTACTTGGGTTTTCTGATGTTATTATTATTTTATCTAGCTCATAAAGGACTTCATCTTTTGCCTTTTTCATGTTCACTAAATTCCAGTATCTATGATAAAATTCGCTCGACAATTTATCTTTATTAAGTAGACAACCGGAAAATGTTTCAACAATTCTACCGTCTTTAATTAGCGTTTTAAAGATTTTAGGTAAGTCTTCGTATTCCTGTTCAATCAATGCCCAACTTGCATAACAGACAACTACAGGATTTTTATGTTCTAGTAATTCTAATAACTGATTGGTATTTGCACTTTTACTTAATTCTTTAAATTTTACATAATTTTGTCCTTTCCAACCTCCAATTCCGACATGTTCATATTCAACAATATTTTTATCTGAAATTTCAGAGACTAGCTTATCTACATTTTGACTACAAGATGTTATTGAAGTTAAAATAAAAATTGCAAATAGTATTTTTCTCATAATTACATGTAATAGTAGCTTTAATAGGAATTCCTGGTATTTATATTATAGTAAAACCTATTTTTTCTTGTAAAAGTATAATTATCGATCAAAATCAAATAGTTACTCCAAATTTTCAGGCTTCTTTCCGAATTTTCGTGTATCTTCTTTTGTCAATATTTTGAAGGTTTTTGCACGAGGTACATTGCGTAAAGCATCATTGAATCCTTCTGGTAAACCGATGAGTTGGCGTGTTTTTAAATCGATCCAAGCGCCCATCATTTCACAACTGGCGAAGTTTTTTCCGTTTGTATCATAGAAGTTATGGAGAAATTCGAAGAACATTCCGTCTTCACTTAAACCTGCAATTTCCAAGGATACTTTTACAGGTTTCCCTGGAAATGCTTCTTTGAAGTAATACATGTGTTCGTAAAATACAACAGGACCAATGTTGTTTTTGGCTAATTCTTTTTGTGTGAAACCGTTTTCAATGAGAAATCCCATACGTGTATGACTCATGAAATTTATGTAGGCAGCGTTCGCTAAATGTCGATTTGCATCTAAATCACTCCAACGGATGTCAAATTCTTTAAAATACATTGTATATTTATTTTTTTTTATCAAAAATAGCATGCCAATATTAAACACGTATTACGATCCGCCACTTATTTTTAAAAATGGTCATATTTCCACAGTATATTCTGGTTTGTTTAGAACTGGTGCAAAGATTGAACAGAAAAGAGAGCGACTTACCTTGAGTGATAGTGATTTTGTGGATTTGGATTGGAGTTTCGCAAAGAAAAAAACTAATAAGTTGATTATTCTACTTCACGGTTTGGAAGGAAATGCACAACGCGCCTATATTACCCGATCTGCCAAGTTGTTTAATGACAATAGTTATGACGCATTGGCGATGAATTTTAGAAGTTGTAGTGGCGAACCCAATCGTTTGTATCGTTCTTACAATGCTGGTGCCACAGAAGATTTGCGTGAAGTTGTTTTGCATGTGTTGAACAATCATACTCAGTACAATCATATTGTGATTAAAGGATTTAGCTTGGGCGGAAATATGTTGTTGAAGTATTTAGGTGAACCTATTCGCGTTCCGAAAGAAGTGAAAGCCGGAATCGCCATTTCTGTTCCCTGTTCTTTACACGGTTCATTGCAACAGATGGACAGACTTGAAAATCGTTTGTATACCAATCGTTTTATTAAACATTTGCAAGGAAAGTTACTAGAAAAACAACGCGCATTTCCATCGTTATTGAAGTTAGAAGCTATTAAAAAAGCGGATACTTTGTTAAAGATTGACGATTTGTATTCGTCCAAAGCACATGGTTATAAAGATGCTATTGATTATTATACCAAATGTTCTTCGTTGCAGTTTTTGCCTTATATTAAAACACCAACATTGATCATTAACGCTTTGAATGATTCTTTTTTGTCACAAGATTGTTATCCGATTAAAGAAGCTGAAGCCAATAATGATTTGTATTTAGAAATGCCAAAGTACGGCGGGCATGTTGGTTTTTTTGAATTTGGTCAAATTTATCACACGGAAGCACAAGCGTTGAGTTTTGCTACTTCGGTTTAAAGTGTGAGTTTTGTTGATGAATCCGAATGGCTTTTTGTGATAATAATATTCCAACAGCTAACGATAGAAACGCTCCAATAGAGATTCCTGGAATGTAATTGATGAATAAGAAGAAATCGTATATTCCGTGAAAACAGGTTGCTAACGCCAATCCGAGTAAGTTGTATTTTACTCTGTTTCTGGAAAATTTAGCTTTTCCCATGTAATATCCCATGATGATTCCGAAGGTTGCATGTGCTGGAACTGCTGTAAATGCTCGGTACAAGGCAACTTCAATGCCACCTTGAAATGCGTATGCTAAGTTTTCGGTCACGGCAAATCCCATAGAAACCATAACGGCGTACATAATGCCATCGTAGGGTTCGTCAAATTCTTTATGTCGCTGCGCAAAATAGCGTACAAATATGTATTTGCTGAATTCTTCAACTAAGGCAACAACGATAAATGCTTTGCAAAATTGAACCCAAATAATTTGATCGTCTATTCCTGGATAATACTGAGAGACAAATAAATGTGAGACAGAAGCTAGTAAGATACTACCAATTGCACCTAATAAAAAGCAGATAAATAACAAGTGCTTCGGTTCCTTATCATATTTATCGCTGTAATAAATATAAATTATAATCAAGAGCGCTGGTGCAATGGATAATAATATTAAAGGCATTCGGTAGTTTTGTCAAAAATAAAAAAACGAAAGATATAATGAAGGATTTAGCGGTGTTTATCGTTAGATTTTTTTGTAAAAATTTCGGCGAAAGTCAAAAAATAATTTTACAAAATGTCCTGAAAACATACAGAATAGCTTTTGATAAATCTTAGCAATGTCGGTAATTTTACTATTTTTGCCGTATGATAAAGTCTATGACCGGTTTCGGAAAGTCTGTAGAACAACTTCCGTCAAAAAAAATTACCATTGAATTAAAGTCGCTGAATAGTAAGAGTTTGGATTTGAATGCTCGAATTCCTTCTTATTATAGAGAAAAAGAACTGTCGATGCGAAAGTTAATTGCTTCTTCTTTGTTGAGAGGAAAGATTGATTTTTCATTGTATGTAGAAGTGACTGCAGAAGAAACGTCTACCGTAGTTAACAAAGCGGTTGTTACCGAATATATGAACCAAATGCGCCAAATAGAGCCAAGCGCTTCAGCAGTGGAGCTGTTACAAATGGCGGTTCGTATGCCTGATGCACTCAAAACCGAACGTGAAGAAATTGACGAACGCGAATATGAAGTTATTTTGAAAGCATTGCAACATGCAATTCAAGAACTAAACAATTATAGAACTGCGGAAGGAAAAGTACTCGAAGAAGATTTTTTGCTACGTGTGCGAAATATTTCAGGCTTGTTGAATGATGTTATTGAAATTGATGATGAACGAATGGCTTCTGTAAAACAGCGTCTTCGTAAAGCATTGGATGATTTGAAAGAACAGGTTGATGAAAATCGTTTTGAGCAGGAATTGATTTATTATTTAGAGAAGTTTGACATTACGGAAGAAAAAGTTCGTTTGGCAAATCACTTGGATTATTTTTCAAAGTCATTACATTCAAAAGATTCTAACGGAAAAAAATTAGGTTTCATTACACAAGAAATTGGTCGTGAAATTAATACTATTGGTTCAAAATCTAATTATGCGCCAATGCAACAATTGGTTGTTCAAATGAAGGACGAATTGGAAAAAATTAAAGAACAATTGTTAAACGTTCTGTAATGAAAAGAGGGAAATTAATCGTATTTGCGGCGCCATCTGGTGCTGGAAAAACCACCATTGTACATCATTTATTAGGAATTCCTGAGCTCAATTTAGAATTTTCAATTTCGGCAGCTTCCCGCGAAAAACGTGGAAATGAAGTGGATGGAAAAGATTATTATTTTTTGTCTCCTAAAGATTTTAGACAGAAAATTAAAAATAAAGAATTTTTAGAGTGGGAAGAAGTGTATCCTGAAAATTATTATGGCACTTTGCAAACAGAAGTTGATCGTATTTGCGATGCAGGACGAAATGTGATTTTTGACATTGATGTTGTAGGTGCTTTGCGTATTAAACGAAAGTTTCCCGACGAAACCATCACTATTTTTGTAGAGCCACCAAGCATTAATGATTTGATTGTTCGCCTAAAAGGCAGAAAAACAGAAAGCGAAGAAAAGATAAAGATGCGTGTTTCTAAAGCGGCTGTTGAAATGGCAACTGCGCCACAGTTTGATGTTATTATACTGAATGATCATTTGGAAAATGCTAAAGCAGAAGCAGAAAAAATTGTTGCTGATTTTATCGGACTAGAAAAGGAATAATTACATGAAGGTTGGTTTGTATTTTGGAACGTTTAATCCGATTCATATTGGACATTTGGCAATTGCCAATCATATGGCAGAATATAGTGATTTAGATGCTATTTGGATGGTGGTTACGCCGCACAATCCATTTAAAAAGAAAAGTACATTGCTCGACAATCATCATCGGTATGAAATGGTCAGTATTGCTACGGAAGAATATCCAAAAATTCAGCCAAGTAATATTGAGTTTAAACTTCCACAACCCAATTATACCGTACATACGTTAGCCCATTTACAAGAAAAGTATCCGCAACACGAGTTTTGCCTTATTATGGGCGAAGACAATTTGAAAAGTTTGCACAAGTGGAAAAACTACGAAGTGATTTTAGAAAATCATGAGGTGTATGTATATCCAAGAATTTCAGAAGGAACTGTGGAACATCAGTTTACAGATCATCCAAAAATACATAAAGTAAACGCTCCAATTATGGAGATTTCTTCTACGTTTATTAGAAAAGCCATTAAAGAACAGAAAAATATAAAACCATTGTTACCTGAACATGTTTGGAATTATATTGATTTGATGAATTTTTACAAGAAGTAACTTAGTTTAATACTTTATCATAAAGGTATTCTTCTCCTTTTTCTATATCGCCCAGCACTAAGATATCGTTATTATTTTCGTTCATATCTTTTAGTTCGTAATAATCTAACATTTCTCCGTTTTCATCAGACATTTCTATGATTAGGGAACGATTTTCATTTGTTTTATTATATGCCGAAGAAATATGATATGCGCATTTTTTGTATTCTTTACCAACATAGTAATATTTGCATACTCCGTTTTTAGAAAATTCGAGTTTGTAATCTGGATTTGTTTGCGAAACCCATGTGCCAACAATTTGTTTGTGTGGTTTGGCAAAGGAAGTAATTCCCATCAATATTAGGAGCAATAAAGAAAGTGGAATAATAATTAATGCGCGTTTACTTCTCATGACATTAGCATTTAGATGGCAATATTATGAGATTTTAGTAGTATGGAACAAGGGGACTTTTCCCCTTTTTTGTAGGGTTTTAACTTTAATTCATAAAAAAACTCCTCAAATTTGAGGAGTTTTTCTTGTTTTTACTAGTTGTCTAGTGCTGGAATTCGTAATACTTGTCCTGGATAGATCAAGTTTGGATCTTTCAACATCGGTTTGTTTGCTTCGAAAATCACTGGATATTTCATGGCATTTCCGTAGTATTGTTTTGCAATTTTTCCAAGTGTATCGCCTTTAGCAACTGTGTGAAATTGTGCTTCTGGCTCTTCATGTTCCACTTCCATTCTGTCATCAACCATGGCAATTCCGTGTGTATTTCCAACGACTAAAATTACTTTTTCTTTGGTTGTTTGGTCGTGTGCTTTTCCAGATATAATTGCGGTATCGCCTTCTAGTGAAACTTCTAAGTTTTCAACGTGTAGGTCTAAGTCGCTAATTGTTTCTTTGATGGACGCTTCTGCTTCCGCTTTTGCTTTTGCGGCTGCTTCTGCAACTTCAGCTGCTTTTTCGGCAGCAACTTCGGCAGCTTCTTCTGCTGTTGTTTTTCCGCCAAATAGTTTCGCTCCTGCATCTTTGATAAATGAAAATAATCCCATAATTTTTTTGTTTTTATTAGTATTTATTGTGTTTTTTTATTGTGTTGTGAAAGTACGAATTATCAAGCAGTCTACAAAGATTCACTGCTATTTCTACAACTTTACGATGTAGTGCAAAAAGTTTCTTTAAATTACATTTTTGTATACTTTTCAAAATACTTTTTGATGAATAATGAAGCTTTATAATCGAATAAAAATAGCTTCAAAAAACTCCATTGAAGAACGGAGTTAGTTCAACTTGCTATTTTGTATGCGTTTTTCAGGTTTTTTTATATTGCTCCTGAAGAATATCTCTCTATTTAGAATGATTTGAGAAACCTTGAGAAGATTCCGTCCTTCGACGGAATTACTTCAACTTTTCAAGTTGAAGTAAAAAAGAAACAGTTTTCACACGAATGCGAAAACTGTTTCTAAACTAAATAACCAACCAAAGTCTTTATGTCTTTATTATTTTTTAAAGTCGTCTTTGTTGAAGACTTTATTTTTTATCTTTTTACGTTTTTTGTCGGTCTGCTTCAACTTTGTGGAGCTTCCGTCTGTAGAAGGTCGTAAGTACTGAATGTATCCTCTTCCTTCAAATTCGTATGTTGTTCCCGAATCTGGGTGAAACAACTCTATTGTTCCGTCATCTATAACGTTGAGTTCAAAGTATTCATTGTCTAGATAATCATAATCTAATGTTAAAACTTTTGAATACGGATTGTTCGGTACGTCGTATACAGTGTATATTCCTTCGTAATCGTATAGTAAGTTTGAAATTGGCGTACCAACCGCATCTCTTGATGAAAGGAAGGTATCGTCATTTCCGCCAGCTAAAAACGTTAGAAAGTTTTCTTCGTCAAACGCGTTTAACATTCCAGCTTGACTGGTATATACTTTTTCCCATGCCGTAAATTCCTGTAATAGATAATGAATGTTGTCATAGAATACAAAGTCATAATCAAAGTTTGAACGCTGATATCCTGTTAGGTAATAGCTTGTATTTGTAGATGTATCTACCAAACGGATTCTGTTGACACCTAGCTGATCAACACGTAATGGATAATATCCGTCAACATCATGATCAATGTCTACATAGGTAAAATCGGTTCCGTATATACCAACATCAATTCCGTAGCCATTTCCGTTGTTTCCAATTCCTGAGATATTATTGTTTGCGTATAAGACTCCATTTCTAAACGAAACTGTAAATGCACGTTGTAAAAAAGGAACTTCACCGTTTCCAGTAGTTTCATTGATATTTACGTACCAAAGTTCATACGAGTTTAAAAGTTGCCCCAAGCTAATGCCTGGTTCGTCAATAATAGCATCTTCAACTAATACTTCTGTGTAGCATGAACTCAATAGCGTACTAAATAGTGTAATCGATAAGAGTAGTTTTAGCGTCTTCATAAGCCAATCATTTTAAAGTTGATATGAAACTACTTTCAAAACGTGTGCCAAAAAAGTAAATCCTAGATTTTAAAGCGTACGATAAGAGCAATATTTTATGTATTTTTGAATTATAGATATCTTTTTTTATGAATAAAGAATTAAAATACGCTGTTTTTGGTGCTGGAAGTTGGGCAACTGCCATTGTAAAAATGTTATGTGAAAATTTAGATGAGATCGGATGGTACATGCGAAGCGTTTATACAAAAGAGCATTTGCTGAAAGAGCAACACAATCCTAGCTATTTGAGTTCTGTAGAATTTAATATTGATAAGTTAAAAATTAGCAATGATATTAATGAAATTGCAGCACATGCTGATGTGTTGATTTTTGTAATTCCATCTGCCTTTATTTATAGCGAATTGCAAAAACTTACTACTGATATTTCAGATAAAGTTATCGTTTCTGCCGTAAAAGGAATTATTCCAGAGTCCGGATTGTTGGTAGGCGAGCATTTTCATGATGTGTATAAAACGCCGTTTGAAAATATTGCTGTTATAGCAGGACCTTGTCATGCCGAAGAAGTTGCGTTGGAACGTTTATCGTATTTAACGATTTCTTGTGCAGACCAAGATAAGGCACAAAAAATAGCCGATACATTATCGAGCAGTTATATTAAAACAAAAATTAGTGATGATGTTATTGGTACTGAATATGCCGTAATGTTAAAGAATATTTACGCTATTGCCGCAGGAATTGCACACGGATTGGGTTATGGAGATAATTTTCAAAGTGTGTTGATGAGTAATGCCATTCGTGAAATGAAACGCTTTATTAAGAAAGTACACAAGATGAAACGTAACATTAATAATTCTGCTTATTTGGGCGATTTGTTAGTGACTGGCTATTCTGTTTTTTCTCGAAATCGTATGTTTGGAAATATGATTGGGAAAGGCTACACCGTAAAATCTGCACAAATGGAAATGAACATGGTTGCCGAAGGATATTATGCAACGAATAGTGCGTATTTGTTGAATCAGGAGAATGATAAGAAAACCAATATGCCAATTATTGATGCAGTATACGCGATTTTGTATCAGAATAAAGATCCGAAGAAAGTTTTTATGAAGTTAACAGATAAGTTGGATTGATGTTGTTTTGAAGATTTGTCAATTTGTTGATTCGTTAATTCGTTGATTTGTTGATTTGGTTGTCATTTTTTACGAATTTGCGTGAAGGATTGAGGCATTTGTTGAAGCTCTCTCCAACTTGATTGGAGAAGCGACTGCCGAAAGCCTGACCGTTTACGGACACGCCCGCAATAGTATGATGAAATGTATTTAGAAACACAATCATAACGTCAGTTCGATATAGGTAATTCAATTCCTATTTATAATCAAGCATGAAAACTCTCTGCTAATTACCATATTTTCTGTGTTTTATTTTCATTTTCTTTGCTTTCCCAAAGAAAAGAAACAAAAGAAAGGGAACTTTTCCAGAGGTATTTTTAGTTTTTCTTTTAAGGAAAAACTAAAACCGCATGAATTTCCCTAAATTTTTTCCAAGGCTTCAAAAATTTTTAACGGAAAATCCCTGCTATACTTCGGAAAAGAAAAATATCGAACTAAATTTTTAACGTCGAACTCAGCTTATTACACATTTACTATATTCCCAATACGATAGTCCGCCGTTTTTCTTTTTTTATATGAATCCCCAATGAAATAAGTAGATTGCTAAGAGTATGTTGGAAAACAATACTGTAAATGTGATACTTCTGTCTTTCATGTTTCGAATTCCCGCAAAGAAAATGATTGTAGTGATTGCAATGCAACAAATGAAAGGCAGTATGAAACTAAATAGATATGCATATTTTTCTGGCAGACCAAAGACAAGTACGTAGAAGTTTTGTGTTGATATGTCTTGAATAGCAATGATGAATCCTGCAATGATAATAATAGCCAATACAGAAGAAATTAGTAATAGTATTTTTAGAATTGTATAGAGTTTATGACTTTTTTCTTTTTTGCGAAAGGATAATATGTAAGCGAAAATGGCAAGTAGTATTACGACCAACGCTATGACCAATGGCAACAAGAAAACCATGTCCAAGTTTTGCAAACTATTCCCCATATTTACCACGCCACCATTGATGTGAACGCCTTTTACGAAACTAACTTTTAGTTGATCGAATTCGTTGTTTAGTTCTGCTGTAGGATTTTGCAAGAAGGTATTTGTCGTTTGAAATCCGATAGGCGAAAAACCAGCTGCATGTCCAAAAGCTTTGGCTTCTATCCATTGGGCATTGGGCAGTTTTTTGACTAGTTTTTCGGCATTTGTCGAAGGTGTAATTGGATCAAAACCTCCCGAAAATAGTAAGATTGGCACATTTATTTGTTTGGGAATGGTATCGAGAGATTTTTGCATTAGTTGTCGCCCTTGATTCCATTGCTGACACACTAAAAAGTCCGAACGATAAAACGATAAACCTTCGTTTAGTGATGTTTGTTTGCTTACATCTTGTGTGTAGGCTTCCAAAGAATTGTTTGGAATAGTTTCAGCACACGTACTACAGTAATATGCGCCATAATCTAAACTTAAAGCTCCTGAAAAAGCGGCTACCAACGCACTTAACGCAGCTTCATTACCATCGTGAAATTGATAAATGAGCATTGGCAATACTTCAATTAATTTGTATTGATACAATGCTTGATGAATGGCAACTTTAAAATCTTCTGCATTATAGGTAAATTCGCCACTTTCAATGACATTTTTATCAACTTTAACTGTGATTGGATTTTGCTTTAGTTTTTCAATGGTTGCATAATAAGTAGCTTCCAAATTAGGGTATTCCGTTTTGCATTCTGGATTGTTTTCACAAATACTAAATAGTTTGTCCAGACTTTGTATGTAGTTTGACGTATTTTTTGTGTAGTAATTATCTATTTCGGCAATAGGCGAATCTAATATTAATGCGCGTACATCGGCAGGAAAGTGTTTGGCATATTCCTGTACAACGTAAGTTCCGTACGACACGCCATATACATTCCATTGTGCATATTGAAAATGGTTTTTTAGCGCATGTAAGTCCTTCGCAGTTGCCATACTATGATAGTTATTTATATCTATATTATTGGTAATGAGATTTCTTTGACATTGCAATGCTGCTGCTACTTTTTGCTGTTCGTCTTCGTTTGCTGTTTGATTTTTAGCTAAGATTTTAAAGAATTCTTTTCCTAAGTCTGGGCAAAGTCTTGGTTCCGAAAAACCTGTTCCACGTGCATCGACTAGAATGATATCGAAGTTTTTTCGCAACGGATTTTCTAGCCACCACCAAATACCTTCTACAGCACTTGCGCCTGGTCCGCCTTCAACAATTACAATGGCTTCTGCATTTGCAGTATTGGAGGTATTTTTGAGCTTTGCTACTGCTAGTTGTATTTTTTTCCCTTGCGGGTTTTCCCAATTTTCAGGCACCGTAAACTTTCCCCATTGTATCGTTTGTTGTGTTATAAAAGTATTATTTGGGTACAAAGAGTTTACTTCCTCAAACGACGTATGTTTTTCTTGACCAAATACGTGTATACTGAAGAAGAAGAATAAGATGATAAAAAAGTGGTGTTTCATGTTGTTGTAAATCGGTTAATGTTGATTTCCTTTAGGATGAATTGTTCGCGGTTTATTTTTTCTTGTGTTGCACAATGACAAACATATCCATCTTTTACTTCCATTTTAGTGAGAAAAAATGTGAGGTCATCAATGTGTGCTTTGTTATTTTTTACTTCAAACGATGTTAACGGAATCGCTAAACCTTTGCCGTGTGCTTTGATTACAGCTTCTTTTTGTGTCCAATAGTTAAAAAATGCGTTTTGCTTGTCTACTGCATTTAGCACAACTTCTTGCTCGTAAGTTGTCATTTGTGGAACAAAGTCTTGAACACAAACGGGATGTATTTTTTCAATATCGATTCCAATATCAGTTTCGTAATTTGCTGCAATGATCGCAATGGCAAGTTGTCCTGCATGTGAAATATTGAATTGTACAGGTGTATTTTCAAAATATGGTTTTTTATATTTCGTAAAACGGAGTTTTTTAAAATCTGTCGTTTCCGATATCGATTTCATTCCTTCTTTAATGAGTAGTTTTCCCAAAAGTGATAGTTGCAAATCTTGCCATCTGCGGTAACGCAATAACCGTTCTTGATGTTCTTTTGAAAATAACTTTAGATTATTTCTCAGCAACAATTCATGCTTATCTTCCTGTATTTCAGCATATAAAGCAATCAAAATGTATTAAAAATTAAAATCGAAATCAACTTGCGTTGACAAATTATTATATATTTTATCTTTTATAGCTGCCAAAGTTATAGAAGAATTTAAGACAACTTGCGTTCCTATTTTTTCAAAAAGTTCTCCTATGTATATCGCAGTTGATGCTTCATAACGATCCGTGTTGTAAGAAATGGTTAGTTTCAGACAATCTTCTATTTGAAAGAAATTGAATAACAACGGAGTACGACTGTATATCGATGCTGTTGGAAGGTAACGTAACTTTAACTTACCAATGTTGATTTCTTCTTGATACGAAAAATCTGGTTTTTGATATGTAATGAGCACATCAAATAATTCCTTTTTAGTCATTGCTAATGGAATTTCAGGATATGCTTCCAAGCGCATCAATTCGTGTTGTACGCTAGATAATACGTCTTCAAATGTAGTCTGTTTGGAAAATTGCGTACGTAGCGGCACGGTTTTTACAAACATCCCAATAAGTGTAGCAATATCAGCATGTGAACGTCCTGAATGTACGGTACCAACAACAATATCCGTGTGTTCGCTCGCTATGAAAATAATACTATTGATAATGGTTACAACGAGTTGATAAACAGACACTTTTTGCTGTTGAGCCAATTTGTATATGTCGTTTGTAAATTCTTTGGAAAATGTAACCGTATGGTCCACTCCTTTGTTGGTGGTTTGACTTGTAATGGTATCTACAGGAATGCTTTCTTTACTTACATATTCTTTTAGATATTCTTGATAAAAAGAGCTTGCCTTTTCCGTGTCAGTATGGTTTTGAAGCCATTCTGCATAATCTTTGAATTGCAATGCATTTTCTTCTCGTTCTTGTTCCAAAAGTGCATTGCTGAGTTGTTGTGTGAATAGTTCTAAGGAAATTCCGTCCATAACGATATGATGCGTGCAAAATACCAAGATATTAGTATCCAGATTTACTTGAATGAGCAATATGCGTACCAATAAGTCTTCTGCCAAATTGAAAGGCGAATTGATACATTCTTCAATATAGTTTTGTGCTTTTTCAGGATGCGTTTGTATGAGAGAAATGGAGAAATTAACTTGTCCTATCGATTTTATTTTTTGAAATACTTGTCCTTGCTTTTCAACAAAATTGGTGCGTAAGATTTCATTGGCTTGAATCACTGTTGAAATAGCACGTTCAAGCTTGCTTTGATCAATTTTCCCATGAACTTCATAAGCTGCCGACATGTTATATGCAATGGACTTTTCTTTGGTTTGTGAAGCTACCCAAAGTTGATATTGTGAAGGTGTAATTGCATATAATTCCTTTGAAATAGCAGGTTGTATATGTGTTATTTCTTCATTTTTAAGACTTTCCAGATAGTTTGCTAAGGAAGCAATTGTTGGATATTGAAAAATAGTTTTTAATCCAATAGCATGGCTAAATTCTTCGTTGATACGATGCGAAAGTTTTACCGCATTTAATGAGTGACCGCCAAGACTAAAGAAGTTATCAATTGTGCTAATGTTGTGTGGATATTGCAACACCGTTTTCCACAAAGCTATTAATTGCTTTTGGAATGTTGTTTTTGGTAATTTTTCTGTGTGTGCTTTTGCTTTAATGCTACGTTGAGTGAGTTCTTTTCGGTCGATCTTTTTGTTCATTGTCAACGGAAAATCATCCACTTCTTGTACTACTTTAGGAATCATGTACAAAGGCAGTTGACGCTCTAATATTTCCAATACATTGTGTAGCTCGTACTTTGTATCGTGTTTTTGAATGTACGCTACTAAAAACGCTTCTTGCCCTTTTTGCTTTTTGGCAACAACTACAGCTTTTGTAATCGCAGGAATTTCGTTCAGCTTGGTTTCTATAGCTTCCAATTCTATACGGAATCCACGAATTTTTACTTGATTGTCGTTTCTTCCCAAAAATAACAATTCGCCTTTTTCATTCCATTTGACCAAATCGTTGGTATTGTATATTCGTCCGCTATTGAACGTATTTGAAATAAATTGTGCGTTCGTTTTTTCAGGATCGTTAACGTAACCTTTTGCCAAACCATTACCTCCTATGTATAAGGTTCCAATACTTCCTTTGGGCAATAGTTGTAATTGATTATCAAGAACGTAAAATTGTGTGTTTGCAATTGGCGATCCGATGTTGTTGGCTTCTTTGGCTTCCGTAATTTTTTTGGTAGAAGACCAAATTGTGGTTTCTGTCGGACCGTACATATTCCACAATGCCTTGGAATTGGATAAGAGTTGTGCCGCCAAATCTTCGCTCAACAAATCGCCTCCGCAGACTATCGTTAATGCTTTGTTTCCTTTCCATCCACCATTGATTAATAGTTGATAAAAACTTGGCGTTGCCTGAATAATTGTTGGCGATTGTTTTTTGAGTGTTGTGATCGTTTGTGCATAATCTGCTAAGGTTTCATTGGAAGCAATGTAGACGGATGCGCCCGAGATTAATGGCAAGAAAAATTCTAGTATGGAAATGTCAAAGGAATATGTTGTGACTGCAAATAAGGTATCATTTGGTGTTATTCCTGGTTTTTGTTGCATACTTCGCAAAAAGTTTAGCAATGCTTTGTGCTCAATTTCAACACCTTTGGGATTTCCAGTTGATCCTGACGTGTAAATGATGTACGCTGTTTGTGTTTCTTCAATTTTTGGCAGCGCTGTAAATTCCTTGTCATCTGTTGTTTGTAAGATAGTTTCGGATGCTATTAATTCGCAATTTTCAAACGATTCGTCATACGATTGATCTGCAATTATGGTAGCTACACCACTATGATGAACAATGTATTGCAATCGACTGTGAGGAAATGTAGGATCGAGCGGAATGTATGATTTTCCAGCTTTAAGAATTCCTAAGAGTATCGAAATTGTAGCTACACTACGATTGAGTAATACGCCAATGGAAGCCGATTTTATATCCAATTGTACGATGTTTTGCGCAACAGTATTGGAAACTTCATGTAGTTCTTTATAAGATAGCGAAGTGTTGGCATCTTTTACCGCTATTGCATTTGGAGAGTGTGCTACAGTTGCTTTTATAAGGTCTAAAAGTGTTGTGCCGTTTTGATAACTTACTTTTGTATCGTTAAAATCGTACAGCAATTGTTTTTTTTCTGCTACAGATAGAAAATCGTACGAAGAAAGTGCTGCATGAGGATTTTTTAAAAGTTCACGTAGCAACGATTGAAAGTGTTCCGTAAGTTGCTTGATTTGTACTGCATCAAAGTAATTAAGATTGTAATCGAAATCAATTTTAACGTCTTCATGTTCATCAAATTCACGAATATATATTGCCAATGCCACACGTTCTGCTCCGTGTGTAAGCGGAATTACAGTAGTTTTTGTGTGTTGAAAGTGCGCTGCATAGTTTTGCTTTTCATACGATAGCGAAATATTGAATAACCGTTCTTTATCTTGAAAATTGTGCAAACCTTGTGCTAATTTCCCCAAAGGAAAACGTTGGTGTCGATAGTCTTGACGCAGTTGTCCTCGAATGGCAGTTAGCAATTCGGCAAATGTTGCATTGTGGTCTATTTTCATTCGCAATGGCGAAATTCCCATAAATAAACCCACTGTTTTTTTAAATATCGATTTTCCTCTGTTTAATACAGGTAATCCAATGGCGAAGTCCGTATTTTGATGTACACGACTAAAGTACAAAAAGAGCGCTCCGAGAATGAAATGAAAGGTACTTACTTTACATTCTTTTGCTTGTAGATTGATAGCATTGTACTGTGAGCGTTTGATAAAAATTGCGTTACGATCACTGATTGCTTCTTGTGTATTTGGGTTTTTCTTTTGAAAAAGATGTTCAGGTAGTATTTTGAATCTTTCTAGCCAATACGCTTTGTCTTTTTGGTATGCTTCCGAAGTTTGATACGCTTTATCATCTTCTGCAAAGTCTTTGTAGGTATAAGGATATTCTGAAATTACACTTCCGTTTGTTATAATTTCATTGTAATTTTTTACCAAACGCTGAAACATCAACGAAGTTCCCCAACCATCCGTAATGATATGATGATATACCGAAAAAAGATAGTGTTTTTCTGGCGCTACTTTTACTAAGATAAATTTATGCAGGAATGCTCCTGAAACAACTTCAAATGTTTTTTGAAAGTTTGCTTGCATAAACGCAGTAGCTTCTGCTTCGGCATTTGTACTTTTAGAAAAATCTTGAAAGGATAAAGCTCCTGTATAATGGTTTTGTATCGAAGGAATAACAGCAACATTTTCTATACGAAATGTGGTTCGGTACGTATCATGTTGATTGATTAAAGCTTGGTATGCTTTTTCAAAAACGTTTACATCTAACATACCTTCAATCGCAACTTTTGCCCCAATGTTGTATATTGGATCATTTGGGTACAAGAGTTGTTCAAAATAGACATCTTGTTGTGGTAGTGTAAGTTTCATAATGGATTTGGAAATGGTAAGAAGCGGCTTTTCTTCTTAAATCTGGTACTTTTAGTTGTTCTAACCGTTTTTATGCGTTAGAAGTAACATCCCAATAATAAAAATTGTGCAATGTATCAAGTTCAAAATTAGTGACTTCATAGAGTTTATTGGCAACTGTATTATTCTTTTCGGTTTCTAACATAAGTCCGCAATATCCTGAAGTTTTGCAATGATTTTTGGCTGCGTTTATGAGTTCTTTTGAAAATCCTTTTCCACGTTGTGCAGTAGCTACAAATAAATCATTGAGCAACCACATTCGCTTCATTTGTGTTGAAGAGAACAGCGGATATAATTGTACAAATCCTGTGACGGTTTTATTTTGATCGCACGAAACATAAATGACAGATTCTTTGTTTTTTATACGTTCTTCTAAGAAAGCTTTTGCTCCTGAAAGATCGGATGTTTTACGATAAAAAACTCTGTAGGCATCAAATAGTTGTGCTAAATCATTAAAACAGTCTGCGTTATTTGTAATTAGTGTTGTCATTTAGTGTAAAAATTAATGCGTTTTGTATGCTTTATTTTTGTGTTGATATTTGTTGTGTCACTATTTTTTTTACGATGGTTTTTTCAGGTATATCATTGACAATAACACAATCTGGTCCTATTTTGGAATCCGATCCTACTTGTACAGGACCTAAGATTTGTACACCTCTTGCCACGTGTACATTATTGCCCAAGGTAGGATGTCTTTTCCCAACTGGATTAAATGTAATTTTACGTGCGCCCAACAGTACATTATTTAGTAATGTGCAGTTGTCACCTATTTGAGATGTTGCGCCAATAAGCGTATTTACTCCATGATCGATTACAAAATTCTTTCCTATTTTTACTTGAGGATGAATTTCAATTGTTGTCGTTTTAGTCGCTTCTTCTGAGATGTAAAACGCATAATATTTACATAAGTTACTAATTTTTTCGTTCTCATTGTCAACGTAAAAAAGTTCATGTGCCAATCTGTAATAAAATATTACTTTGTACGAGCGTGATAATTTATATATAAATGAAGGCGCAATTGTAATAGGATCTTGTGCCACACGCGCGTACAAATCGCCATGACTTATTGCTGCAATTTTAGCATAGGTTTCATCATCAAGATTTATTTTTAATTGCACCAATTCTGGACATAAGATTTGATACAATTTTCGAAAATCTGCTTCTATTTGAGCAATAGAAATATCATGCTCCACATCTTTAAAGTTGTTTTGCACCGCTATTTCAGGAAAAAGATTTGAACTTAAGTTATCCATAATTCAAATTTTTTAAGATTAATTTACAGCTGTAGTATGTATACAGTATTTAGTTATAGTTTTCTACCACAACTAATTGTGTGTTTTCAATTGACCATTTTGCAAATCGTTTGAAATTTGAGTCTCCATAGGTGTCAAAAGTGAGGTCTCCGATACACGTTTTCCACGTTTGTTTGTGCAATTGTTGCTGCCAATCGCTCAATGTATTTGTGGTATACAGTTGCACAACAATTTCTATCGCAGCGTATGTTTCTAAGAAATACGTCATTGGATAATCGGAAAACTGTTTGTAATACTGATTGTTTACGCGTGTTGCCGTTTTGCATTGAGAAGCGTGTTCGTACCCAAATACAACTACTTTTTGATCAATATGACCTAGTTTTTTAGGAAGTTCAGGACGTACTAAATCGTCGGTAAAGAATATTTCATCAATGGTTTTTAAGTCTGTTAGATTTTTTTCTATAAACTTGATACTGTGATTGTAATTCCCGACGTACATTACCTTGTTTGCAGTTGCAATAGATTGTACAAGTGATACATGTGTTAACGTACGTAATTGTTTTTTTATGAGTGTTGATAGAGCAATTCCATGTGTTGAATTGTCGTGATCAATGTATAAAGTATGTGTCTTAATTTTTTGAAATTCATTTTTTATAAATGCAGCTAAGTCAGAATCTTTTCCACAAAGTCGAAAAGCATTTGGAAAATCTCGCGTCAGTGCATCTGCCGTTGCGGCTGGCAAGAATACTGGAAATGCATTTTTATACGTTTTTAAAGCATTTTTTGCAGCGGCTGAGGCATAATGTCCAATAACCGCATGTACTTGCTTGGCTACTATATGTTGTGCAGCGATTGTTCCTCCTTCAGCTGTAGCGAAATCATTTTCCCATATAAGTTCAATCCCTCTTTTTTCTAGTTCAAGGTTTTTTGCTGCCATTTTTACGGCATTGATAAACGTATCTTGATGTATAGAGCCGTTTGGTGATAAATCTGCTGATATTCCAATACGTATCATTTTTTTGTGTGATTATTGTTAGTAATAAACGGTTATAATTTGTAGCGCCATTTGAGTTTGTTCTCAACCGTTTGTGAGTTAAGATAGGCGTGTACTTGGGTACTGATTTCCTTTGCAATGGCAATGCAACATTTGTAACCTCTTCCTGAGAATCCGGCAGCTACATAGAGTCCTGGCTGGTTTTTTATAAACTGAACAATTGGTGCTTTTTCTTCAGTGTAGCTATCGTAGCCTTTCATTGCGTTGAAAGCTTGATGCGCAGTTTTTTTCTGTATCAAATCGTTCAAACGTGTCATTGCGTCTACCACTTCATTACTATTACTTTCGTTTAAAAGATCGGGCGTGTCTTGTATTTCAAATACCTGACTTCCTGCATAGAAGCTTCCGCCTGCATTTGGACGAATGTACGTTTCTATGGTTTCATCAATTAGTGAAATATTGATGGCTTTTGTATGATCTACCAATTGTGTGAGCGATATGGAACGTGTAAAAATGGGCAACGTTGGCAGTATTTTCTTGGTATAGGCGCCAACTGTTAACACTATTGATTTACATTGTACCGTGTCGTGTGGCAACACTATATCCCAAAGTTGATCACTTATTTGTTTGATGGCTTGCACACAACAATTTTCATATACTTCTCCTTTTTTTTCTTTGAATCCGTTAGCAAAATTGATTGCTGTTTGTGTCGGATTTCCATAACCACCAAGGTGTTCATATATTGCAATTTTGTTGACAGTATTTTTGATCCAAGGATATTTTTGCGCAATTGCTTTACTTTCTAAAACTGTGATTGGATAGTCGCTATTGCCCATTTCTTGAGAAAAAGAAGCTGCTTTTTCAGCATGTTTTTTATCCATGAGATATACAAAACCTGAACTGCTGTACGGGCTTTTTCCGGGTAAGTTGTGCTTGTCCCAATTGAGAAAGTATTGCAAAGATGTATACGAAAGTCTGCTAAGAGATGGCACAGGATCGTATACTCTTGTAATTCCTCTGGAATAACTTGTAGCACCTGAACTCCCTATTTTATTTTTTTCAATAAGTAGTACTGAATTGTCTTTGTTTTTTAGAAAATAAGCACAACTTGCACCATAAATTCCGCCGCCAATGACAACAGTGTCGTATACTTTTTTTGCCATTTTTAAGATACTATCGATTTGTTAAATAAGGTGTGTGCAAATACTTTGTTTTTCATTGTATACTTTTCCATGAATTGGTTTGAAAGTGTAGGATGAATTGGTGTGCTTAAAGACACATAAAGTATTGACGCTTCTACAATTTTGTCTGCTTCTTTGTTTGCATATAATTTCAAGATATATTCTAATAATTCTTGTAATACTGAAGCAATTCCATTGATAGAAAAGTGTTTTAATTCGCCATGATGAGACCATTTTTTATAGAAATTTAAAAGTACCTCATCGGTGGTATTTTGTAATTTTGTGATGTGTTTGTCAATATCGGTTACGGCTTCAAAAACGCTTTCGATACGCTGTATTCCACGTTCAAAAAAGTTTGTATACCAATGTGTAAATTTGAGCATTTCAAAGTTTCTAATTTCTTTTTCTGGTGAAATGAGCGCCAAATGAAAACGCACACCATCTGCGCTGTAATCTTTTAGAATATCATCTACCCATATGGCGTGATTTCTACTTGTTGAGAAGTCGCCACCTTCAAGTTTTAAGAATTTATTTGTCAATGCCGTGAAGTTATTGGTATAGCCTTCAAGGTTTGAAAGTAGTGATGGATATACAATAGCGTGACTAAAAGAACAATCGAAACCTAAAAAATTGACAATCCGTGTAGCAGTATCTTTCCAAAAATAGGCATGTTTTTCTGCGGCATTGTTTTGTGTCCAAAATTCTTTGGAAGCTGCCAAATATCCTGCAATACCAGAAAACCAAGTGTGAATTGTTTTGTGTTCTCCATCTATTTCTAAATCGATTCCGTGTCCACCAGGACGATCAATACACCAATCTAGTTCGCTTTCATTCAGGATATGATTTATAAAAATGTTTAAGTAATCTCTAACTTCATTTTCGGTATATAGTTGTTGTAGGAACTCTTTGTATTTTTCTAATTGGAGATATTCACGTTCTTTTTCGACAAACTGCACAGGCTTGTTGGTAAGGTAAGAAACCATGTTTTCCATTTTTTCGAGTACAGGACTGTTTGCACAAGCTTCACATTGACTTGCGTCAGAATGCGAGCCACAATAGTTACAAATTCCTCTTGCAAATGCTTCATATCCAAATTGCTGATCTTCTTCCGAATAGGGAACTTGCATTGTCGTTTTCTGAATGGTTCCTTTTTTTACTGCATTTTGATACAGCATTCTGATGGCAGCAGTATAATGTTCATTTTGATATGCTTTTAAGAAGATATCCAAATCAATATCTATTCCTTTGAGTGTTGCTTCAATACGATTACCAAAGTGCGTAGCCAATTCAAATTTATCTTTGTTTTGTTGTATTGCTTTGAGTGCAACATAATCTTGATAATCATCAGAATAGGAAACAAATAAAACATCATCACCCATCATTCTGCGAAGTCGTGCAAATACATCAGCCGCCAAAAATGGTCCTGAAATGTGCCCTAAGTGAAGATTTCCATTAGGTGTTGGTGGTGCAATTGTAACGATATATTTCCCCATAATTTACTTTTTATTTGTGTGTTCTGAAAGTATTTCACCATTCCACCATAGTGCATAAAAGTGAAAATCTTCATCAAATGGATTGGATACGTAATGATGATCTCCCGCTGGAATGTGTACAATGTCTCCTTGGTTCATTTCTGTCATTTCTCCATTGATGTTTACGAGTGCTTTTCCACTTATGACGATAAACATTTCTTCTTCATCAGCAGGCGAATTGACATGCGCTAACGAATCTGTTTTTGAACGACATATGCAATAAGCACCTCCAAATGGAAATGGAGACTGAGCATTCCCATTCCATGGTAATAGGCGTTGACCATCTACACCATATTCATGTTTTAAGTTGTTCCAGTCTAGTTTTTTTATAGTTCCCATATAGTTAGTTTTTGTTAATTGATTTGAATACTTCATCAAGAATGAAAAGAATATCTTTGGCTTGCTCATCGGTGAGAGTGAGTGGCGGTAATAGTCTTAGTACCGAACTTTCTCGTCCGCCTGTTTCAATAATTAGTCCTTTGTCAAAACACCTTTTTTGAATTTCGGAAGCTAGTTTTGGACTTGTAGGATATGAACCTAAGTGACTTGTTTTTTTGTCAGTATCCACAATTTCAATAGCAAGCATTAATCCTCTTCCTCTTACATCGCCTATAAATGGATATAGCGCTTTGAATTCATTGAAAATTTTGAGCATGTGTATGCCTTTTTTCTTGGAATTTTGAACAAGTTGGTGTTTTGTAATGTAATTTAGTACGGCTGTTCCTGTTGCCATTGCCATTTGGTTTCCTCTAAATGTTCCTGCATGCGATCCTGGCGTCCATTTGTCAAGATGATCTCTGTATACAATTAGTGATAAGGGTAAGCTTCCTCCAATAGCTTTTGATATGACAATTACATCTGGCGTGATGCCTGCTTCTTCAAAGGCAAACATGTCTCCAGTTCTTCCGATGCCTGCTTGCACTTCGTCAACGATGAGCGGAATGTCGTATTTTTTGGTAATCCTTCTAATTCCTTGTAGCCAATATGGTGAAGCCACAATGGTTCCGCCTTCTCCTTGTACAGCTTCTAAAATAAATGCTGCTGGTTTTAGAACGCCACTGTGTGAGTCTGATAAAAGGTTTTCGATGTAGTGTAACGATATTTTTTCTGCTTCTACTCCTCCAACGCCAAATGGACACCGATATGAATATGGAAATGGCATAAAGAATACGTCTTTCATTAAATTCAGTGCTTGGTCTTTTACTTTGGTGTTTGCCGTCAGTGATAATGCACCGTTTGTCATTCCATGGTAACTTCCTGAGAACGCAAAAACGGAAGATCTTCCCGTAGCAATTTTTGTAAGTTTTATGGCTGCTTCAATAGCATCAGCTCCACATGGACTGCAAAATTGAACTTTTGCATTTTCTCGGAAACCTTTGGGCAAAATTCCAAACAGCGTTTCTACAAATTTATCCTTTATAGGTGTGGTAATATCGAGTGTTAGTAGTGGAAGTTTAGTGTCAATACATTTTTGAATGGCTTCATGGATGCATGGATGATTGTGTCCTAATGCTAAAGATCCTGCGCCCGACAAACAGTCGATGTATTGATTTCCTTCAACGTCTGTAACGTAGATATCTTGCGCTTCTTTTATTGCTATAGGAATTCTTCTAGGATAGCTTCGAGCATTCGATTCAAATTTTCGTTGTCTATGTAAGTATTTTTCATTCCCTGATTTACCATTAGATGCAAAGTGATGTAAATCAATAGGTTTTTCCGAAATTGTATTACTATTTTTATGCATAATTGTACAATTTTTAATTAGTAAAAAGTTTGTTTAATCGAATGTAGATTGTGGTATCCGATTAAAAAGTAGCGGCAATTGTTTTTAGGATTTTGTAGTATGAACTATGCAGAAATGTTCTTTGTATTTATCTGAAATGGAACTGTTTCTTTTATAGATTCTACAATTTTTTGGGAGCGAAGTGCTAATAAACTAAAGGATCCTGCATCGCCCATTCCGTGTGATGATTCGCAAAGTCCGTTTAGAAAGAACGTATTTTTTTGTGTTCCCGTAAGGTTTAATGAATAGTTGTAGTTTACTTTTATAAGGTTATTTGTATCTACTTCTATGAGCGACGAAACGTTTTGTAGTAGCGGATGCAACGCTTCTTCATTTTCGGCAATTCCCGTATTCTTGAATCCTGTTGCCAATACGACTAAATCAAAGTTTTCCTCCTGCATATTTTCTTTTTCTAATTGTGTATAGGAAATTTTTAATGCTGCGTTATGCGCTTCTACAGACTGAATATCGGAACTTCTACGGATGAATATTTTCTGCTTGTTTTGAATTTTTTGCAAGTATATTTTTTTGTAGAGTGTTTCTAATACGTCTAAATCACTTGCAGAGTAATTTGTTAGATATAAATCGCCTAGCAAACGTTTTTTTACTTCGTCGTTAGATTTGTGAAAGAAGTCAACAAATTCAGGATAATAGACTTCTCCCGTAAATGGATTTACATCTTTTTGCTTGAATCCAAAAGCTCTGTGAAACCCAATAACTTCTGTATCTGGGAAATTTGCCGATAGGTGCAACATGATTTCTATGGCACTTTGACTTCCGCCTACAACGGCTACTTTTTTAAGCGTTTGTGCTTTTGAGAGTTTCGTTATTTTCTCTAGATATGAGCTTAAGAAAACGACGCGATCTGTGTGTAGATTTTTGAACTCTTTTGGAATATTTGGCGTTCTTCCAGGTGCTACAATGATTCGCTTAGCGTAATATACTTTTCCGCTTTCATCTTCAATATTGTATATTTTTTCATCTGCATAATTGACCACACTAATTTGGGTTACTTTGGTATCATATTGAGTTATATGATTAAAGTGTGAAGCCACCCAATTGATGTACTGCGTGTATTCAATTCTGTAAGGAAAATACATGCCTACATTTAGATGATCAAATAAACGATCGTGTTCAAACAGAAAGTTTGTAAAGCTGTATTTACTTCTAGGATTTCTGGGCGTTACTAAATCGCGCAGTGGATGATTTTGAATGTCAGAATCTTCAAAAAGCATATATTCTTGCCAAATAGATGCTGATCTTGCTTCTAAAAACAATACATTTTTACTGAATTCCATTTCTTCCATTGCACAAGCAACAGCAATGTTAGCTGGTCCAAAACCAACTCCGATAGCATCGTATATTTTCATTTTTAATTTTATTTTTGGTGACGTGACGTAATTGTCATTTAGTGTTAGTATACTTCTACATTGTTTGTAGATAATTTTCCTGATTCCATTAGTGATGCGAGCATTTCCGCAGGAATTTCTTTGGTTTGGTGTTTGCGTTGATAGAATACAATGTCGTAGAAACTACGTACATACTGTTTTATTTGTTCGAGACTAAAACCTTTTCGTTGTAGGTAGAAGAAACTCCATTGTCCAAAACCTTCTTCTCTATTGTATATACTTGTTTCTACGCTGTCTACGAAATGATCGAGCCATTTCATTGCTTCTAAGGAATCCATGGTATTGTGACTCCAATCAAATCCTTCTCCTTGGATATCGTAGGTTTCACGTTCATTCCAAATAGGCGATAGTTTTTCGCAATACCATATTTGCGCTTTGTACAAGGCAGGTTTAAATTCATTGACAAAATCGATGGTTTCTTGAATTGTTTCTTCAGTTTCTCCAGGAAAACCAACAATAAAGTTTACGTGTGTAAGAATGTTATGTTTTTCTAATCGTGGAATGGCAAATTGGTAGTCTTTTTTTCTTGAAGTTTTGTTCATTCGTTTTAGTTGCAAATCGCTTCCAGATTCCATTCCTAAGAATACACCTTCACAACCTGAAGCCGCCATAAGATCAATGGTTTCTTCATCGCACTGATCGGCTCTAAAAAATGAATTCCATTTGAAGTTATAGTTGTTCTTAATCATCATTCGTAAGATGTCTTTGAATCGTTTTTTTGGAACATTGAACGTATCATCGTAAAAAGTGAGTGTATGAATTCCTAAGTCATTGAGTTGATTTAATTCTTCTTCCACTTCTGCTACCGTTAGGTAAGAATATCTTCCTGCCCTTTGCGGAAATGTACAATACGAACACGCATACGGACATGATTTTGCGGTTCCGATAGAAGCAAAACCGTTGGCAAAGTCTTCTTTAAAAAGCGCATAGTCAATTCGGTTTGTTTTCATTTCATTGTATTCTATTTCGGTTTCATTATGAATAAATTCTCCGGAATCGTTTTTGAAGATTATATTTTTAACCGTCGCTAAATCGGTATTTGTTTTTAATGCATTGATAATGTTGGTCAGTGCTTTTTGACCTTCACTACTTACCACACAAACGTCTACAGATAGTTGCGTTAGTAATTTATTGATGGTTTTTTGAGGTACATCGGCCGTATTACTCATGATATAAGGACCACCAACAATGATTTTAGCATCTACATTGCAACTTCTGATAACTTTTGTAATTGCCACTATTGGATTTGCTTCTACATATAAAGTGGTTGTTACGGCAATAGTTGTATAGGTATTTTCTTTGAGTTTCTTTTTTATGAGTTCTACATTGTCACCATCGCTCACATGATCAAATGTGATGTTGTGCTGTGCCAAGAAACTTCCAATGACCAATATTGGTGGCCATAAAAAATCTGTGTTGGATAGTGGCGTATCTTTAAATGTTTCTCCATTGAGATGATTTAAAAAATCTAATGGTGTATACGGATTGTTTTCATAGGTTAAAAACCCTTGATCCATATCTTGATACGCAGCAGATTGTTTTCCAAATGCTAATTCAAACATTTTTACAGTTCGTTTGAGGTTTCCTCTTGAGTGACCGATAATTAGGCAGTCATAATGCTTTTTCATAATCGAGTTTTTAAAAGTTATTAAATGAGCAGCATCCAAATATTGTATTGACAGATACTCAGGCACAAATGAGCTGAATTGTTGCTGTAAAATAGGTATTGCGAATGCTACGTTTTAAATAGTGTTTTGGTAACAGGGAAGTGATGTACACTTTTTTGATTTGCTAAAAAATTGACGTACAAACAAGTTTTATGGTTACATTTTGCGTGTACGAAGACATGAAACAAAGATGTTTGTTTCTTATTTTATGATAGATATGTATGTATGTTTATTCTTTCGAAGAAATGGGTGCTACGTTGTATGTTTTCATGGCACCTTCAATGCGAACGCTATCGGCTGTTTCAGGATAAAAATTATACGATGGTGCAATGATTGGATAGATTTTTTTGATTGCTATTTTTATGAATGATTTGATAGGATATCCTGTGCCATATTTTTTATGAAATACTTCAAGTATTGCTGCATATTCAGCATCGACAACTTCTATAATACTTGCCAAACCTTTGATTTTGTATCCTTTTTGAATGAATATATTTATAAAACTCACACAAACTTGATGATTTTCGACAATATTGTTTATTGAATTTGGAGACGCAATATTGGCAATTAATATGTGTTCTGTATCTATGTTTAGAAACATTTCTTTGGGAGATACATTCGGGAAATTTTTACTGTTAGCTGTTGCCAACCAACATAACACACTACTTTCGATGTATTCTTGAACGTGATTATCAATTTGTTTCATCTGTTTGTTTTGTATTATTTAATTTGTAAGTTAACTAGAATTTCTTGGTTTACCAGCATGGATTGTTCTCTATGTGGAAAATGGTTTGCATTTTTTACTTTTACAAAATTCATCTTCGTAAAGATCGTATAGGATAGATTTTTTTCAACGGTTTGCCATAATATACACGCATCATCTTCTCCGTGAATTAGCAAAAAAGGAACGGCTACTTCTTTTGACATTTTTTTGAGATAAGGCAATAGTTGTAATGAAAAATTAGCGGCAAAAGCATTTTTATAATATGAAACTGTGTATTTGTAATTGTCCTTAAATATGTCTTTAATACGTTCCAATTCTTCTTGTGTTAGTATGTCTTCATTGGTCCAATCGTTCCACAATACGTCAATCATGTTAAAGTTGTCATGTGCAATTGCAGTAGCGGCAACACTAGAGTTGAGCAAAAAGTAGTACCAACTTTGCTTCTGTTGTACTGTATTTTTACATAATTCATCGTACAATGCATTTCCATACGGAACACTCATACAGGTAAGACTGCTAAATAACGATGGTTCAATACGTACTGCGGTGTATGCGGCAGCGCAACCCCAATCGTGCGCTACTACGTGAACTTTTTCTAGTTGCAATGCTGCGATAAAGTCTAATAAATCTACGCCTAATTGTAAAGCGGTTATTGGTTTTTTTTCGTTGTATCCTTCTTTATAATATCCGCGCATGTAAGGAGCAATTACTTGATATCCTTGTTCGGAAAAAAAATCAAATTGCGCTGCAAATGTCTGCGGATGATCAGGAAATCCATGTAAAAACAGTATCGGTTCTCCGTGTCCTTTACTGATGTATTTTACAGTTTCCTCTTCAGCATTGAGCTTACAAATGTTAGATTGGATTAATGAACTCATACGGTAATTTCCTTGTGTTTTTCATTTATTACCATACTTTCTACACTTCTAAAACCTTGCAAATCTTCCCAAGTTATATGTTGAATTTCGGAGGTTTTAACGAGTTCCCAAATTTTCGGAATGATGTGTATTGCAATATTTTGCGACAGTTTTTGTCCTAAACATTGATGCATTCCTATACCGTACGATAGTAATGGTTTTCTTTTTCGATTCATCAGAAATTCTTCAGCGTTGTCACCAAATACACGTTCGTCACGGTTTGCGCTCCCAATAATTACAGAAAGAAAGTCTCCTTGTTTTATTTGTTTTCCGTTCATTTCTATATCCGTTGTTGCCACTCGCATTACTGACTGCAATGGACTTTCCGTTCGTAATGTTTCAGTGATGATATCTTTTATTTTTAAAGCATCCCAATTATAATCATGCGTAAACATGTTGAACAACGTATTGGTAATTAAATTAGACGTATTGAACGTCATTGCATAGATGATCAACGCATATTGAATTTTCATTGACGCACTCAGCTGATTTGGCGCGCAAGCATTGAGATACGTTAAACTTTCATGAAACGCTAAAATATCATCTTTAGTAAACGTTGTTTTTTGCAACAGATAAGCGACTTGAAATACGTGTGTATAGCATTCTTTTTCGTCGAACGATTTATCTATTTTTAAAATGAATTTTGCAAGTTTTATCATCAGCGGAATTACAATATCATTTTTTAAATCACAACGCTGAGGATCAATTTTTTGTGTGATGTTTGATAGTGAAGTTTCCATGATTGATTTGAATTCTTCATCTTCATAGGAATGAATTAACGCGGTTAGTTGATACTTTAGTTGCACAACTTCTTCGGCGTAATCGGAATGTAATATCCAACTATTTAGCATGTTTTTCACCTCGCTTAAAACACCTTGATCAATGTCGGCTAAATCTGATTTTTCAAATAAGTATTTAAATTTATTTGATGAAAAAGTTTCATGCGCCTCTAGGCAAAATTTTACATCGTCGTAACTTGATACAAGCCAAACGTTATTAATTTTGAATGGTGACCGTTGTCGTCCCATTTTATAAAAATTATATAGTTTCATATGATTTTTGTTTACATTTTGCTTGTTAGCGTAGTGTTCTGATACTTTTTTCCGTGTTTTTAATAAGCTTTGTCCTGTTTGGAAATAATGCTTATTATATCGCCAATCGTTTCAGGAGCTTCTTCATATTCTATCTCACTAATGTCGATATATCCTTCTTCTTCAAGCTCTAATAAAAACCCAATAAGAACCATAGAATCTAGTCCTATTTTTTTGATTTCGATTTCTTCTACCGTGGCAAGTTCTTCTTCGCTAAATTGACCACTTATGTTTTGAATTTTTTCAATGATCACACTTTTTATATCTGTATTGCTCATACTAAATAGTTTTATGTTTTTTTAAATTATTGGTTGAAATTCTTCGTTTGTTAAGCCGTTTTTTCTGTTACCAAATTGGCTTTTACAAATTCTTTTGTTTTCTTCTCGTTAATTTTATTAGAACTTGTTTTGATTACTTTATCTGTAATATAAAAATGCTTCGGAATCATATATTCTGGTAAAATAGTTCGCAGTTGATCTGCCAACCATTTGCCTTCCATGATTATTTCATTTTGAACTAATACATACGCATATATTTGTTTTTTTCCTTTGAATTCAAGTACGTCTGCAATGCAATAGTCAATATTTTCTATGGATAGTAGCGCGTCTCTTATTTCGTTTAGATTGATGCGTTTTCCTAATATTTTGACTTCACTGTCATTTCGTCCTTCAAAATAGTAGTTGCCATCCGCATCAAACTTTGCCAAATCGCCCGTTATATAATATTTTTCATCATCAAAATGAATAAATGCTTTTGCTGTCTGATCTGGAGCATTCCAGTAACCATCCATTAATTGATCGCCGCCAATGAGCAGCGTTCCCACCGTATTAGGTGTATGAATTGGTTGGTTTTTATCGTCCATCAACATTACTTTTACATCTTCAAAACCTTTCCCAATAGGATATAGTTTGGTTCGCTCATGATCGGCTTCTGTAATGGTATGTGCCATGCATAAAGAGTTGCACTCCGTAGGTCCATAACCATTGTGTATGATGAGTCCTGGCACACTGTCGAGCCAACGGTTGATGAGTTTTACATCGCATACTTCTCCGCCTGTCATTAAAATTTTGAGTTTTGTATCACGATATTTACTAATCATTTCCGCATCTCCTGATATTAATGCCAATACTGAAGAGACACAGATAAGGTGTGTAATGTCGTTGTTTTTTACAAGATCTAGAATGAGTCTAGGAATTAATAGCTTTGTGTATACATATACGCCTGTTCCAAATAATAAGGGTAAAAAAGTATCTTGAATTCCTACATCAAAATGATACGGTCCAAAATTTATGTTTCGCGAATGTTGATCAAATTGCAATAGATTGTTATGCGCTTTAAAGTACTGAATCATACTTTTATGACTCAAAATAACACCTTTGGGCATTCCTGTAGAACCGCTGGTATGAATGATAACTCCTGCATTGGTTTCATCATTGTTAGTGGTTTTGAAACTACTTTCCTTGTCATGCAAAGCTGCTATAGATTGGTAATTAATTGTCGGTACATGAATCACTTCTGAGAAACGATCAAGGTATTTTTGAGAAGATATAACCAAACATGCGTCGGTATTTTTGAGAATAAATTCTGTTCTTTTGACTCCATTTTCTTTGTCTACTGGCACATAAATAGCTCCTGCTTTCCATATAGCAATAATGGCAACAATAATTTCTGAAGCTTTGTCTGTTATAACCAATACACGATCGCCGTACTTAATATTGTGATGCGCAACCATTTGTTGTGCAAGGTTGTTAGACTTATGCTCCAACTCATTGAATGTATAACTTGTTTTGTGATTGAGAATTGCGAGCTGATTCGGAGTTTCTATACTCCAATGCTCAATAATATGTGCTAAAGTTTTTGCTGTATTCATATGTGTATGTTTTCTATGGTGATACAATCAATCTTATAGATAAGTATGTTTTATATGGCATTGCGTTGACAAAGAATGGTACTGCACCTTTATTTTTATTGCTTAAAGGTGGCTAGGTAATTCAGGAGTTCTTCTACGGTTTTGAATTCTCCTATTTTTTCGGCGTCTAAATCGGTCATTTTTATAGATAAAGATTTGCATGCTTTGTTGAGAAACATGATCATTTTCATGGAAGTAAATCCTAAATCGTCTTCCAATTGAGTTGTAGCCGTAATTTCTTGATCATAATCAGAAGCGCCTTTGAGTATCGTTAATAATTCTTGATTCATAATTTGTATTTGTTTGAAAGTAAGAGGTAATTAGTGTGTGTTTGGCTTAAATCCAAGAAGCATCTTTTAGTTCTTTGATGGTTGCTGCATCGATATCTTTTACTATTTGACCGTAATCGAATTTTACAATACGATCTGCATATTCAAAATACATATCATCATGTGTTACTGCAATGATGGTTTTTCCTTGTTTTTGTAATCTTGGAATTAATTCGGTATAGAAATATTTTCTAAAATGTGGATCTTGATCTGCCGCCCATTCATCCAACACAAGAATTGGTTTTTTCTCCAGAAGTGCAAATATGAGTGACATACGTTTGCTTTGTCCTTTAGAAAAGTTTCTTCGACTAGCTTCATCCGAAGTGTCCGCAACCACAGTGTCCATTTGCATCAGTTTGAGCAACTCTTCGTATTGCATATTGTCATCTAATTCGTAATCTTCATAGTTTTGAGAGAATAAATGATTGTTGGTAAATACCGCCGCAACTAAGTTTTGAATGTTTTCTTTAGAATCGATCAAAGAATCGTTTAGTTTTATGTTTCCGCCAGTAGGTTCGTATAATCCTGTAAGTGTTTTAATAAATGTACTTTTCCCAGAACCATTTCCTCCAATGATAAATATGGTTTCTCCTTTTTTAATTTCTAAATTAATCGGTCCCAAGACAAAATGCTGTTCGTCAGCTTCTGTAGCTTGTTCGTAACTGTATTCAATATTGTCAAAATTAATTTTTTGAAAAGATGCTGCACTTTTTACTTCTACTTCATCATGTTGAATTTGAAAGTCGTTGATGAAATTTCTAATTCTTTTACGGGCTACCATAAAGCGCGTATACATTTGTTGCAGATTGATCAAATTGTTGATCGGACCCGAAATAAAAAGAATGATAACGACGTACGCAATGATGTCTTCTCGGTTCAAAATTCCCCATTCGGGTAATAAAAATAAAATGGTTGTTATGACAAAATACAATCCATATTGACTGATTAAGTTGATGGATAGAAAGACATAGTTAATTTTAAAATCTAATACACCAGCTTGATCTCGGTTTGGAAATAAGAACTTGTTCATTAGGTTTTTTCTGCGAAAGAAATTTAATTTCAATTCTTTGAAACCTTTCATGACATCTTGTACATATTTGTAATAGTAATCGTTGTAGCTTCTTAATTTTTCTACGTGTTTCGACATAGAATTCATTACAATGAAATAACTAAAGGCTACTACCAAGACGAGTCCAATAACAATTAGTGCCGCCGAAACCGACAATGAAAACATATATATCAAACACAAAATGAGCATTAGCAACGAATTTACCGTGTGTGTTACGGTATACGGCAAAAGAGAAAACGTTCGCAAGTCTTCCACTGCCGTAAAAAAACGTTGTGTTCCCAGTTTTTCAAGGATGTTAAGTGGCGTTTGTAACATTTTTCTAAACAGTTTTTTCTCATTGTTGTATAACATGAGAAATACATACTTATTGAGGTATTTTTGAAATACAATGTTTAGTAAATACGTGTATACAACCAATCCTAAAAACACGAATCCCATATGACTTTTCAAGAATACTGGATTTCCCGACAACGCATTATTAATGATAAATATGATCACAAAACTTAACACAGAATTCAATAATGAATACATGAGTAAGTAAAAGACTTGTTTTGTAGAAATTTTAAATAGTTGCATTTATTTGAAATATGCTTTGAAAATATTGAATAAAATATGGTGTGTGATCGAAGATGAAAAAGTGATTTCCTGTAAGTTGTTGTATCTGTACATTTTTGTCCGTTTCTCTATTCCAATCGTATATGTTGCTTTCGCTAATTCCTTCTGTTGTTCCATAAAAAACATCGATAGGAATGGGTAGTTTTTGAGCTATTTGATATTGATATGTTTCTACACATTCAAAATCTTTTCGCAAGCCAGGTTCTAGCATTTCTCTAATGCTTTTTTCTAATAGTAATTCGTTGGGCAAACCGCCTAATTCATCTAATACTTTCCAGAAATTATCGCTTGGCAATGTATATGTTTTATGATCTACGGAATGACAAGGTGCATTGCGTCCACTTACAACCAATTTTAAAGGTAATGGCAGATTTTTTTGAGCTATTATTTTACAAATTTCGTATCCAACCAACGCGCCCATACTATGTCCGTACACTACATATGGCTCGTCAGCAATAATAGGCAGGATCGATTTTAGTATAATGGCTGCAACTTCTTGAATGGTTTTCTTATGATATTTATTGTTTTTGACCGAATCAAAATATCCAATACCAACCAAGTCAATACTTTTGTTCTCTAATTCTTTTCTTAGATAGTTGAATGAATGTTTGCTTCCGCCTGCAAATGGTAATGCAATGATTTTCATGAGTTTCTACTTTAGGCAACCGTTTCTATAAAATCAGCAAATACCTGCTGTAGCTCTTTTGGCGCATCAAATAAGGAAGCATGATCTCCTTTTTTACGCTGATAAAATACTTTGTGTTTTAAACGTTCATTTAAGCGTAGTGAACCGCCTGGATGTGCCGTTGTATCTTCTTCGCTTGTTACGACTAATACTTTTTGTTGAATGTCATCGGCAACCATGTTACTGTCATACGCCATAATATTCTCGTTGATTTTAGAATAGGTATAAAGTAGCTTGTCATCAATAAACGGATACATCATAATACAACCCAAATGTGGCGCTAAGGTTTTAATGGTTCTTGGTGTACAAATGAGTTCGCGAATGCCTTCTGCTTCTTCCAAGCTACCATATGCCATCATCATTGTAGATTTTATATTTTTTTGATGAATGGTTAAGATGCTATTGTCTCGCCAATTGTAATCGCCATGCCAAACACTAGCCGATGTAAATAGCGATGGATACGACGTTAGGCTTTGCATGGTAAGAATTGCGCCGCCGCACATTCCAAAAATATGTACATTTTCTTTGTCAAAATGACGAACAATTGCTACCATATCTTCCGATTGTGCTTTGACATCAAAGTTGGTAATATTTGGCGTTACTTCTGTGAATAAGTTGCGCGTTTCCCAAGTAATTACATGGTAATTTTCCCCTAAAAATTGCATCCAAGCTTGTCCAATAACCCACGGCATTCCACATGGCAATACCAACAAAATGGTAGGTTTTTTTTCATCGCCATAAGTGTATACAGGAAGTGATGTGTTGTCAAAACTTATTATCGTATGTTTGGTAACTTTTGTAGCAATATGATCATTTAATATGTAATTGATTTCTTCTGCATTGGCTTCAAACGTGGTATTGCTTTTTTCAATACAATCTGTAATGGTAATGTGCGCCATTTTTTCATAAAACGACAAGGATTCATATGATGTTGCTACCAAGGAAATATAATTTTCAATACCATTCCATTTGATAATTTCGCGCATTGTTTCATTGAAACCAGCAAGATCTCTTTGTACTATTGTAAATGAGGTTTGTGTATATTCAACAATAGGTTTTATACCTAATATAGCCGTTTGTAACGCATGAATTGCGGTTACTTTTTCCATATCTATATTGAGTGGTGTTTGTTGTTCCAATGTATTTGTTTTTTTGAATGAGTATGTGTTTGTTGTTAGATCCAATCAGGTACCATTGTCAGCGTGTTTTCTTCTTCTCCTGTGTTTACCGTCATTTTTGGCTCAAATAGCAGTACTTTGACTTCTTCGTTATTTTTTGTCACAGGACAGTGTTCTACGCCTTTTGGAATAATGGCCATATTTCCAGCATTGAGTACTAAATCTTTATCGCGCAATTTGATAATGAGTGTGCCTTCCAACACATAAAAAAGTTCATCTTCATGTTCGTGACTATGCCAGCAAAATTCTCCTTTAAATTTGGCAACTTTTACATATTGATTGTTCAATTCGCCAATGATATATGGATTCCAATGTTCGGTAAATCCTTCAAATTTTTCTTGTAATGAGAGTACGTTCATTTGTGTTGTGACTTTATTGCTTTTGTGAAAAGTAAGTAAGAAAAAGCTATTTGCTAAGCTGCTTTTGGTATTGCAAATAGCTTTTTCTGTGGTGTGTGATTAAAAATTATACTTGCACTCCTTTTACGATTTCTTCAAAAGGAATTCCTGTAGTTGTTTCAGTTCTCATTTTATTTGATTCGTTTGTATTTTCTCCAGATACAACCACAACTCCGTAATTTTCTAAAGAGATTTTTCCTCCATATTCAATTACTTCGTCCAGTCCTGGATAAATGTTTACAATAGATGGCACATAACGAGAAACGTATCCTAAACGCATGTTGTTTGTTTTTCCTTCATGACGATGCGATGCGTGCATTAATGTTGACCAGAAAATGATAAATTGTCCAGCTTTCATTTTCATAGAAACCGCTTTTGACTCGTCTGGTTTCCAGCTTGGATCTTTTTGAAGATTTCTATAGTCGTATCCAAAAAATCCTCTTTTTTCTCCATCTTTTTCAAGATTGTTGTTTGCTTCTGGATCGTATTCCATTTCTTTCGATTCATCGTAGAACATTTCTTCGTGTGTTCCAGGAATAAATTGCAAGCAAGCCGTATCAATATCTGTGTCTGTAAATGCAGTCCAAACTGTTAATGTTCCTCCAAAACCATCTAAATCTGGCCATAATATTTGTGGCTCTCCACTTGCGTTTTCAAAGGTGTCTGCTTGGTGCCAGTCTGTTCCTTCATCGCCTGGATATTTTGGAAAGAACTCGCTTCGCCAGCACACTACATTTTCTCCGAATACATCATTTAGTTTGTTTACAATTTCTGGACGACATACATGATTTGCCAAAAATTCATTGTCTAAGTGACGATCATAGTTTGCAATGTTAGTTCCTCCAGAGATGGAGTTGTCATCTGTGTATACTGCTTTACTTCTATCGAGCATTTTGAGACGTTCACGCTTCCAAATATTTTTTATTTCTTCTGGCTCATATAAGGTAAAAGGTCCAGCATATCCGTTTTTTCTAAAATCTTTGATTTGCTCTTCTGTTAAAGCAAACTTTCTTTTTTTGGTGTTTTCCATGTTAAAATAATTTAGCTTTTGATTTTTTGTTTAATATTCAAGTTTTGGTTAATTATAGCTTTGGCAAAAGATGATTTGGTCAATCCTTCTGTAAACTGACTGGTGTTGAGACTGATTCCATATACATCTTTTACTTGTTTTATGAGTTGAATGAGTGACAATGAAGTTCCGCCAATATCAAAAAAATCATCATGGTTTCCGATATTGTTTTTTCCAAGAACATGTTCCCACATAAGATTAATTTCGTGGTGTACTTTTTGTTCTTTTTTGTAATCCTGTAGTTTTTTTACAAAAAGATGGAACGAGATACCTTCTGCAAAATCACTTGTATTGATTTTTACTCCAAATTCATCTTGTGTCTTTTTGATCAACTGAATTAACGAGAGTGAGGTGCCGCCAAGATCAAAGAAATCTACATTTTCAGGAACTTTTTCAATATTTAGAATGTCTTTCCAAAGCATTGCAATTTTAGCTGACTGCTCTTTTGCATGTAATTGCGATTGTAGTTCTGCGTGGAAACTTTCAATAGAAATACCTTCTGCAAAACTTGAAGTACTCAATGCAATACCGTAACGTTCTTTCACTTTAGCAATGAGTTGTATGAGTGACAGTGATGTACCGCCAATATCAAAAAAGTCTGCATGTGCATCAATGGTTTCTGTTTGCAATACTTCTTTCCAAAGGTCTACAATATTGGTTTTTAGGTCTTTCTTTTGGGTATGATTTTTTATTTCTGCTACAAAAGATGTAAGTGTAAGTCCGTCAATAAATTTTGACGTATTTACCGAAATCCCAAATGTTTCTTTGGTCTTTTTTAAGAGTTGAATTAGCGATAATGAGGTGCCTCCCATATCAAAAAAGTCTTCTTCTTTGGCAATGTTATCAGTTTGTAAAACTTCCTTCCAGAGATTTTCAACCGTAACTTCTGTTTCATCTTTTGCTGTAAGTGCTTTTATTTCTGCTACAAAAGATGCAAACGTGAGTCCGTCAATAAATTTTGATGTGTTTACCGAAATTCCAAATGTTTCTTTGGTCTTTTTTAAGAGTTGAATTAGCGATAATGAGGTGCCGCCCATGTCAAAAAAGTCTTCTTCTTTGGCAATGTTGTCGGTTTGCAAAACTTCCTTCCAGAGATTTTCAACCACAACTTCTGTTTCGTCTTTTTCTGTAAGTGCTTTTATTTCTGCTACAAAAGATGCAAAAGTGAGTCCGTCAATAAATTTTGATGTGTTTACTGAAATTCCGAATGTTTCTTTCGTCTTTTTTAAGAGTTGAATTAACGATAATGAGGTGCCACCGATGTCAAAAAAGTCTTCTTCTTTGGCAATGTTGTCAGTTTGTAAGACTTGCTTCCAGAGATTTTCAACCACAACTTCTGTTTCGTCTTTTTCTGTAAGTGCTTTTATTTCTGCTACAAAAGATGCAAATGTGAGTCCGTCAATAAATTTTGATGTGTTTACTGAAATTCCGAATGTTTCTTTCGTCTTTTTTAAGAGTTGAATTAACGATAATGAGGTGCCACCGATGTCAAAAAAGTCTTCTTCTTTGGCAATGTTGTCAGTTTGTAAGACTTGCTTCCAGAGATTTTCAACCACAACTTCTGTTTCGTCTTTTTCTGTAAGTGCTTTTATTTCTGCTACAAAAGATGCAAATGTGAGTCCGTCAATAAATTTTGACGTGTTTACCGAAATTCCGAATGTTTCTTTGGTCTTTTTTAAGAGTTGAATTAACGATAGTGATGTGCCGCCAATGTCGAAAAAGTCTGCATGTTCTTCAATGGTTTCTGTTTGTACTATTTCTTTCCACAAGCTTGCTACAGAAGTTTGTACTGGTGGCGCTACCGCATCGCTGGCAGTATTTGTATCAATTGCGCTCAACGCTTTCAGGTCTAATTTTCCATTTGCTGTAAGCGGAAATTCGTCGCAAACTATATTTTCAAAAGGAATCATATAGTTTGGTAAGTTGGCGCGCAAGTTTGTAAATACTTGTTTTGATAGTTCTTGTTTTTCAGCTGTACTGAGCTTTGAACTTGTTAAGAGATAGTTGTACAAACCTTCTTGACTTCCCGATATTTTTTTTACCAATACTACTGATTTTAGCACTTTTGGATGTTGTAAGGAAACTGAAATAATTTCATCAAGTTCAATTCTAAATCCGTTTAGTTGTACTTGATTGTCATTTCGTCCTACATAAAAATATTCGCCATTTGCAAAATATGCTTCATCACCAGTTTTGTAGAGTCTGCATTTTTTTCCTGCAATTGTTTTGGTTAAGAAACGTTCTTCTGTTAAAGCTGGTTTGTTTAGGTATTCTTTCGCCAATCCAGCTCCTGAGATATACATTTCTGCAATTGTTCCTTCTTCGTTTACAACAGCATCATTTTCATCTAGTAGATGTATGTCTAAATCGGTAATTGGCAATCCTATTGGACTTAGCTCTGGCGTATTGAAATCTTCATTGGTAATTTCTCTATACGTAACGTGTACTGTAGTTTCGGTAATTCCGTACATATTGATGAGCGCTATCGTTGAGAGTGGATATCGGTTTACCCAAGGTTTTAATAGATTGATATCCAATTTTTCTCCTCCGAAAATCACACAACGTAGCGACGTAATTTTTTCGTTTTCATTTTTTTCTTCACGTATAAGGTTTGAAAAAGCTGTTGGTGTCTGATTGAGTATGGTGATTCCTTTTTCTTTGACTAAGTTTAAGAACATACGCGGATTTCTACTGATATTGAATGGTACAACGACCAATTCGCCACCATGAAGCAAAGCGCCAAATACTTCCCAGACAGAGAAATCGAATGATAATGAGTGGAATAAGGTCCAAGTATCCTTTTCTGAGAAGTGAAAGTGTTTTTCTGTTTCACTAAAAAGTCGCATTACATTTTGATGCTGAATTACCACACCTTTTGGTTTTCCCGTGGTTCCTGAAGTATAAATTACATATGCATCTTCTGAACGATTTTCTGTTGAAACTGGAATGTGATTGTGAGTTGCTTTGTAATCTACTTTTTCAATATTGACATTTTGAATGGCAGCATCAAGCGCAGTTTCAGTGTCTGAAAAAATTACATTTAGTTGACTATCTTCTATGATATAGTTGATCCGTTCGGAAGGATATAATGGATCAATAGGAACGTAAGCATATCCTGCTTTCAAGATTCCTAAAATGTGTATAATAGCATTGGCACTTTTTTTAAAGCAAACACCAATATACGTTGCTGTACTTAGTTTGTTTTTTATAATATGATTACAGATCGTATCCGAGTAATCATTTAACTCTTTGTACGTTAGCTGTTCATTCCCTGTCGTTATAGCAACCTTGTCAGGAAATTTAATAGCTACTTCTCTAAAAAGAGCATCAATTCGTTGTTGCTGAGAAATTTGCATAATTTAAATGGTAATTTGTAAGTAGACTTACTGTTGTTAATAAGTAATATGATTCTGCATCATGCGTATTAGAATGCATGTTGTATTCCATTAGAAATGGTGTCTGTGTCTATAGAATTTAATATGTATGGTGTCTGTGTCTGTAGCAAATAGGTATGTATACTATCTGCTTTTGTGTGTGAGATAACTATCGCTAGAAATCATTGTTTGTAGCGATAGTTATTTTTCTATAATTTTTTAGGAAAGGTATCGTATTGTTTAGGGAAAGATGCTTGTATACAATTGTAGTGATGTGATGATACCTTGACTTTTATATTTTTTTATTTGATAATTTGATAAAATATTTAAAATATTTCAGGTGTTTCTAAGCGTATAATTTCGTCGGGCGAGATGGCAATTGAAAACGATAAATCGCCTGCATTGAAGTAAATTTTATCTTCTTCTACTAAATCTTTATCCATAAAAAGTTTGAGTCCAAATAGTTTGCCCAACGGTGGCAATTCACCAAAATTGCATCCTGTGACTTCTTTTAGCTGATCTTTGTTTGCTAGTTTTACTTCTTTTGCTTGCATTAAATTTTTGATAATGCTCAAATCGGCACGTTTTTGAGCTTGCAGAGCTACAACTACGAAGCCTTTTTCTCCTGTTTTTTTGTAGCGTACAAATAGTGCTTTTGCTTGTTGTTCATAACGAGTTCCGAGTGTATTGTGATATTCTTCAGCGCTTCCTGCAGGTTCGTGAGTAATACCTTCGTAGGTTGCGTTGGCTTGGTCAAAATATCCAACTATTTTCTCTTTTGTTGTCTCCATTGGTTTTATGTGATCGGTTATAAATTCTTATTAAACTTAAGTAATATTTCCTTAATTGAAAAACGTATTTCCAACTTATTTTAACATGCTTTGCGTAACTTCAAAAAGTTCTTTGTAGGAAATATTGTGAATCTGTTCTTTAGCTGTTTCGGAAGCTCCATGAAAATCTAACACACTTTCTGATTTTACTCCCGATATAAATGGTCTTCCTTGGTACAATCGTACATGTACTTCTCCATTTATTTTTTTGTTGAGCGAATTCATAAATGCGTCAATACTGAGTTTGAGTGGAGAAAACCAAAAACCAGCGACTGCTAAATCAATCCATTGGTTGTCTAGATATTTTTTGACTTGAATTTCAGGTTTTGTAAAGATGGATTGTTCGAGTGTTTTTTTAGCTATGTGCAATATTTCTGCGGCTGGAGCTTCACGTACTTCATGATTTTTTAATACCAAAGATGTATCTTCTAAATTGTTGTACCGTCCAATATTGTATTTTCCACCTATTTCATTGAGTATAGCAAGCAGTTGTACCAAAGTTTTACGTTCGCCGTTGTAAGCTACTGGAATTCCTTCTTCAAATGTTAAGGTGCAGTCGTGCGGTGTTGTTTGAAGTGCTGCATGGTTTGTCCAACCAAAAACATGTTCGGGAACTGGAAAGCTAAAATCGTCTAGTTCTCCGTTTTCTATGACTCTTCCCCAAATATTTTCATCAATGCTGTAGATTTGAGATTTCTTTTTAAAACCGTGTTGATTGAGGTATTCCATTTTTTCTTCTCTTGAGAGATCGCTTTTTAAAAATGGTGTTCCAATCATGATAGACGCATCTAAATAGTTTACCGAGTTGTTGAATCGTGCGCCACTATTTTGATGAAATCCTGCCGAATGTACAACACAAGTTGCTCCATGTTCATGTGCAATTTCAATAGCTCTTTTGGCTATCAACGGACGACTAAAGGTGGAGCATACTGGAAATAATTCTTGATAGTATGTGGTTGCTTTGATTCCTTGCGTGATAAAGTCGGTTGCCAAACGTTCGGTCATGTCATCAATAATAAGTTGCTGACCTAAGGCAATTACCATTGGAAAATCGTCAATCGTTGGACATTTTGCAGGTCCTAAGTGTGTGTAAACTGGCACTACGTCAATATTGTTTTGTGTTGCCCAGAGTAAAAAATACGAACTATCCAATCCGCCAGAAAAGAGCATGACACATTTGGGAGCTAGTTTTTTGAGTTGATCTAAGTTATCTATGATCATGTTGTCAGGTAAAAGTTATTGTTATAAGTTTAAGACTCTTGGTTTTTGAAATAGTTCACGCCAATCCCATAAGTCGCCAGCTTTGACAAATACGCGTTGACACCAACGATCTTCGCCATCAAAGTAAGGTGTAAAACAACTACGACCGTGCAATACTTTCCGATTATCCATGATGATATAATCGCCTAAAGACAAGCTAATTTCATTTAAAAACTCTGAGTTGTAGCATATTTTTTTGAATTCTTCTAACGCCTTTCGAGATTCTCTGGTAATACCACGCATATCGTTAAATTCGGCTATAATTTGTGGTGCTGTTTCAGAACCTTTTAATACGGGTAATAGTCCTGAAGAGCGCGAACCTTCTCCAAACGATTCTGGAGATTCTATATAGTACAATTCTTCACTGAGCATTTTCTTTAAATCGTCGGGTAAAATTTCATTGATTTTGTTGATAGATAATACATATGTTTTTGCATTTTCTTCTCTGTCTTTTCGCAAACAGTACAACGCCAAGTATGTAGGTGAGTACGGATATAAATGTATGTCTTCGTTGTGCAATTCTAATATTTTTCCAAATCCTTCATTGGAAAGTGCTGTTTCTTTGCCTTCTTTGGGAATGATGTTGTGAATAAGTCGTCCATCTTTTTCATTTTTATACCCATATATTTCTCCAAATAGTTGACTAATTCCTGTGATGCATCCTTCACTGATAAAGGTGTTTTTGTTGGTATGTATTTCTTGTACATTTTTTGGCGTACCACATAAGTCACTATCGCTAGGCAAGTTTCTTATGATTAAATATCCCAAAGAATCTAAATCTTTTTTAAGTGCTATTATTTCTTGGTACACATTTGTCGGTAAAAATTTCCTAAACGTGTCTAATGATGCTTTTAGGAATTCTTCAATATTTTCATACGGAGAATATTTGTTTTGTAGCAGTTCGAGCTTGAGCTGTTCTTTTAGTTGATCGGTAATTGTTATAACATTCTGTGAATATATAACTTGCTTTTTGGAAACTGTTTTCATCGTAGGTGTAATTTTTGAATACACTATTTTTGGTAGGTAATAGCCGACTCATATTAAAATTTCAGTGTATGGTGTAATAAGTTTTATGAATAGTTTTTTTATTAAACAGTAGTAATTATAATTGCAAAAAGCGTACGTTAGGGAGAAAGAGTGTGTAGTATGAATTGGTATTGGTTGTTATGTAAAATGTATTTTTTAAATTCAATTTAGTTCGTTGCACATGTGTATCATTTCATTTACCGTTCGAGGCGGTTCGTTATTTCCTAGTGCGGATAGTTTTATGAATCCAGCTTTTTCCAAATCGATAAACATTTTAATGATGTCTAAAGAACTTAATCCCATCGATTTGAATTCTACATTGTACATATCGCCTTGATCTGCTGTAATGTTCGCATTCTTCGAAAGCAGTGATACAATTGTTTCTTCTAAGTTTTTCTGTATTGATTCCATAAGGTCGTAAGGTGTTAATGCTGTTCGTTTTTGGAAACTTAGTAGGTAAGCTCAAAGGTTTCAGCAGCTTCTTTTATTTTGTTAGAAAGCGCATTTGATATGGTACGCTCGTCTACTTTATTTGTACTTGTTTTGGCAATGTTGTTAGAAACACATAGGTATTTTGGCACCATGTAGTAAGGTAAATTGCTTCGTAAATGTTCTAAGATGTCATCATACGAAATTTCATTTTTTGGCGATACATACGCATACGCATATATTTGACGTTCTGCTTCTAATTGTACAGTATCTACAATGGCGTAATCTATGCCATCAATTTTAAAGAGACTGTTGCGTATTTCATTTAGATTGATGCGTTTTCCTAGAATTTTTACTTCTTTATCACGTCTGCCTTCAAAGTAGTAATTGCCATCATCATCACGTTTTGCTAAATCACCTGTGATATAGTATTTTTCATCATTGTGATAGTAAAATACTTGTGCTGTTAATGCTGGTTTTTTCCAATACCCATTCATAAGTTGCGGTCCAGCAATTGCCAATACGCCTTTGGTTTCACTTTCGGTAATGACGTTTTGATCTTCATCAAGTAAGATTGCTTTTGATCCTTTTAAGGGTTTGCCAAAAGAAAACGGTTTTTTTCTGTTGTAATCTGGTTTGTGAATTCTGTATACCGAACAGATAGAATTGCATTCTACAGGTCCGTAAGCATTGTACAAACGTATGTGTGGCATTAATTCTGCCCAAGCATTGAAAATTTTTACATCACAAATTTCGCCACCTGCTTGACAGAATTCTAAGGAAGAATCTTTTAGTTGTTCTATTTGCTCTCTTTTTCCAGCAATTAATGAAAGTACAGAAGCGATGGCAATTAGATGTGTTATTTTTTCTTCTTTTATCAGATTGATGATTATTGGAGAGATAAACATTCCTCTGAATAGATACACACTAGCACCAAAATACAATGGCATAAACGTATCTTGTAGACTGATATCGAAATGAAATGGTCCGTAGTTTATAATTCTGCTTTTCGCTGTAAATTGAATGTGTTCATTGTGTGCTTTGAAGTATTCAATGATACTGCTGTGTGATAATATAGCGCCTTTTGGTTTCCCTGTAGATCCTGAAGTGTGCAAAATAACGGATGCATCTTCTCCAGCGATTGCTACTTTTTTATAAGCATCATCAGTGAGTCTTTGAATGTTTGTTACTTCATCATAATTTAAAGAAGGTGCGTCTTTTATAAGTTCATCAAAGCGTTCTAGAGAACGTTTCGTAGAAATGAATAGTTTTGGTTCTATAAGATCGGAAATATATTTGGCTCTTAAAATTCCATCTTCTTTATCGACAGGAACATAGATGGCTCCCGTTTTCCAAATTCCGATCATGACAACAATGATTTCACTCGCTTTGTCTGCGATGACCAATACACGATCGCCTTTTCTGATGCCATAACGATTTTGTAATAGTGCCGCTAAATGATCTGATCTTGTTTCTAAATCTTTGTATGAATATTGTGTACTTCCGTCATTGACAGCTATTTTTTGAGGACTATTTTGGAGTCCATAGGAAAGTACCGTTGCCATAGTTTGCTTTTCCATTGTTGAGCTCGTATTAAAGTAATTTTAAAATTTATGTAAGGTTGTGTTAGACTCTTTCTAGTATAGTACCTACATAAGTGCCATTAGCGCCTAGATTTAATAGTAAGATGCGGTTACTGTCTTTAGTATTTTCAACATGTGTTTTAAGATTGACCACAAAATCTGCCGTTCCTAAATGTCCGTATTTACCTTGGTTGGTTTTGTCTATTTTGGTAATATCAATTTCATAAGCACCAAATACTTGTTCTAGTAACATAAGATTTGAATTGTGTAATACAATACCGTCAATATCATCTTTTGTAATCTCCGCGTCATCTTCAAATAGTTTATCCAAACATTCGGTATACGATTGAAAGTGTAAGATGGCATTGTCTTCGTCTACATTTCTGGCATGCAGCACACCTTTGGTAATTGTTTGTTGGTTTCTGAAACTTAGTACTGCATCTTCAGCATTGTTAGAGACTAGAATTATTCCGACGCCATCGCCCATAACGGCATAGTTTGCAATGAGTCGTTCATCCGTATTTGGTTCGTATTTTGTGCCACAAATGATCAATACATTTTTTTCTTTATCAGCGTCCGTTTGTACCAACGTAGCCGCAAGTCCTAAAGCTTTGTCAATGTTAGCACAGTAGTTTTCGGAAATTCGTGTGACATCGGCGTCTGGCATTTCAAATTCGTACTGTACGTAATGTCCAAAATCTAGCAAACGATCACTAAAATCGGTAGCAATGATAATATGGTCAATAGCTTCTGGAATGATGTTTCCGTCATCTAGGTTTTTGTCTAATAGTTCTTCTACCATTTCTTCCATGGTGCGATTTTTTTCCATGCGAATTGAGGTCATTCCCCCCAGTTGATTGGCTGCAAATTTTAGAAATGAAGCTTTGTCTTCATACATAGAATCTTTAAAAATGCTATTGTCGGTAATATCACTTTCAAATACAAATTCGTTTTCTGCAATTAAATAGTCTAGATGTTTTATATATGCTTTTGGTTTCATAGATGTATGATGCTAGTAAGCGTTTTCCTTTAGCTATAGGTTTTTAGTGATGAGTTTATTTTAATTCAAGATTTGAGATAGCTGCTTTTAATTGATCTGTAATTACGGTATCGTTGGGAGCATTTAGCGCTTCTAAGTGTGTGCCTTTTAGTTTCTGAACTCCCATAAATAGACTCGTATGTTTGCTCCATTCTTGCATGTAATCACTAAATCCGTTGCCTTCAGCTTCTAGCGCATATATTGGCGAAGAAATACTGCCCGTTACTTCATAGTTTTCTAAACGTTCTAGTGATTGTCTGATTTGAGTTTGCAAACGCTCCGTTTCTGCTTCGGAAAGTCCTAAGCTTTTTATGAGCGGCATTTGCTCTTTGAGTATTCTTTTGATCAATCGTCCTGTAATTCGGGCTTTTTCATGTACCAAAGCACCTCTATCAATTAATAGTAACTTTATTTCAGGAAATACGTTCTCCATTTTTTTAGCTACTTCATACGCATAATTGACACCTATAGAGTAACCGACAAAGTATACTGGATTGTTTGTATGTACTTGTTGCTCAATATTTTTTACCATGGAGTTTACCAATAATTCCATAGTGTTTTGCGCATCGTCTAATGGCGGAACATTGAAAGCATATGAATTGAATTCATCTTTGATGTGCGTTGTCAACGGATTAAAGATGATTCCTTCGCCAAATACTGGTGGAAAGAATACTACATTTGGCACTTCTTCTGAAGTATGATGTAACGTCATTAAAAGATTGTCGTCTTGGCGTTTTTCTTCGTTTACTTCTGTTTTTTGAACTATAAAATTGTGCAAGGTATTTACCGAAGGATGTTGATAAAATTCAATGATATTGTAGCGTTTTCCTAATGCCGCATTTAGTTCATTTACAATTTGAATTGCTCCAAGTGAACTTCCTCCAGAAGCAAAATAATCATTGTCATACGTAATTTCTACATCTAAATGTTTTGCAATGATTTTGTGTAATTTTTCCTTGAGATCTGCATTTTCAGGAATCGCTTCTGCGGCTAAATTTACTTCGTCTTCCAAACTAGCCGTATCATCTATCTTGAATATTATTTCTTCATCGTTAATGAACGTGTACGATGTTTTTTCAAAGAATTCAGAAATGCTCATGTTTTTGTAACGCAACGCTTGTGAAATTAGATATTTATAATCGTCCAATAAGCGCGCTATATGATCGTATTCGTATACATCTGTGTTAAACGAAATAGACGCATAAATTCCTCTGTCTTTATCATATTTGCTTTCCGTAAAGGCAACCGAAATATCAAATTGGGCATGATTTACTTCAATATCATTCCATAATTTAATGTTGAAATCCGATTCAACCGTATGGAAATTGTTAAAGATGTTTAAGGTTGCTTGGTTTTGGAATACCATTAAAATATCAAATAATGGCGATCTTCCTTGCGGTGTTTTGATGTCTAAGTCATTGATTAAATCATCAATATGATACAATTGATTGTCATAGTAACTTACCAAACGTTCGTTTTCATTTTTGATGATGTCTAAGAATGTTTGATTTTCATCAAAACTAGATCGAACTGGCAATGTGTTTAAATATAATCCTACTTGTGGTTCTAGCTGACTGTTGATTCTTCCTGAGATTGGAATTCCGATTGTTAGGTCGTTTTCGTTGGTATATTTCCACAGTAATATTTTGAAAATTGCCATCAATCCTGCAAAATTCGTTGCTCCGTTTGAAGCACATAATTCTTTTAGTAACGTAGTGTTTTCTTTATCGATTTGCATTCCAATGAAATCGCCGTTGTATGTTTTCTTTAACGGTCTTCTTTCACGCTCGAATGGTAATCTTAGGTAAGGACTTTGATTTTTAAATACCGCATTCCAGAAATCTTTTTCTTTTTTGATAACGGTTTCCGTATTGTCTTGTAGATATTGAGAATAGTCTGTGTACTGAATTTCCAAAGGTTCAAAATCTGCCAGTTTTCCTGTTTGGAGCAATGCATTGAAGTGTTGAATAATTTCTTGAAAAACGATTTCCATAGACCAACCATCAATTACTAAGTGATGTATGATGAGATATGCTGAGTATTTATTTTCGCCAATTTTTATTGTTCCAGCTTTTAGTAATGGACCGTTTGCCAAATCGAATTCATCATTAACAACTTCCGTGATTATTCTTTTCGCTTCTGCTAACGATGTTAAAGTTGTGTAATTTTTAAATTTGATGTCAAAATCTTCATACGGAGTTACGTATTGTTGTACTTGATTGTTTTCGTTCATTTTGAAACTCGTACGCAATGAATCGTGTCGTTTTACAAGATTTTTTAATACGATATGGTAAATATCTGGATCGTAATCGCCTTCGATATCAAACACCAACGGAATATTGAATGCTTTTGTTCCGCCTAATTGCGAAGTAACCCACAATCGGTATTGCGAACGAGAAACATCAAAATAAGGACCTTTGTGTGTCGATTTTGGTATTTTGATTTCTCTGGTTTCTTTTGGAATAGCGTCAATTGTCGCCGATAAAGAACGAATGTCTTGATTTGCAAAAAACATGTCAAACGATACTACTTTGTCCAATTCGACATTGATATTGTTAATAATTTTCACAATGAATAAGCTGTGTCCGCCAAGCTCGAAGAAGTTATCTAAGACGCCTATTTTTTCTACTTTTAATTCTTCACGCCATATTTTTGCAATGTATTTTTCCGTATCTGTTTCTGGTGCTACATAGGTGCTTTTTATAATATCGTCCGCGCCTACTTTTGGCAAGCGTTTTCTATCAATTTTCCCGTTTGGAGTTAATGGCATGATTTCGATAGCGACAAAATGATTCGGAATCATGTATTGCGGCAGTTTTTCTTTAAGATGCTTTACCAATGCTTTTTTGTCAATTTCTTCGCTGGCTACATAATACGCCACCAATGCTTTTGCATTTTCTTCTTCATTGGCAACGACAACTACTTGCGAGATAGCTTCTTTATATTTGATAATATTTGCTTCAATATCTCCAAGTTCAATACGGTAACCTCTAATTTTTACTTGATAGTCTTCTCTTCCTAGAAAGAGCAAACTTCCATCGGCGTTTCTACGTACTAAATCGCCTGTATTGTATATTTTTTCATGCGCATTAAATGGCGAGGTAATGAAACGAGCTTCCGTTATTTCTGGAGCTTTGTAATATCCGTTTGCCAATCCTTTTCCTCCAATATAAAGCGTTCCTACTGTATGAATTGGTTTTGGCTCTAACTGTTTTCCAAGCACATATAATTGCGTGTTGGCAATTGGATATCCGATGTTTGAAGCGTCTTTTGGATGTTCTATTTTATGAATACTTGACCAAATAGTTGTTTCCGTTGGTCCGTACATGTTCCATAACTCCGCAGTATTTTCAATTAGTTTTTCGGCTAAAGATGGCGCTAAAGCATCTCCACCACAAAATACTTTTAATCCTGAATTTCCTTTCCAACCAAACTCAAATAACATTTGATAAAAACTTGGTGTTGCTTGTATAATTGTTGGTTGATATGTGTCTAATTTTTCAATTATTTTGCCTGCATCTATCAATAAATTTTTACTTGCTACATATACTTTGGCACCTACAATTAATCCTGTAAAGAATTCTAAGATTGAAATATCGAACGAATACGTTGTTACAGCAAATACAATGTCGTCAGCAGTCACACCTGGTTTTTTAGCAATGCTCGTTAAGAAGTTGAGTAAGGCACCGTGACTGATTTCTACACCTTTTGGTTTTCCTGTAGATCCTGATGTGTAAATTATATATGCTGCATCAGAACCTGCGATGGAAACCTCAATATTTTTTACAAAAGTGTCCTTTGCTAATGGTTTTATAATGGCGTCCGCATGTAAGATTTCTAATGCTGAAATTTCTTGTACTTTGTTGACGTTGGTAATTACAAATTCTACCTGACTATGATCTACAATATGCTGAATACGTTCTGTTGGTAAAGATGCATCTATTGGAATGTAGGTACATCCTGATTTTAGAACGCCTAATAGAATTGGTAATAAAGATGCCGAGCGTTCTACCATGATTCCGACGGCAATTTTTCTGCCTTCTGTAATGTTGAGTATTCGTTGCTTTACAGCTTCTGAAACGCTCTCTAATTCTTCATATGTATAGCTTTCTTTTTCGTCTTCTACAGCAACTTTGTCTTCGTAAATTTTTACTTGTTCTTGAAATATTTCGAGAAACGTAGTTGCTGCTATCGGCGTTGCTGTTTGATTATTTTCTTTTAGAACAAACTCTTTTTCTCGTTCTGAAAGAATTTGATATTCATATATACTTTTTGAAGGATTTTTTAAGATCGCTGCCAGCAAGTTTTCCAAATGAATTCCAATTGATTTTACAAAGTCGTGTCGATGAATATCTGTATTGTAGGTAAACGTAGCACGTGCGCCTTTTTTACTTTTGATAACCGATATTTCCAAATCAAATTTGCTTGTTTCTACAGGAATTGGAAAGATTTCTTTTAGTGTAATGTTTCCTAATGTAAACGCTTCGTCAAATTTACTTTGTTCTTCATTTTGGTAAATCATCATAACATCAAATAAAGGATGACGATTTTCACGGCGTATGAATAATGATTTTACCAATTGATCAAAAGGAAATTCCTGATATTCGTGCGCTTCAATGGTATTTTTTTGTATTTGTTTCAGAAAAGTTTCAAAGCTGTCTTCCTTTTTAAAAGTGGTTCGCAAAGCCAACGTATTGATGTACAATCCTAATTGATTTTGCAATTCGTATTGACTTCTTCCTGCAACTGGCGTTCCGATGACAATATCTTCATCATCCGTGTATTTATGTACTAGTACTTTTAATGCTGCTAATAATCCCATGAATATTGTTGCACCTTGCGATTCGCAGTAAGCTTTAAATTCCGTGATTAATTCGTCATTAAAAATATGTTTAAGACTGTTTCCTTTGAAGGTTCTTACTTTAGGTCGAACCAATCCGTTAGACTGCAAGTCCAACGTTGGTGCAGCCGTGTTAAATTTTTCTTGCCAGTATCGTTGTGCTTTCAACATAGATTTTGTTGATAGCTGTCTGCGTTGCCAAGCAGCATAATCTTTGTATTGTATTGATAATGGCGCTAGTGTTGGAGTTGTATTGTTTACGATTGCTTGGTAGAGATGGAAGAGTTCATTAACCATAATTTCTGTAGACCAACCATCACTGATAATATGATGAATGGTAATACTCAATACGCATGTCGTTTCACTTTTCTGAAATACGCTAACTTTTAGTAAAATATCGTTTTCAAGATCAAAATTGTGGTTTAGATCTTCTTCCAAGTTTTCTTTTAGTACAGTTTCAACCGCATCTTCTTTACTGATATTGAGCGTTTTTATAGCGAAGTTGTATTCGTTTTCCGCTAGTACAAATTGCTTTACATCACCCAAACTATTTCGCTTAAAAACAGTTCGTAAGATTTCATGACGTTTTAGCAATGCGTTGAATGCTTTTTGCAATGCAGCTATGTCTAAATTTCCTTTTATTTCAAAGGCACTGTTCATGTTGTACGCTGTACCAATATGAGCAAATTGACTGATCATCCACAAACGATATTGTGAGGAAGATAGTTTGTATCCATCAGACGAAAGTGGAACTTGCGGAATTGCTTCCGTTTGTTGTTCGTCTAATGCTTGTGAACTCAGAAAATCAATGATTGCTGGTTTGTTTTCTTTGATTTCAGACAGTAATTCTAGATTCATGACTCCTTTGGGAGCTTTGACATCTAGTTTTCCTTCTTTTAAACGTACAGATATACGCAAGTCTTTTAATTTTGTTAATAAGGCTTCCATTTGATTGAATCGGATAATGTGTTGCAGCAGATAGTGTGTACACGAAGATGTACCACTTTTGTTGGTTATGTTAAGATATGGTGTACTTAATTTCCTGTACGACCTCTTTCGTCAGCGTTTCCTGTTTGGTGCTTTTTGGCTTTTATGTTGTTGTTTCCAAATCGGTAACTGATAGAGAATTGAAAGGCTCTATTGTCATAATAATATCGCGCACGTTGAAATACGCCGTTTACTGTGGTTGTAGTTCGCTCAGCAGCTGATTTGAAAATATCATTTCCTCGAAATGTTAGGTGTAATTTTTTATTCATCAAGAACCAATGAATAGCGAGTGTTAGTGAACTTGCCGATTTGGTATCAAAAATTCCATTGACACCAGGAAAATCATACCAATAATTGACACCTAAAACTAAGGTTCTGTTTTCGTTTAATCGGATGTCGTTGTATGTAGCAATACGCGCATTTAGTCCTTCTTGATCGTCTTGTGGTTCTGGCAGGTTGAATTCTGATTTTAAATAATTGACATCAAAACTATTGTTACTGTACCACCATTTTATTTTGTTAAAGGTGTAGTTTTCAGAGAATCCAATTCTCCATGAATCTATATAGTTTTCGTTGGTAAAACGAATGATATTGGTATTAGAATTTGGTAGTGGAACTTGCCCAAACGAATTTTCTTCTTGTCCGTAATATAGTTTTGTAATGAAGTTTTTATAGGTGTGTACAAATTCAATATTGTCTACAAATGAAGGTTGTAAAAAAGCATTTCCTTCTATGGTTTGAAACGGATTGATAAAGTAGATGTTTGGATTGAGTTGCACGAAATTTGGTCGTTGAATTCGCTTGCTGTAACTCAACGCAAAATTTGATTTATCGTTTGCTTGGTATGAAAAATATACCGTTGGAAATAGTTTGTTGTAATCGTTATCGACATTTAGTCCTAAGTTGATCGATCGTGAGTTTGTTTGTGTGGCTTCGTATCGCAGTCCAACCTTTACAACCAATCGTTTGCTCAGTCTTTTGTTTGCCGAAATGTATACTGCTTGAATATTTTCATTGTAGTTAAAGTCATTTGCTTGAATAGGCAAGTTTGTTACAGGACTGTCTACTAAACCACTGTTGAAGAACGAAATGGCATTATCGGACATGGATCGTGTTAGTTTCCCTCCAAATTCTACATTAGCCCATTTCATTGGCATTTGGACATCGATACTTCCTGACCAGTTGTCTAAGTCTTGCTCGTTAGTATTGATTCCTCTAAAAAATTGTTCTGAAAATGGGTTTTGAATTATTTGCGTTCCATTGTATGTTTTTTCATCCGGATTGTAATAGGTAAAATAATCTAAATTCATTGTGATCTTTCTACCCAACGTATCTAATTTTATTTCACTGTTTACGTTTAAAGAGTGTAATTCTGGATTTTGATCAGTAGTTCCTTCCGATGCTAACGAACGAATGATGTCATTAGTTTGATAGTCGAATACAGGTGTGATTGGCGCATCAGACACATCTAAATTAGACGTATTGTATAAATATTGTGTTCCAATGGACCAGTTTGGATTGACTTGATAGGTAAGATCAACTCTTCCTGATAGTGCTTCATTTTCTGCTTTGAATGGAGAGTATGTATACCAAAGTCCATCAGGAAAATGTGCATAATCGTCTTGTTCTTGATAATATTGTTCTTTTCTGTAATTTAACGAAGTTGCTAGACTAAATTTATTTTTATTGAAGTTAAAACTTGTTCCAAAAATACCTGTAGGACTGTGTCTTTGTAAGTAAATAGATTGTACTTGTGCATTCCACGAATCTGCTTTTGCTTTGCGCAATACTATATTGATTAATCCACTATTTCCAGCAGCGTCATATTTTGCAGGTGGTGTAGTAATGACTTCTATGTTTTTGATATTCTCAGAAGATATTCCTTTTAGAAAGTTGGCTAATTCTTCTCCGCCTAGTTGAATAATTTTATCATTTACCATTACTTGCACACCGCCTTTTCCTATCATATTGATATTGTTGTTTTGAACGCGTACACCAGGTGTTACACGCAGTACTTCTAGCGCATCTCCTTCGGAAGATTTGGTAGAGTTTTCTACATTAAACACCAATCGGTCTATTTTACGTTCAATGAGTTTCTTTTGTGCTGTAATGATGACTTCTGTTAATTCTTGTGAGTTTTGTACTTTTATATCACCTAAATCAACAGCTTTTTCTATAGTAATTTCTTTTGAATATAATTCTTTCCCAACATAAAATACTTGGAGTCTGTAGCTTATACCTGAGTTAGCTGCGAGTGTAAAAGCACCTTCCGCATTTGTAATGGTTCCGATGGAAACATCACTTGCTGTGACTGTCAGTACAACTTCTGCAAATTCAATTGGTTGGTTGGTAGTCTGATCGATAATTTTTCCTTTAATTTCAACTTGCGAGAAACAGTTAAAACTTGTAAAGAGGACTATTAATATTAGAAATTTATTCATGTTGTGTTTTTGGTATAGTAAGTATTTGGTTTATATGACAAAGCTTTCCAGTTCGTCTTCTTCCTCTTCATTGTGATGAACTGTAAGTTGTAATTTATCAATGATGCTTGCTTGTTTTTCAATAGTTGTTTGTAAAAAGAGCGAATTGAAGCTTATACTAACATTGAATTCTTTTTGTATGTGGTTTTTGAGTTTGTTTATTTTTAAACTATGTCCGCCCAATTCAAAGAAATCATCTTGCGTACCAATGGTATCAAACGAAAGAATATCTTTCCAAATGGAAACCAGCGTGGCTTCTACTTCATTTTTAGGAGCTACGTATGATTTTTTGATGATGTCATCTTCTGAAATGCTTGGAAGTTGTTTTCTATCTATTTTTCCATTTGGTGTTAACGGCATCGCGTCAAGCTGTATAAAAAAGCTTGGCACCATATAATCGGGCAATTTTTCTAAAAGGTAATTTTTAAGTGTCGTTTTCTCTATGATTTCGGTAGCTGCGTAGTACGCAATTAGTGTTTTTTCTTCTTGATGTTCATGTACAATAACAATTGCCTGTTGTATGTTTTCTGAAAATGTATTTAACATACTTTCAATTTCTCCTAACTCAATACGATAACCTCTAATTTTTACTTGATGATCGTTTCTTCCAAGAAAATCAATGTTTCCATCTGGAAGCCAACGTGCAATATCGCCAGTTGCATATACTTTTTCTTTTGCGTGTTGTATATGCACAAACTTTGTAGCTGTTAGTTCTTCTCGGTTGTGATATCCCATACTTACACCAGCGCCGCCAATGTACAATTCTCCATAAACGCCTACAGGCACAATTTCTTTTTGAGCATTTAGTATGTATATTGAAGTGTTGTTGAAAGGTTTTCCAATAGGCGTTGTTCCTTGTAATTCTGTAGTGTAACCGTCGTAAAATGTAGAATCGATAGTCGCTTCTGTAACACCGTAACTGTTGATTACTTTTCGATCTTCGGTTTCAAATTCGTCTTTTAGAGCATTGAATGTTTGATTGTTAAAACTGTCTGAACCAAAGATTAATAATTTTAAAAAACGGTAATCTTTCTCGTTTTGTTTGATATAATCTAGCAATGGTAATAGCAGTCCAGGTGTTCCTTCAAAAATAGAAATTTCATGTGTTTTCATTACATCATACAAAGCTTCAGGATTTAGTTTTGCATCCTTCGAAGGAATGATCATGGTACCACCATTGAGTAACGATCTGCACATATCGCCAACAAATACATCAAAGGAAACACTTGCCAATTGTAACAGATTTATTTGAAATGTATCCAACTCGTATTGCTGTTTCCAATCGTGATAAATACTAACAATATTTTGATGACTTACCATGACACCTTTTGGTTTTCCTGTGGTGCCAGAAGTATAAATGATGTACGCCAAGTTTTTTGCCAATACATCGTCAGTATGTTTTGCTTTACTTAGGCATGATTTTGTTGCTTCAAATTGTTTTATAAATGCTGGATTGATGATGAGCTTTGCCTTGCTATCTTTCTCGATATAGTCAATTCGTTCTGCTGGATAGTTGATGTCAATTGGCACATATGCTGCGCCCGTTTTTAAGACACCTAGAATACTGACTATTATTTGTTCATTTTTCTCTAATTTAATAGCAATAACATCACTTGCCTGTATGGAAATTTTGCTTTCAATATAGTTCGCTAGTTGATTTGCTTTTTCATCCAATTGCGCATATGTCAATTTGTTTTCTTCATAAATTACAGCTATTGCGTTGGGAGTTTTTGCTACTTGATCTTCAAATAAAGACACCATCGTTTTTTCATGTGGAAATGCTGTAATTGTATTGCTAAACTCCGTTAAGAGTTGTTCAGATTCGTTGTTGGTAATGTATACCAACGATTGAATATTTTCGTTTGGATGCAAAATGGCAGCTGTTACTAAGTTTTCAAAGTGAACACACATGCGATCCATCAATATATTGTCATAAATATCGGTGTTGTATTCAATTTCTACATACAATCCTGTGTCTTTTTCAATGAATGTAAAACTTACGTCTAATTGTGATGTTGTACGTTCTAATTCGTATGGCGCAACTTGAATTCCCGTAAGTGTTTGCTTTGCATTTGAAATAGATTGTACTTGCTTTTGGTTTTGCAATACAACCATGACATCAAATAATGCTGATCGCGAAGTATCTCTACGTAAATTTAGTTGTGAAATTAGTTCGTCGAATGGATATTCTTGATGTTGATATGCTTCTAGTAACGATTTTTTTTGCTGTTGTACTAATGTTTTAAAATTGATGCCTTCTGGGAATGCTGTACGAATTGCTAGTGTATTTAGAAATAATCCTAGTTGTTGTTCTAAATCAGGATGCTTTCTTCCTGCAATCGGAATTCCAATAATGATGTCTTTTTGGTGAGTATATTGATGAAGTAACGCATTGATTCCTGACAATAATGTCATAAATAAAGTTGCTTCTTGTTCTTTTGAAAATTCCTTTAGTTTTTGCGTAAATTCATATGAATATTGATGATGAATTGTGTTGCCATTATAGGTTTGTACTACAGGTCGTTTTTTAAAACTAGGTAACTCTAATACTGGAATTTCTCCTGAAAATTTTTCAATCCAATAGGTTTCAGATTCTTGTTGGATTTCCTGATACGCTTCTGATTGCAACCATACCGCATAGTCTTTATACTGAATAGGAAGCGGTGCAGTTTGATAGTGTTGATTTGCGACCAACGCATTGTACGTTCGAAGAATTTCAGAAGATAACAATTCTACCGACCAACCATCACTAATGATATGATGCATTACAAAAGAAAATAGATGCACATCTTCTTTTAATTGCAACAGATGTACACGAAGCAACGGTGCTTGCGCCAAATCGAATGGTTTTTGCTGTTCTGTTTGTAAAAACTCGTTGATTTGTTCCGTGGTTTTCTCACTAAAATCGATGGTATTGATTGCAAATGCAACATCTGCTACCGTTGAAATATGTTGGTATGTCTCAATTTCTTCATTGGATTGAAAACTCGTTCTTAGTATTTCATACTTTTCAATTAAATATGTAAATGCTTGTGCTAGCTTTTCACGATCCAATTTGCCTTTGAGTGTCATTGCAGCAGGCATATTGTATGCAATGTTTCCGCCATCAAGTTGACTTAAAACCCAAATTCTATGTTGCGCTGTAGTAAGTGGATAGTGCGTTTGTAGCGGAGCTTTTGGAATTGATTTGTATGTTTTTTGCTGTATTGACTTGGCAATGTGATGAATTGTTGGGTTTTGAGCAAATTCGCTGTAATTAATTGTGCCATGAAGCTTTTTGTAAAGCTTGTTGATAACTTGCCCGATCAGTAAACTGTGTCCGCCTAAGTCAAAAAAGTTATCGTATATTCCTATTTTTTCAATGCCCAATACTTCTGACCAAATAGCTACAAGCGTTTGTTCTGTATGGTTCGTTGGAGCTACATATGTGGCAGCTACATTTCGATGCAGTTGTAGAGTTTGCAGTGCTTTTCTATCAATTTTCTTGTTTGGTGTCAGTGGAATTGTTTGCAACGCTTCCAAGTGACTTGGCACCATAAATTCTGGCAGCTTTTCAATTAAATATGTTTGTAACGCCGTTACTGAAATAGGCGTGTCTACGCTGTAAAATGCGATGAGTGTATCATTTTTAGCAATCACTACCGCTTGTCGAACTGCTTCATCATACGAACGAATTGCGTGTTCTATTTCTCCGAGTTCAATGCGATATCCTCTAAGCTTTATTTGATGATCTTTTCTACCTAAAAAACTAATGTTTCCATCTGGCATCCATGTTGCTAAATCGCCAGTATTGTACATCAATTTTGAAGCGTCAAAAGGATTTTTAATAAACTTTTCGGCTGTCAATTCAGGAAGATTTAAATATCCTTTTGCCAATCCATCTCCCGAAATATATAATTGTCCAGCAACACCAGTTGGCATCATTGTTAATGCTTCATCTAAAATATATACCTGTGTATTTGTAATAGGTTTTCCAATTGGAATTGATGCTGTATATATTGTATTTGCACTTAATTTGTACGCAGTACTATAGGTAGTATCTTCCGACGGACCATATAAATTACGTATGTTGATAGACGTTTGCAGTAATACTTCTGCCATGTCTAATGGAAAAGGTTCTCCCGCCAAATTTATACTTTTCACATGACTTATATCTACGTTACTATCTAGCAAATGGCGCATGCTAGACGGCACTGTATTGATGAGTATATTTTTATCTTCAGAAAGATGGTCTGTTATGGCAAGGCTATTTTTTAGCAAGCGTATTTTCTTTCCAACTGAAAGTGGATAGAAGAGTTCATAAATGGACAAATCGAAACAATGAGAAGTTGATCCATATACAATATCAAATTTGTCAGATTGAAATTCTTCTTGTGACCAATGCAGCAATGCCACTGCATTCTTATGTGAAATTACAACTCCTTTTGGATTTCCTGTAGTTCCAGAAGTGTATATTACATAAGCTGTTTGATTTGTAGAAATTTCCACATCCAAATTCTCTGCACTATGCTGATTCTTTTCTTCTTTAAATTTTTGAAGCCATTCTTCATGTATGATTACTTTAGATTGACTATCATTTTCTATGTACGATATACGTGTTTTAGGATACTTTACATCTAAAGGAACATACGCTGCTCCAGCTTTTAAAACACCTAATATAGCGACTAATAAATACTCGTTTCGTTCCAGTTTAATGGCTACAAAATCGTCCTGTTGTATTTGATGTTTCGCTTGCAGATACCGAGCCAATTGATTTGATGCTTTGTTCAACCAAGCATATGTAAATTCTTTATTTTCAACTAGAAGCGCTATATTTTCAGGCGTTTTCCTTACTTGTTTTTCAAAAATACGCACCAAATTTTCAGTTTTAGAAAAACGGATTTCAGGCGCATTAAACTCGTAAAGTAATTGTTGCTTTTCTACTGAATTTATAATAGGAATTGTGCTAATTTCTTGCTGTAAAATTGTTTCCAATGTTATTATCCATCGCTTGAAAGTAGCCAAAAAATGTGCAACTACATCGGTGGTTACAAACTGTGTATCATGTGAAATATAATAAACAAAACCTGTCTTTTCTTTTTGAATATGTAAAGTTAGTAACTGTTTGGAAGATGCTTCTTCATTCGTTTCTCCCCATAAAAAACCATATTTCGCATAGTGTTCAAAAGGATATTTTTCTTGAAATTTCGCATCGTAATCACTGTGAGCAAACGCTTGCTGAATTTGTTTCTTTACCTCTTGAAAATAGGTTTTGAGTGATTTTTTTGAAATTGATTCAATCTCTATTAACAGCGGAGTATGAGCATCCTGAATGTTTTTCGTATACACAAAAAGATGTTCTTCTTGAAAATAACGGCATAAAAGTGCCTTAAACACACTTAACAATACTGTATACTCAGCAAGCACATTGCCTCCTGTAAGTTTTGAAAAGTAAGCAGTATTCTCAGTCCTAAAAGATGCTTTTGGAGCGCTACAAATTTCTTCCGAAGGTTTGTATATGGCAGCATTCTTTTGGAGTTTTGTTAACCAATAATCAGCAGATTTTTTTTGGTTAATACTGTTCATCGAATTTGTATTAGTGTATTTCATGTTTCACTTTCAAAATAATCGAGTGACATGGTTGCTTGAATACTTTGGTGTAAAGAATCAATTCGTACAATGATTTTACTGTATTTGTCAGCTTCTATAATTTCGCAATTGAGTCCGCGAAGTGGTCCATGCATGATTTTTTTTGTTTCTCCAATTTTAGGAAGTCTGTCATGCGTACTAAATTGATTGAGATACTCATTATTGACCAATAGTCTTATTTGTTCTATTTCTTCTTCTGTCAATTTAGCGTAAGTGTCTCCAAATTGTATATAAAAGTAAGCGCCATTAACGGATAATACATTATGAAATTCCAATGATGACTTTATATTTACAAATATGTACGAAGCAAACAAAGGTACCAAAAGACTCTTCTTGCGATCGCTCCATTGCTTTACGACTTTAACTTTCGGAAGGAAAGATTCCACAGCTATATCTTGAAGGTGTTCGTGGACTCTATTTTCCCAGCGCGACCTTACATATAAAACATACCATCCAGCATAAAATTTCATAGTAAAATTTGGTTTTTGAGCATAGCTACGCTCTTCTCAGTCACATGAGTACTTGTTTAAAATAGTTTTTTAAATAAAGATAATAGAGGAGTTTATCTTTGTCATAAATAGTGATAAATATTAAAGAAATTCACTACTTTCACTTAGCATATAATCAAGACAATTATAATGCTTTTTTTTATACAATATTGTATGTTTTTCACACAAACAAGGTAAGTACGTTTAAATATTATGGTTTTTCCGTAATTGCAAGTGTTCTGAAAAATATAGACAGTTTTGATCTACTTTTCTTTAAACATAAAAAATTCTGCTACTATTCATGGGTATTTTTAAGTTTACAAATGCTATTGTATGAATTCGTTTTGAACGTACAATGTTGTTGAAATAGCCTGTAAATACTGGGTTTTCCGTATTGTTTTCAAATTAGAAGTTCACACAATGTATTGCTTCTTGATTCACATTTAGTTTTTTGCAACATATATTTTCATGGTATTTTCTCAAGAGCATCTTTCCGTTATTATATTGATTGTGGGAAACATAAATTCCTTCAAACTAATCAAAATGACCTTGAGGTATTTTTGTAGTAGAAATGATTGAGATGAAAAATAAGATGAAATTTCTTTCTAATATTTAGAAGAATAAAACTACATTACTACAGAAGAATGATTTAGCATGAAGTACTAATGAATGTAATGATGCGTACTATATTTCTTATAAACCAACAAGATTATTCAAAAAAAACCTAAAATTTACGTTTCATAAGTTTTCAGCAAATTAGTTCCTAAAAGAAAATGACACAGATTATTTTACTAAAATTCCCTTTGCATTCATTAATGGAAGTGGCTGAAATGCATTTTTGTTAATGGTGTTTTTTCTGAAAAGATATTTTTTATCGTACATCTTTCCTTCTAGAAAAAAGGTAACTCTGAATTCGTTGTTTAATGAGAATACATCTTCTTGTAACCATTCTGCTTTTGCATACGATTTTGCAGGAAGTTTGTCCAATTTGTGACGCATCACAGAAGTTTCACGCTCCGTATCGTATCCGCGAGAAACAATTAATATCATTTCTAAATCAACTTCATTTTCATTGATGATATATGCGTTCCAATCGTCTGTTTTGTAAATTTCGTTGTATTCTTCTACAACTGCCATATACACACCTTCTACTTTAGGAATTTCAATATCTTTCTTCATTTCATTGAGATTATAATGCAGATTTGAATTGCGATAAGAAACGGACATCGTTTTCACTTAACAATCGGATGTCTGAAATTTGGTGCAATAACATCGCAATACGATCAATACCAACTCCAAATGCAAATCCTGAAAATACCGTTGGATCGATTCCACAGTTTGTCAATACGTTTGGATCTACCATTCCGCAACCGCCAATTTCTAACCAACCTGTTCCTTTGGTAATTTTGTAATCGGTTTCTGTTTCCAATCCCCAATATACATCAATTTCGGCGCTTGGTTCTGTAAACGGGAAATACGACGGACGCAATCTGATTTTAGATTTTCCGAACATTTCCTTGGTGAAATATTGTAGTGTTTGCTTTAAATCTGCAAAACTTACTTCTTTGTCTATGTACAATCCTTCAATTTGATGGAAAAAGCAGTGAGAACGTGCCGAGATCGCTTCATTACGATATACTCTTCCTGGAGAAATCGTACGAATCGGTGGTTGATTGTTTTCCATGTAACGAACTTGTACAGAACTTGTATGCGTTCGTAATAAGATATCTGGATTGGTTTGAATGAAAAATGTATCCTGCATATCGCGTGCTGGATGGTATTCAGGCAAATTCAATGCAGTAAAGTTATGCCAATCGTCTTCAATTTCTGGACCTTCAGACACGTTAAAACCAATACGTGCAAAGATATCGGTAATTTGATTTTTTACTAACGAAATTGGATGACGCGCGCCAATTTCAATCGGCTCAGCTGGTCGCGTTAAATCGCCATAAACGCCTTTTTCTTCCGCATTGTTTTCCAAAGCTTCTTTAAGAGCGTTTACTTTATCTTGTGCAACCGTTTTTAATTTATTGATCGTTTGCCCAAATTCTTTCTTTTGTTCATTTGGAACATTTTTAAACTCAGCAAAAAAATCATTTAACAATCCTTTTTTACCTAAGTATTTTATTCTGAAGTTTTCAATGTCTTCTTTGGCTTGCGGGGTAAATTTTTCTACTTCCGCAATATGTTCCTTTATCTTATCTATCATGACGATATTCTTGATTTAGCTTGCAAATTTAAACAAAACTTACTTACTGAATGTATTCCTTTTCTAAAAAATAGTTGACAATGGCTTCTTTCATTAAAACGGTTTGTTCGCCTGCTTTTAATGTTGGCAAAGCTTCTTTAAACTTGTAATGTGGCCAACCATCATCATCAAAGTAGTCAAATTCGTAATAACCGTATGGTTCTAACAAGCGACAAATAGCAATATGCATTAGGTTTACTTTTTCATCTTTTTTGAAGGTTTTGTGTAGTTGACCCAACTCTTGAATACCAATTAAATAGATGATTGCATCCAAATCGAGCGTGTCGCCTTCTGCAAATTGATGGGTCAATTTTTCAACCACATTGTTCCATCGTTCTTTTAATTGTTCGTCTCTTGCCATTGTTTTCTTCTTTTTCAGCTGCAAAGGTAATTAGTTTCGTAGGAATGAGCTGTATATGTTTGTTATTTTACCATAGAAAGCGAATGAAAATGCAATAAATCACTCTCAATAAAAGTTCTATATTTGTTAAAACTCGATACGTATGAATTTTATTGATATCATTTTGGGCGGACTTCTTTTGTTTGGATTTGTTCGTGGACTTATGAAAGGACTTTTTGTCGAAGTAGCTTCATTGGTAGCTTTGATTGCAGGTGTGTACGGTGCGATTCACTTTTCATATTATGCAGGTGATTTTTTAAGTGAACGCTTTGATTGGGACGAAAAATATATCAATTTGGCTGCGTTTGCCATTACATTTACCGTTATTTTAGTTGTGATTACCTTGACAGGAAAATTGTTGACAAAGATTGCCGATTTTGCATCGTTAGGAATTTTGAATAAACTCCTTGGTGGTGCTTTTGGCGGCTTGAAAGTTGCCGTCATGTTAGGTGCGGTATTGGTTTTCTTTGACAGAACAAATAATACGATGGAATTTGTAGCAAAGGAAAAAATTGATGAATCTATTTTATATGAACCTGTTAAAGAAATTGGCGGATTTGTGTTTGCCTATGTTTTAGAAGAAACAAAACTACAAGAAGATGACGAACAGGAAACAACTCCAGCAACTGAAAATTAATATATTTCTTATGATTCGAATTTTACCTATTTTGTTCCTATTGCTTTTTATGAGTTGTAAAAATGAACAAAAAACACAAGTTGTTGATCCAAATACAATTGAACAAGGACCTATTTTACGTGAAACACTAACGGACAAGCAACTTGAGCAGATTACTTATTTGTACGAAACTTTTAAAGAAGTAGATCCAACATCTAAAGAAAAATGGATTGAAGATTTTAAGAGAGATCTAAATCCGGACAAAGAGATTACAATATGGATGATGATGGCAAATGCGTATACCAATTTTTGCAAGGAAAAATCTATATCGTTAGCGACAAAAAAAGAAGTGTTTAAATTGGTATTAACACGTTCTAGTTTTTCTGAAAAAGAAGTTTTAAAACATATAGAATTACAGTATCTTACAACTGAAGAAGCGAAATCAATTTTGGCAGACTACACGTTAAAGGCAAAACCAATTACTACCTATAAAAAATAGAAAGAAAAATTATGTGTGAAAAATGTGCAAATCCGAAACTAGAACATCATGAGCATGTAACTGTGAAACCTTTGCAAAAGAAATTGAACACAACTTCTTTGAAAGGGAAGATGAAAGGAAAAAAGACAACTTCAAATTAAATGCTTCCTACTACTATTTCAGCTCCATGTGAACGTTGTTTGCCATTTAGAAGATATGAATTTGCCAATGAAAACGACTTCTATACTTTTGAAGAAAGCTTGGACACTGAGACTTTTATACGTGTTGTCAGCACTGATGAAATGGATGAAAACTTTCCAGAAGTCACACATCAATGCACTTTTTGTAATGAAGATTGGGTTTTATCTTTCCCAGAACGTTCTTGGCGAGGATATTTTTTGCCAGCTACGGAAGCGCCAAAACGAAGAACTCCTTTTGTTTTTGAATCCAATTCAACTAAAAAAAGTCCAAATTGCGGGTGTTGTTTGGGAATGATTTTTTTGGTAATCGCGTTGATTATTTATGTGATTTACAGCTTTTTTGACTTTTTGATTGATTTGATATTTTAAAAAAAGTTGCTAGCGAATTACTAACAACTTTCTTTAAATTACTTTTTTTACAATCTGTATAGATTTGTTATACTAACCTAAGTTCGACGTAAAAATTTAGTTCGATACTTTTCTTTTCCGAAGTATAGCAGGGATTTTCCGTTAAAAATTTTTGAAGCCTTGGAAAAAATTTAGGGAAATTCATGCGGTTTTAGTTTTTTTTCAGAAAGAAAAACTAAAAATACCTCTGGAAAAGTTCCCTTTCTTTTGTTTCTTTTCTTTGGGAAAGCAAAGAAAATGAAAATAAAACACTAAAATGTGTCATTTAGCAAGAAGTTTCTAAGCTCAATCATAAATATGAATTGAATCACTTATATCGAACTCACGTTACACTAGAGAATATCATCGTCTCCAGCTCTGTATTCCACAACTTCAACTTCGGTATCTGATCCACCTCCGTTTATTGTGTAAATGTTAATTGCTATTTGTTTTTTTTCCAAATTTTTAATGTCTGTAAGATGTTGCTTTTTCATAATTTTTTGTTTTATTAATAACTATACCAATTCTACTATAAAAAGCAACTTCGTATCCAGAATCGCATTTTATAGTAGCGTTGGTATTACTCATTGTTTCAAATGTAATTATTAAACCATTAAAATTTTACTGACACGGTGTGCAATACGTCTTTTTGTACCCAAACGTCTCAATTACCTTTATATGATGTTCAGTATTTGTTGTATTTGGGAAGCTTAAGTGTTGTTTCCTTGATATTCTACAACTTCAGTTTCAGAAGTCATGCCAGACATGCCGCCTCTTATTTGAATTGTTTGATGTACAATTTGAACTTTTTCTTCTTTGCTGATTCTTGTGATACTACGTTTTTTCATGATGAATGTTTTTAAAAGGTTATAAAGTACTTAACACCCTTAAAGATAACAAATTGAATATCAGCATTCAAAAAAACTTTTACTGCAACTATTGGAGCTACTTTAGTAAAACTATACATATGTTTAATTTTCTTCTTTTCTTGCACTCATAATACGATGCTTGTTTTTTGAAAAAATAACTTTTTTCAACGCTTATTTAACTTAATTTTTAGTTAAAATGCTACGTCTACAAAAAAACATCTACGCTTATAAACTATAGGCTGTTTTCAAAAAAGCATTCTGTACTTTTAAACTAAGTACTTCAATCTTAAAAAATAAAAAACAACTTTCTAAGGACAGTTTTTCAATTTCATTTTATGTAAATGACACACTCGCTATGAAAGGAACTTAAAGAATAATTATGGTAAATATAAATTTATTAACTACATATCTAAATCCTAAAAAGTATGATGCTTATAGTAGGCATAAGGATACACATTATTTAATTCGAATTGATAGTGATTTTCTAGATGAAGAGCAGTTTTCTTTTTCAAAGAATGTAACCAAAATTATTCGAAAAGGTTCTCCAGTTGCAGAAGATTTAGGTGGTGGATTTCTCCCCATCAACATTCAGTATCCACTCGTTGTAACAAGAAATGGGGATGAAGTTGATTATTATTTTAAAAGAATACGAAATGGCGAAACTACTTATATAAGTTTAGAGCATGTTTTAATTCCTAACACAAGTTCTGACGAAAGTTATTTTCTACCGTATGATAATTTAACTTTCATTCCTATTGAATTACAACATTTACATTATTATCATGTTGAACAACAAAAAATATATTCTGTTGAAATTGCACTCCCCGAAATAAAGATTTTTGGACATAAAACACTAGACTATAATCCTAAGGATTTAGGAGGACTTACAAATGGAGAATACCAACTAGACTACAAAAACGCTAGTGGTTATAGAAATACGCCTATTGAAGTGATGCTTGGGGAATTGCTTCTAGAGCAATCTAAAGAAGAGTATAAAAAGCGAATTATAAATTTGAGTCTTTACAAAGAAGCTGGGGAAATATATTGGTATCCAAAAATCATAAAAGAACAAGGGAAAATTACGCTATATTATGAATACCACAAATTGCTTAATGATCATTTTGAAATCCCTATCACTAACGGACGTTTCCAACCTGCAATAAAACTCACATTTAATCATTTAGAAGGCTTTTTAGCATTTATGGAACTTACTTATTTTAGAAATGGTGTGTCTCCATTAGATATATGGGAAGGTACTAATTTTAGAAAAAGAGATTGCTTTAAAAAATATGTTGAAATTGTTACTGAAGAACTCGAAATTAGAACTAACAACATTAAATCTAAGTTTTCTATTGTTGGAATACTAGTCATCATCTATTATATTCCATTAGATTTCTTTATCAAAGAGCAAAATTTGTTTAGAGATAAAAAAAACAGGAATATATTACTAGGAGAAAGATTTATTTGGTTTGCTATAGATAGTGTTATAAAGTTTCCTATCACAAATATAACAGTGAATGTTGAAGATATTACAATAAAATTATTCGAAATTTTACAACTTATTCAACAACATAAGAATATAGAAAACAACGAAAAAAATGATTATTTGCTAGATAAATTACTTTCCAAAACATATGAAGGACGTAGTTATCTTATCACTTTCTATCATAAGATGAACACAAATAATTTTGTTCGCTACAACTATTTTATTTACAAAATATGGAGAAAGAGTTCGTATTTCAAACGTGATCATGAAGTGTACAAAAACACTTCATATTATACTAAAATAACAAAGAAAGAGGAAAAGAAAGAGCCCTGGAAAATGCTTCCATATAAATCTAATAAAATAATTGGATTTCATACAAGTAATACTGACGTAGTATTCGACGAAAATGATAATATCGTTTTTACTCCTGATATACATTGGTCTGATGAACTTTATGGGGCTTTCTTCCCTGAAAGTGCAGATGATGTTACTGCACTAATAGAAGGGAATTGGCAACTTACATACCACCCATTATATCCAGTTTCATTACCTAATCCTACAGATAAAGATGCTATAAAATTGCAAAAAATATCGCCTGCTCTGCTAATAAAAGCTAGTGAAGACAAAGCGTTTTGGAACAATGTTGGCACAACTGTTTCTTATACATTTGACATACTGACATCACTTTCAGGGTTTGGAAATCTAGCGAAGTTTCGCCACTTAGCAAGAATTGCTGATGCAGCTGATATAATAAAAAATGGGATTCGACTCAAAAACACATTTTATGTATATAAAGCTGCCAAAGGAGTTGCTGCTGCTATTGAAATTTCAAGTGGAACAATCAACATCCTCTTAAAAATAACAGGATTAGAAGATACTGAGTTTGGAAGAGCCTTAACAAATTTCTTATTTTGGTTAGAAATGCTTACTTTATCAGTAGACCTTACAGATGCAATTTCTGGAGGTTTAAAAATTAATGCCAAGATTATATCTAAAGAATCTGATCTGTTAGCAAAAAAACTTGATGAGTTTGTTGCCGCAAAACAAATTGATGAAGCGGATAAGGCAAGAATTTTAGATGAGATTTCTGAAATAGCTGGTAAAAATAAAAAAGCAAAAAGTATTTGGCATGTTAATAGGAATATTTATACCGGCGAGGTAAAAGGAAGTTATAATTGTGTAAACTGTGCTTTAGCTGTTGATAGAACACTTGCAGGATTACCAACATCAGCCGTTACTTTTACAATAAGAAAAAGATGGAAAGGCGGAAAATATGTAAATACAATATCTTACAAAAAAGGAACAAGTATAAAAGTTCTTGAAAAAGAATATGGAAGAAAATTTATATTAAATATGAGACCTAAAGAAATAAGACAAACTCTAAAACTAGGACAGCGTGGGATAGTTTATGGCAAGATAAATGGACGAAATTCAGGGCATGTATTTAATGTCCTTAATGAAAATGGTGTTGTTAAATTTTTAGATGGCCAAACAGGAAGAAAAGCAAATTTAATATATGATGAATATCGTTTTTTACCAACAAATTTTTAAATTAAAAAATAATGTATACAAAAGAACAAGCACAAACAGTAATGCAAGAGTATGTAGATTTTATCATCAAAGATATTCTATGGAATGAAGAAGAGGAAAGTGATATTATCATATATGAAAATGCAACAGAAGAATTCGATTTTGGTTGGATTTTCTGCTATGATGTTAGAGATTCTAAAAAAAATTCTCCACTTGTTGGCAACGGCCCTGTAATTGTAGAAAAAGAAACATTAGACACATATGAAATGCATACGGCATATTCCTATGAGGATAATATTAAAATGTATCTTGAAGATAAAATGAAACTCGGAAAATTAGAAAAAGATGAAGACGGTTTTTGGGATATTGTGAATTTGAAATAGTCAACTACAGATAACACAAGTAAAAACCCACTCAACTCATAAAAGTGATGTGGGTTTTAGCATATATCATATATGACTCTCAATGAACCGTATCTTCTACATTTACTTTAATCCATTGCAAACAATTTTCAAAATTGTCAAAGCAATCTGCTTCTGGAATTAAATCTGGAATGATATCAATACGTTCCATCATGTAGCGCGGTTGTGTCGGAATGTCTACAAATAATACTTTTCGGTCGTCACTTTTTAAATCAACTAAGATGTCTTCCAACGCATACAATCCTGATTGATCAATGTATTGCATTCTTTCCATACGAATGATGACAGTACGTGCCGTTTCGGGCAACTGCTTCGCCAATGCTTGAATTTCACTAGTAGAACCAAAAAATAATGGACCCTTGATATGTTTGATGAATACTTCTTCTTTTAAATTCTCAGGAAAATCAATTTCGTCATCCCAAGCTTCTTCCCGTAAGGTTTTAATGTCTGAACCATTTGCCGTAATGTCTCCAATTTTCTTCATAAACATCAACGAAGCGATGATCAATCCAATACCAACTGCATAGATTAAATCCCAAAATGTAGACAATCCAAGTACAATGAGCATGATTAGTACTTCTGAGCTCAATCGTATTGGTCCCAATTTGATGTCTTTTGGCAAACTTGGAATGGCTTTTAGTCCTTTATAATCCATTACACCAATACCAACTGTAATTAAAATCCCTGCTAAAACTGCCGCTGGAATTTGTGAAGCTACAGGTCCAAGTGCTAAGAGAATTATCAATAATAATACACCTGCAATCATTCCTGATAAACGCGTTTTTCCACCAGAATTGATATTTACAACCGTACGAATGGTTGCTCCAGCGCCTGGAATTCCTCCAAAAATGGCTCCAATGGCATTTCCAATTCCTTGTCCAACCAACTCTTTATTTGGTTTGTGCTTCGTTTTGGTCATATTGTCCGCCACCACACTTGTCAATAACGAATCAATAGCGCCCAAAAGTGCTAAAGTTAATGCCGTAAAGATGTAAGGTGTAATGTTTCCAAAGCTAAATTCGGCAAATATTTCCATTTTGGGCAATGGGAAATCTCCTGTAATTTTTTCAATCGGTTTGTACTGTAAACCAAAACCATATGCAATTCCCGACATGACGACGAGTGCTACTAATGTACTCGGAATTGCTTTCGTAATCCGCTTGAATCCGTAAATAATGACAATAGTAAAAAAGGCTAAAATAAGTTCTAACCAATTGATATTTTTCAACGCACGCGGCAATACTTTTAACGCGCCAATAACTCCTGAAGCATTGTTTTTTGCCAGCACACGCGATTCTCTAAGAATATCATCTTGTGTAATTTCTTTTCCACGCTTTATAGTTTCTTCAAAGTTTTCTAAGACCAAAATCCCTTCTTTTTGCTCTTGTTTTAGAATGTCTTCTAGGATAACTTCTTCTGCTTGTGACTTAAAATTGCTTACATATTGCATATCTTCTTTTGGGTAATATCCAAGCGAAGGCAGAATTTGTGTGATAAGAATGATGACACCAATTGCCGTCATAAATCCTGAAACTACAGGATACGGAATGTATTTTATGTAAGCACCCAAACCAATAGCGCCCAAACCAACTTGCATGATTCCTGCCAAAAGAAATACCGTTAAAATAGCAGGCATTGCTTTTTGTGTATCGCCTCCGTTTGCGGCAATAATTCCTGCAATAACAACCATACTTACGGCTGTCATTGGTGCTGTTGGTCCCGAAATTTGTGTGTTGGTTCCTCCAAATAACGCGGCAAAGAAACTGATGAAAATCGCTCCGTACAGTCCAGCACTTGGTCCTAATCCTGAGGAAACTCCAAAAGCTAACGCTAGCGGTAACGCAACAATTCCGGCAGTTATTCCTCCAAAAGCATCGCCTTTTAGATTAGCGAATAGGTTTTTCATGGCTTGTAGTTGGTTTTGGTGTACTAAAATAGGTGTTTAATGTGAGATATTTCTAACTACTAAAAGTTAGTGTATTTTTATAATTCATTGATATCTTCGGCAATAATCCAACCTATTTTTCCATCAATGAGACGTATTTTTTTCCAATCTGCTACCGTGTCTAAGACTTGTACTTTTGTTCCTTCGTGTAATGTAAATACTGCATCGCTTCGCAAGTTTGGCTCTGCTTTTACAGTAGTTTCAGCAGCAAATACAATGGCAGGTCTGTCTTGCTGTGCTTTCTCATATTGTTGATACGTGATTGCAATAATTCCCAACATAAAAATAAACACGATGAAGCTAATGAGAAAGTAGATTCTTTTCTGTAAGCTTTGATATGAAAATTGATATAATAGGAATGATATTACACAGATAAATGCCAAAATAACTGCAATCCAAGCCCATTGATTGTATGTAAATGTGCCTGTAATGTTACTCGAAAATTTTGAAAGTTGTGTTTTAGGTAAAGGCTCTATGGCATCAATGGTCATGTTTCTTGCGAACGCCAAATTATTTAAAATGTCTTTATCGTTTGGCGACAATTGCAATGCTTTTTCAAAGTAGTAAATACTTGGACCAATTACATTGGTTTTGTAGTAAGCATTTGCTAAATTGTAATACAACTCCGCCGAATATTCGCCCGTATCCAAAATAGATTTGTATTGAGTAATGGCTTCTTGGTATTTTCCTTCGTTGTAGGCATTATTTGCCGAATTGAATACTTCTGTATTTTCTTGTCCAAATGCCAGCGTTAGACTAGAAATGAACGCGAGAAATAGGTATGTAAGCTGTATTTTCATCTCTTTCTAATTACTTAATTTGTTTGTCAATTTGCGAAATGGTTTCCACCGCTTTTTCGTAATCTTTGTTGATTGTCACATCTGAAGCTGGCGTATATCGTGCAAATTCGCAGCTTTCTAATAAGCCAATAAAGTCTTGAAGCGTTTCTTGTTTTACGCCGCGTTGTGTGAGTAACTGACTTATTTTTTCTTTACTAAATTCAGACGTTTCTATGCTGAGTTTTGCGCGTAAATAGTTGTGCAATGCACGTTCCAATACTTCGTAAAACGCTTCTTTTTCGCCCAAGTGTTTCTTGGCTTCTGACAAGTATTTTTTTGCCAAACGATTGGCTCTTCGTGTTTTGCTTCCTTGAATGTCATTATCAAATTCTCGCTTTTTTCTTCGCACCAATAAAATGATTGGAATGAAAAGGAACGGAGCAATCAATAAACCATAAAATAAGTTCGTTTTAAAGAAATCTGCTTGTTTTCCAGAGACTAAATTTGTCGATGTTTTTAAGAATCTAAATTGTTCGCCTGAGGTTGTAATGAGTTGCTTTTGTGTGGTATTTTGTGTCGATGTACTTTCAGCTGTAGCTGAATTTACAGGACCTTCAATAACATTTATGACAATTTCGTCTGAAGTTAGCGTTTTGTATTTTTCTGTTTTCGGATCAAAATATGAAAACGAAATACTCGGAATTGGATATTTCCCTTTGTATTGTGGAACTACCGTGTAACTGTCTGAAATTCGTCCTTGCATTCCACTGATTCGTGTGGATACTTTTTCAGTAAATTCAGGATCGTACACCTCTAAACTGTTTGGCAGCTTTAATTTTGGTAATTGAAACAGTTTTAAATTTCCTTTCCCAGAAACCTCAACTTTCGCTTGTAGTGATTCTGTAGCGTTTAACGAGTTTTTACTTGTAGTAACTTCGAATTCAAAATTACCCACTGCACCAGTAAAATCTGCAGGTTTTCCTGCTTCTGGTAATGCTTGTACGTTTACTGTACGACGAGCAGAGGAAATGGTTTTATGAACGGTTTCATATTGTCTTCCAAACACACTTCTTCTTTGTGTAGGTACCGAAACTTGCACATCAATAGAAAATGGCTCAATGGTTTGTTTTCCTGTTTTTTGTGGATAGAGTACAAATCGTTTTAGCACTACATATGAATATTGTTCGCCTTTGTAAGTGCCGCTTTCTGCGCGAATGCGTGTTTCAATGTTTTGACTCCAAAAGTTGTTAAATGTTGGCTTTCCAAGTTCTCGGTAGTCGCTTACGTTGATGCCTGGTTTTACATATAATTTGTAGGTAACGGTAACAGGTTCATTTAAAAATGGTTTTCCATTAGAAACTTCTGTGACCAAGTGCAATCCTTCTGAAATGGCATAATCGGAGCTATTGCTATCATTCGATTTTGCAACTGCTGTAGTAACTTGAACTGTTACAGGTTGTGTTTTGTATATTTTGCCTTCTATTTCAACTTTTGCTTGTTTGATTGTAAATTTTCCTTCACTTGTAGGTTGCAGGAAGTATGTATATGTTTTTGAAAATGATTTTTGCCCATTGTTCCACACATGATTCATAGATTGTATCGGTCCGGCAGTGATGCGAAATCCTGTGAATTTTGGCGCCGTAAAGTTGTCGCCATCTCGATCCATTTCAAAATCAACACGTAAACGTTCGTTAACGCCTATTTTTTTCTTGCTAACTTTTGTTTCAAACGTAACCTGAGCCGTTGCAAAATTAGCAATGAGCAAGCATATAAGTGTGAGTATGTATGTGTTTGTTTTCATGTATTGTAAGCGCTTAAATGATTACCAATCTTTTTCAGCTTTCACTTTTATGGCTTTTCCTTTTTTCTCATTGAGTTTGTCTTGAGTTTTCTTTTCAGCATTGTTCATTGCTTGTAATAAACTCTTTATTTGTTGTGGCGATAATTGATTTGGCTTTGCTTGTTGTTGTTGCTTTTTATCATCTTTTTGATCCGCATTTTCCTTATCGTTTTTATCGTCTTTTTTGTTCTTCTCTTTTTCTTTATCGCCTTCTCCGTCTTTGTCTTTGTCGTCTTTTCCGCCTTTATCTTTCTCTTTATCTCCTTCGTCTTCGTTTTTATCCTTGTTATCTTTTTTGTCGTCTTGATCTTTTTTGTTCTCGTCTTCCTTTTTCTGATCTTTTTTATCCTTGTCTTCTTTGTTTTCGTCGTCTTTTGGAGGATTTTTTTCTAACATGTCTTTGGCTAACGCCAGATTGTACCGTGTTTCGTCGTCTTTAGGATTGTTTCGAAGTGCATTTTTATATGCTACAACCGCTTTTTCGTATTCTTTATTTTTCATGAAAATATTTCCCATGTTATGATACGCGCTGTGCTTTTCTTCTTTGGTCAATGCTACTTTTGTAGCTTGTTTGTACCGATTGAAAGCTTCTGCATAACTTTCATTAGTGTAATATGCATTTCCTAAATTGTACTTTGCCGTAGCGTTTTCGGCATCTTTTGAAATTGCTTTTCTGTATTCTGCCTCAGCATCTGAGAAACTATCTTCTTGCAATGCCTGATTGCCTTTGTACGTATACCGATTCGATTCTTGCTTTATTTTTTCAGCTTCTTTGTTTTGAGCAAAGGCAATCGAAACCGTAAATAATACTATCCATATGTTTTTTAAGTGCTTCATGATCCTTTTTCATTAAATAAATTCAACTTTTGTAACCACGCTGTTTTTCGTTCTAATAGAAATATATCTAACAGTAATAAAAAGATTCCCAATCCGAGAAACCATTGAAATTGGTCTTGATATTCAGAAAACTTTTTTGCTTCAAATTCTGTTTTGTCCATCGCGTTTAGTTGGCTTGTGATAAACTCAACGGCAGCTTCTGTATTAGAACCGTCAATATATTCGCCATTGCCTTCCGAAGCAATCGTTTCTAATGTTTTTTTGTTGAGCTTCGTGATGACAACCTCGCCTTGCATATCGCGTTTGTACGATTCTGTAATGCCTCTTCTTTTTAAAGGAATTGGACCACCTTTTGTTGTTCCAACACCAATGGTATAAGTTTTTATTCCTTCTTTTGTAGCTTCTTCTGCAATTTTTCCAGCGCCACCAGTATGATCTTCTCCATCGGAAATGATGACCAATACACGATTGGTTTGTTCTACATCATCATAATAGGTTTTTGCCAAACGAATCGCGTCATCAATGGCTGTTCCTTGTGAAGACAACATGTCTGTATTTAGGTTTGAGAGAAACATTTTTGCCGCCGAAAAGTCTGTGGTAATTGGCAACTGTGGCACGGCTCTTCCCGCATACGCGATGATTCCAATACGATCACTTCCCAATTTATTGATGATTTCAGAAACTATTCGTTTTGATTTGTCCAATCGACTTGGCGAAATGTCTTCTGCCAGCATACTTTTAGATACATCTACCGCAAAAACGATGTCAACACCTTCTCGTTTTACTGTTTCTAATTTCGTGCCAATTTTTGGATTGACCAATGCAACCGTAAGTGAAGCTATTGCCAAACACCAAATGGTAAGTTTTAGAATTGGCTTGAAAATCGATTTTTCTGGACTTAATCGTGCTAACAATTGTTTATCAGCAAATTTACGCTGTGCACTTCGTTTCCAAAGTTGCAAGAGTATAAATACCAATACCGCAATTGGTATGATAATGAGTAAGTAAAAATATTTTTTTTCTTCTAGCATGTTATTTTTCCATCAATTGATTCGCAAAGTTTGTGATACGTTGCTGCACTTCTTGTGTTATATTTTCTTCTTCAATCCATGTATGAATATGTCCTATATAGTTCATACCTAAATAGTGTGCACTTTCTATAAAAGGCATTTGAAAACCTTCTTTTAGTTCTTGATCCGATCCGCAACTGAGTACACCCATTTTTGTATTTCGCAAACGTCTTCCTACTTCTTTTTCATGAAATAGAAAGTCTGATATTCTGTCAAAAAACACCTTCATCATTCCACTCATAGTGTACCAATATATAGGCGTTGCAAATACAAACGTGTTGTAAGCTGCTGTCAGTTTTTTAAAAAGTGCATTAAAATCATCTTCATTTTCAAAATTATAATCAAAATGATTGATGCTGTATGTTTTTAAATCTACTACATCAAAACCCGTTTGTTGTTGAAGTTCTGAAACAGTTTTATAAGTGTTCCCTTTACTTCTCGCACTTCCTATAATGATGACTCCTTTTGTTTCCATGAGTTAGATAAAACTTCTAAATATGGTTTTTCTTAATATAATTTCTACTAGTAATAAGAGTCCTGCAAACAGTACAAATATTCTAAATTTTTCTTCATAATTTGTGTATTTGAATTCTTCTATTTCTGTTTTTTCTAGTTTATTGATTTCTTCATAAATCTGTGCCAATTTTTTACTATTGGTCGCTCTAAAGTATTTTCCGCCTGTGGTTGTCGCTATTTGTTTTAATAAGTCTTCATCAATAGTGACTTCCATATTTCTATACATTAGACTTCCATCAGGATTTATTCGTATGGGCGTTGGTGCCATTCCGTTGGTGCCAATACCTATGGTATATACTTTTATGCCATATTCAATTGCCAATTCTGAAGCAATTTGTGGTTCAATAAACCCTGTATTGTTGACTCCATCGGTTAGCAAAATAATGACTTTACTTTTGGTGTCACTTTCTTTAAGTCTGTTTACCGCTGTCGCTAAACCCATACCGATAGCTGTTCCACCAACCAATTCGCCATGTTTGTATTTGATATCTTTCAACGCCGTTTGAATGATATTTTTATCGGTTGTAATAGGTGTTTTGGTAAAACTTTCTCCGGCATATACCACCAATCCGATACGATCACTTGGTCGTCCGTTTATAAATTCCGCCGCCACTTTTTTTAAGGCTGTTAGTCGATTTGGCTTTAAGTCTTTCGACAACATACTTGCCGAGACATCAATTGCCATTACAATGTCGATTCCGCTATTGGTTTTTACACGTGTTGAAACTTCTTTGGTTTGCGGACGCGCAATTGCAATAATCAATGAAACAATAGCGAGTAAGCGCAATGCAAAAAGTATTGGTTTTAGCTTTGGTAATATACTTGGTGTTGTTTTGAAACCTTGTATACTTGATATTTTTACAGATGCCAATTGTTTTGGTTGTTTCCAAATGTACCAAGCTATTGCTAGTGGCAAAGCCAATAACAGCCAAAAGAATTGTGGATGTGCAAAAGCATAATTTTCTAACATCATTTTTGTTCTTCTATTTGTGTTATTGAGTTTAGGATTCTATCTACAATCTTTTTCCCTTCTTCGTCATTTTCTGCATACATCATACGCAGAATTTGCACGCCAATGCCTTCTTCAAATATGTATACTTCATAAGCTCTTCGCTGCGTAGTTCCTAATGGATTTTGCACATCGTTAAATGTGGCACTTCCATACATTTTGAGTCCTTTGATCCCGCGTGGCGATTCGTATTCGTCATATTTTACCACGATATCAGTAGTTCCCGCTTGCTCGTATTGTTTTAGGATTTGCTCCGTAATTTGATCTGCTGTAATTTCTATTTTTTCTGTAAATGTCAGTGTTTCTAGCGTAATCGCGAATGGTGCCAAATAACTTTGATATTGAAATATTTCTGAGTTTACTGGCGATTTGATACTGTCTGACTTTTTAATAGGACTGATTCGCTTTAATACTTTCGGTGTCGAAATGGTAAAGCCTGAAACGCCATATTCACTCGGAACCCATTCGCCATCAACTAAATCTGTGATGGAATGACCGATGTATGTGTTTTCTTTTACGTAGGATAATGTCGCGTAACCGATGAGTCCACCGAATACAATAATCATAGCGACAATTCCGATAGCAGCATTTCTGAAACGTGTTTTTTTACGTTGTTCTTCAATCAAACGCAGTTTGTACGCTTCATCTTTTATACGTTCTTCTTCAGATATTTCAGGAATGGCTTCTTTGGTTTCTACTACAATGTATTCTACCAAATTACGATCGGCTTTTACAACGGCATCATCTGGTTTTGACTTTGCAAATTTTACCAAATCGGCGGTTTGCAGTACGTTTTTCAGATTTTTAATGGTTTCATCTTTTAAATCTAAATATCCTGCTTGTTTTTGCGCTTCTATTTTACGGATAAGTTCTTCCGTGGTACTTTCCAACGCATCAATATGTACTTCTTCTTCAATGTATTGACGTACAATGTTTGTCAATTCTGAATAGTAATCTTTGTATTCCGATTTTAATAATAAGGTAGAGTTATCCAATTCATTCAGTTGCAATAAAGCTCTATCATATGGCGGAATTTCTTTTTTCTTCTTTTTCTTCTTTTTCGCTTTAAGCTGAAATACAAAAAAGTAAAAATAGGCTCCAAATGCGGCTACTAATACAAGAATTACCAAAAACCATTTCCACCAATTACTACTTCCTTTTTCAACAGAAACCAATGGTTTTATTTCAAACATTTTCTGTTTAAGCGTATCTACAGGAACATCTGCCACAGCAATTCGAATAGAATCTGTAAAGTATGGTTTTTCGTTGATGAGTATTTTTTGCTTTGGAATGAAATATTTTCCTGAGTCAAATTGTGTCAATCCGTACATTCTAGTCAGATTGTATTTGGCATCTTTTTTCAGCGTATCAACATTGTACGCTTCCAGCAATTCTAGTGGAAGAAATAGATTTTTTTCCTGTGGAAACACCACACTTGCCGTGGAATCGGCTTCTACTGAGATGGAAAGTTTTATTTCTTCTCCTATTTTTATTGCTGTAGAATCGACTACAGCTGTGACTTTTTGTGCAAATGAATACGTAGAAAAAAGAAAAAAGAATACGATCCAAAAGCCACACATTCGAGTGAATGCACTTTTCCCATTGGATGGTTGCCAATTTCTATTCATCATTTTTAATTCATTATTCATCATTCGCTTATCCTCTTCGTTTAAAATATCCTAATAGTTTTTTTACATAACTTTCGTCAACACGCGTACTCAACACGCCTGCACCACTTCGTGAAAATAATTCTTTGAAGTAATTTACTTTATCCTGATAGTATTTGGCATAGTTGTTACGAACCGTTTTTGAACCTGTATTGACCAACATGCTTTCGCCTGTTTCACTATCGAGCATTTGTACGATTCCTAAATTTGGAATTTCCTCTTCACGTTGGTCATAAATACGAATTCCTGTTAAGTCGTGCTTTTTGGCAGAAATTTTCAACGTTTGTTCGTAGTCATCTGCAATAAAATCAGACAACATAAAAACAATGGCTTTTTTCTTCATGACGCTTGATAAAAAGCGCAATGCTTGTGAAATATCGGTTTTGGTACTTTTGGGTGTAAATTCTAACAGTTCACGAATGATACGCAATACATGTGATTTTCCTTTTTTGGGTGGAATGAAAAGTTCTATTTCGTCTGAAAACAGAATTAAACCAACTTTGTCATTATTCTGCATTGCTGAAAACGCCAGAGTTGCTGAAATCTCCGTAATGGTTTCGTTTTTAAACTGTGTATTGGTACCAAACAATTCAGAACCTGAAACATCGACCATTAACATCATGGTCAATTCGCGTTCTTCTTCAAAAACTTTAATATAAGGTTCGTTGTAGCGTGCCGTTACATTCCAATCAATATTACGAACATCATCACCAAACTGATACTGACGCACTTCGCTAAACGTCATACCTCTTCCTTTGAATGTAGAATGATATTCTCCACCAAAAATATGATCGCTCAAACGGCGCGTTTTGATTTCTATTTTTCGTACTTTTTTAAGTAACTCTTTTGTATCCATTGTTCAGTGTCGCAGACATTCCGCACTTGATGCGGAATCTTTTTAAGTATCCGATTTAGTTCATTAGTAGATTCCTGCCTTCGCAGGAATGACAAAGTCAACTATCTATGGTACTTCAATTTCGTTTACAATATCATTGATGATTCCTTCAGAAGTAATATTTTCTGCTTCTGCTTCATACGTAATTCCAATTCTGTGACGTAACACATCATGAACTACCGCACGTACATCTTCAGGAATGACATATCCTCTTCGCTTGATGAATGCATAACATTTTGCAGCCGTCGCCAAGTTGATACTTCCACGAGGAGAAGCTCCAAAACTGATTAATGGTTTTAAGTTTTCTAGTTTGTATTTTTCAGGATAACGTGTCGCAAAAATGATGTCTAAGATGTATTTTTCAATCTTTTCATCCATATATACTTCACGTACTGCTTCTTGAGCTTTTAGAATTTGATCTACAGAAACTACCGCATTTACTTTTTCAAAACTTCCTTTTAAGTTGGCACGCATGATCAATTGTTCTTCATCCATTTTTGGATAATCAATCACAGTTTTCAACATAAAACGGTCTACTTGTGCTTCCGGTAACGGATACGTTCCTTCTTGTTCTACAGGGTTTTGCGTTGCCATTACCAAGAAAGGTTTGTCTAAAATAAACGTTTCATCGCCAATAGTTACTTGCTTTTCCTGCATGGCTTCTAATAGTGCCGATTGCACTTTTGCTGGCGCACGGTTGATTTCATCTGCCAAAACAAAATTTGCAAAGATTGGTCCTTTTTTAATCGAGAAATCATTGTCTTTCATGTTGTAAATCAACGTTCCGACAACATCCGCAGGAAGCAAATCAGGTGTAAACTGAATTCTACTAAAACTTCCTTGAACAGCTTTACTCAATGTGTTAATTGCCAATGTTTTTGCCAGTCCAGGAACACCTTCTAACAAAATATGTCCTTGTCCTAACAAGCCAATCAACAAACGCTCAACCATGTGTCTTTGTCCTACAATTACTTTGTTCATTTCTAACATGAGCAAATCGACAAATGCACTTTCTCTTTCTATCTTTTCACTAATAGCTCTAATATCTATTGTTTCTTCCATTTCGGTACTTTTTTGAGGCGTGAATTTACTAATCACATTTTAACGATGCAAATTGTTAAAATTATTCCTTTATTGCTGTTAATAATTGGTTAAAATATTTAGGATAATTTATATATTGAAGCCTTTAAAACTCAAAAGTGTACGTTTCGCAATATTATTGACCAAATTACCCTTTTTTAAACCGTTTTTATGGAATTATCAACTTTGGATTATAGCCTGATTTTTGGATTTTTTGCAATTGTTTTAGGAATTGGATTGTATGTCTCCAAAACTTCAGGAAAAAATACATCCGAATATTTTTTGTCAGGACGAAATATGCCGTGGTGGATTTTAGGAATTTCTATGGTGGCAACCACTTTTTCAACCGATACACCAAATTTTGTGACTGATATTGTTCGTAAAGATGGAGTTTCATCAAACTGGATGTGGTGGTCATTTTTAATTACAGGATTATTAACGGTTTTTGTGTATGCAAAACTCTGGCGAAAATCGAATGTTGCCACAGATATCGAATTTTATGAATTGCGCTATGGCGGAAAACCTGCCAAATTCCTCAGAGGATTTCGTGCCATGTATTTAGGACTCGTTTTTAATGTATTTGCCATGGCTGGAGTAACGCTTGCCGCGATAAAAATTGGCGGCGTCATGCTCGGATTGCAACCGTGGGAAACAGTAGTATATGCTGGAGCAATTACCGTAATTTTTAGTGCAATTGGTGGATTTAAAGGCGTTGTATACACCGATTTTCTATTGTTTTTCGTTGCGATGGCTGGTGCCATTGGAGCCGCATATTATTGTGTTACACTTCCAGAAGTTGGCGGATTGGAAAACTTAATTACCCATGAAAATGTAGCAAATAAGATCAATATTTTTCCAGATTTTAACAATAAAGAAATTCTGATAACGCTCATCGTGATTCCACTAGCTGTACAATGGTGGAGTTCGTGGTTTCCTGGTGCCGAACCTGGCGGTGGCGGTTATATTGCGCAACGAATGTTAGCCGCAAAAGATGAAAATCACGCGATTGGCGCCACGTTTTTCTTCAATATTATGCATTATGCATTGCGTCCTTGGCCGTGGATTTTAGTTGCCTTGGCATCGTTGGTAGTGTTTCCAGATTTAGAAAGCATCCGTGAAGCATTTCCAAACATTGCAGATGATAAATTGGGACACGATGTTGCCTATTCTGCCATGTTGACAAAATTACCAAGCGGATTATTAGGTTTAGTATTGGCTTCCTTAGTTGCAGCGTATATGTCTACCATTTCCACACATTTAAATTGGGGATCGTCCTACATTGTGAATGATTTCTATAAACAAACCATCAAAAAAGATGCTTCTGAAAAAGAATTGGTCAATGTTGGACGAATTTCTACCGTAGTTTTAATGATTTTGAGTGCCATTTTTGCATTGCGTTTGCAAAATGCGAGTCAACTTTTTGAAATTATCATCATGTTTGGTGCAGGAACGGGATTGATTTTTATTTTACGATGGTTTTGGTGGCGTATCAACGCTTGGAGCGAAATTTCGGCAATGGTGTCTTCTGGTGTGATTTCTTATTTGTTTAAATTAACGGTTGTTGGAGAAGTTTTATTTACACATACAACTGAAAGTGGACAAACGGTTGAAGCTTTACTACCAAGTTATGCACAATTTCCGTTGGTCGTTTTAATTACTACAATTATTTGGTTAACAGTAACTCTTATGACCCAACCAGAAACCAAAGAAACCTTATTCAATTTTTATAAAAAAATACAACCTGGCGGACCTGGCTGGAACAAAACCATTGCCGATGCCAAAGAAGCAAATGTAGAAATTGTAACAGATACAAAACCTTGGAATGTTCCTTCTGGAATTTTAGCCATGCTAGTTGCTATGATTTTTATTTACAGTATTATGTTTGCAACTGGCTACTGGATTTATGGCGATTATAACTATGCAATTGGCTTAACCATTGTGGTAATTGCCTCTGGATTCATCCTGACACGACTTTGGAAAAAGATTAAGACAACGATATTTTAAAATCGTATTTGTCATTCTTGCGTAGACAGGAATCTCTTAAATTTATAGACACGCTTTGCTTTTGGATTTCTTAGATTCTTGGAAGATTGTTTAAATTTCGTCAAGCTGAACTTGATTCAGCTTCACATAACAGTGAGCATCTCGACTGCGCTCGATGTGACAATTTTTAGTTTTTACAATCGAAAAATTCTACCAATCTAACATTCCAACAATCCAAATGGTCTAAAACAAATTCGTATTTTTACAGGAAAATTAATAGGATTTGAAATCAAATTATTCAAGAATTATAGCAGGTACCATGACCTGGGGACGTTGGGGAAAACAATTGTCAACTTCACAAATGGTAGACCTAATGCATCATTGCAAAAACACAGGAATTACAACCTTCGATCATGCTGATATTTATGGCGGTTATACTACAGAAGCTGAGTTTGGCAACGCTTTTATACAAAGCAGAATTGATCGCGAAAGCATCGAAATTATTTCAAAATGTGGTATTCAATACCAAGCGGAAACACGTCAAAATACCATAAAACATTATGATTATTCCGCGGCGTATATTATTTGGTCAGCCGAAACTTCGTTGCAACATTTACAAACTGATTATTTAGATTTGTTGTTATTACACAGACCAAGTCCGTTGATGCATCCTGACGAAATTGCCAAAGCAATTGACCAACTCACAACACAAGGGAAAATTAAGGAATTTGGTGTGTCAAACTTTACGCCTTCGCAAATGACGATGGTTGGAACAAAAAATGATATTTCAGCCAATCAGATACAGTTTTCATTGACAGATTTTGATGCCATGCATGATGGCACACTCGATTTTATGATGACAAATTCTATCCTACCAATGGCTTGGCAACCGCTAGGAAGTGTGTTTAGAGAAGAAACTGAACAGACGAGCAGAATTCACACGGTTTTAGACAATCTTACTGAGAAATATAGCGCAACGAAAGATCAATTAGTCTTGGCTTGGATTTTAAAACATCCTTCAAATATTCATCCTGTAATTGGAACGACAACGCCCGAACGTATAACAAACGCTGTCAAAGCAACAGAAATTGAGTTGTCATTGGAAGATTGGTTTATGTTATTGGTAGAAAGTCAAGGACATAAAGTTCCGTAGTTACACAGTCATGAGATATTAGTATTGAGAATTGAGATTTTTTTAGTTTAATTATAAAAGATTCCCGTTTGCACGGGAAATAAATATGAAAAAAACAGCTTTTATTACAGGTGCCACTAGTGGAATTGGACGCGAGATTGCACGCGAATTTGCAACACACAATATCCGTTTGATTCTTTGCGGACGCAGACAAGAACGCTTGGATGAATTACAGACTGAACTAAGTAAACACACGGAAGTTTATACGCTGAGTTTTGATGTTCGGGAAAGAGAAAAAGTAGCCGCAGCTGTAAATTCATTACCCGAGAATTTTCAAACAATTGATATTTTGATCAATAATGCAGGAAATGCGCACGGTTTGGATCCGATTCAAAGCGGAAATTTAGACGATTGGGACGCCATGTTAGACATCAATGTGAAAGGATTATTATATGTAAGCAAAGCCATTATTCCACAAATGGTCGCACGAAAAAGCGGTCATATTTTAAATATTGGTTCTACAGCTGGAAAAGAAGTATATCCAAACGGAAATGTATATTGTGCCAGTAAACACGCGGTTGATGCACTAAATCAAGGAATGCGAATTGACTTGAATGCTCATGGAATTCGTGTAGGCGCCATTAATCCTGGATTGGTAGAAACGGAGTTTAGCGATGTCCGTTTTAAAGGCGATGAAAATAGAGCTGAGAAAGTATATCAAGGTTATCAACCATTGAAACCACAAGATGTTGCAGAAATTGCATACTTTATTGTGTCGCGTCCTGCGCATGTAAATATTGCTGATTTGATGGTCATGTGTACGGCGCAAGCTTCGAGTACGATTGTGAAAAAGAATTGATTTACAACAGTAAATTCGTTTAATAATTTGCTACAAATCATAATGCAAAACCGACTCTACATACACTGGAAAGATTTAACATCTAAATATACCAATGATAACTTGTTTTTAGAATATCATTGGAAAGAAATTAGAGATACATATGGTGAAGAAAAACGTCATTATCACAATTTGAATCATATTAGTCATATGTTGCACTTTGCTGAGAACGATCAGGCTGATTTGGTTGATTATGATGTGCTACAATTTACCATTTGGTATCATGATATCGTCTACAAAGCGACCAAAAGCAACAATGAATTGAAAAGTGCTGAATTCGCCAAAAAACAATTAAAAACCCTTGAAATTGACGCAAAAAGAATAGAAAATTGTGCAAACTTGATCATTTCTACAAAAAAACATGAAATCATAAATGATCAAAATGAAGATAATGCCTATCTTTTGGACTGGGATTTGGCAATTTTAGGAACAGATTGGGAAACATACGAATCATACACCCAAAAAATTCGCAAAGAATATTCCATGTTTCCAAATTTCATGTATAAGAAAGGAAGAAAGAATGTATTGCAGCATTTTCTAACTCGTCCACAGATTTATTACACCAAAAAATACCACAATTTGTGGGAAGCAAACGCTAGAAAAAACATTCAAAAAGAACTTACTTTGTTATGATTAATAAACGCCTTTTGATTAAAAACTTACTCGCTCACAACGATGAGAATAGTTTTTATGATAAAAAGCGAAAGTTGAATATTGGCGAAAAAGAAGGAAAAGCTAAGTTTCTGAAACATATTTGTGCGCTTTCCAATAGCAACCCAAAAAATAACTCATTTATCGTGATTGGTGTGGAAGATGAAGACAATAAAATTGTCGGTGTTGACTTTTTTGACGATAGTAAAATTCAAAATTTAGTGAATGCCTATTTGACCAATCCGCCAATGGTGCAGTATGAAAATATCTACTTTCCACATTTACCCAAAGGAAAAGTTGTCGGTTTGGTCACGATTCGCCCAAACGGTAAAATTACGTCACTTCGCAAAAATATTTGGAAGTATTATGGCGGTTCGGTTTTTCTTCGTGATGGAAGCATTTCCATGCCAAAAGTGTTTGATATTGACATTGAAGATGTAAACTCTGAAATTGTACAAACTATTGAAAAAAGTGCGCAAAACAACATCAAATTGACCTTAGACAGCGTGATTAATTTCATTACCAATGAACATGAAAATTTAGAATCGCATTATCAAGTGTTTAAAGAACAATTTGTGGTGTGTTGGGCAGGAATTAAACAAAAAAAGAACGACAAAACGTTGTATTCCAGAGTTGATATTGAGTTGATTAACGAACAAGTAAAGTTATTTTATTCGGCACTTGATCAAGTAGAAATTACGTATACCGAAGATGAATTTACCATTATTGAATATGTACCACTTGGATTGCAAAATAAGTACAAATACTATCCGTTGGAAAAAGTGACAATTACCTTTCAACCCAATGGAATGTACAATTTGGATAGCAATTTAATATTTGAAGCGCCACAATTTGACAAAAAAACGTTGCATCATATTTACAATAGTAATAATTCCATTTTGGAAAAACTAACGAAGCAAATTCCGCTTAATGAAAACGAAGATCATGATGTACGAAATCTTCCAGCAACCTACATGATTTGCTATTTAAACGGTTTTCATGAAGCAAAAGAAAAACTAGATGCTGCAAAACCATACTTAAAAAACTATGATAAAGACATTTACGAATTATATAAAGCTACGATTCGAATTTTGCGAAAAATAAAATATAGTTAAGCCTATATGGACAAAAAAAGAACTAAAAATATAAGCAAGTTCCTGAGTTATCTGTTAAGACACAATCCTGGCGAAATTGGCATCATACTAGATGAAAACGGTTGGACTTCTGTTTCAATTTTATTAGAAAAAATAAACGTTGACACACAGACACTTTCTATGGAAGAACTGATATACGTTGTTGATACAAACGAAAAGAAACGTTTTGCTTTTAGTGAAGATAAAACACAGATTAGAGCCAATCAAGGACATTCTATCAACGTAAATTTAGCTTTGAATGCGAAAGAGCCGCCAAGTTATTTGTATCATGGAACGGTTGCAAAATTCTTGGAATCTATTCAAGCAACGGGTTTGCAAAAAGGAAGCAGACATCATGTACATTTGAGCGCCGATAAAGAAACCGCAATTAATGTTGGAAGCAGACGTGGAAAACCAATCATTCTAACGATAAAAAGTGGTGAAATGCATGCAAAAAATCATACATTCTACCAATCAGAAAATGGCGTTTGGTTAACGGATGAAGTTCCTGTTGGGTTTATTGAGTTTTAAAAAATATAAACACATTCTAGCTGTAATGTTATCTTTCTGTAAACAGTATTTATCCATAAATTTTTACACTATTTTAGAAGAAAATTTAAACGAATGAGAACATTAGTTGTCGGAGATATTCATGGAGGATTTAAAGCATTAACACAAGTGCTAAAACGCGCCAATGTTACCACTTCAGATACGCTTATATTTATGGGCGATTATGTGGACGGTTGGAGCGAATCGGCTGAATTGGTGGAGTTTTTAATCGATTTAAACACAAAACAAAAGTGTATTTTTATTCGTGGAAATCATGATGTTTGGTGTCATGAATGGTTGTTAGATGGACATATTAACGAGGTTTGGTACCGACATGGAGGAAAAGAAACGATTGAAAGTTACGAGCGAATTTCATTTGACAAAGAACAACACATAACATTCTATGACAATTTAGAAAACTACATTGTAGATGCAAAAAATCGATTGTTTCTACATGCAGGTTTTACGTCCATGTTAGGTGTGGAAAAAGAATTTTATCCCAAGAATTTTTATTTTGATAGAACGCTTATTGAAACAGCTGTTTTGGTAGAAGGTGTTGGTATTGAAAATATTACCAAAACTGCATACGGTCCAAGACGATTGTCATTGTACCATGAAATTTATATTGGACATACACCAACCATTCGATATGGAATTGACAAGCCTATGAAAGCCCACAATTTGTGGGATGTAGATACTGGTGCTGCTTTTACGGGAAAACTTTCGATTTTAGATGTAGACACCAAAGAATTTTGGCAAAGTGATCCGCTTCCTGAGCTGTATCCTGATGAAAAAGGACGAAACAAATAGTACAATTTTTCTTTCCAAAAATAAAACGTTTCTACTGTAAGATGTTAATTGTTGCAAATGCGTCGCTATTGTAGATATTTAGTGGTAATTTTGCGAAATTATTAAACCACCATCAATGTCTATAAAAAACATACGTTTAGAAGTCATGCAAACTATCGAAAAAGAAATCGATGGTTACATGGATAAATATTTGATTCCGCCAGAAAAAATATGGCAACCTACTGACTTTTTACCAAACTCTCAAGAAGATACTTTCTTTGACGAAGTACATCAAATCCGAGAAGAAGCCAAAGAACTTGGATACGATTTTTGGGTTGTACTTGTTGGTGACACCATTACGGAAGAAGCTTTACCTACCTACGAATCATGGTTAATGGACGTAGAAGGAATTAATCAACGTGGAAATGATGGTAGAGATAATGGCTGGGCAAAATGGATTCGCCATTGGACAGGAGAAGAAAATCGTCATGGAGATGTGCTAAGTAAATATTTGTACTTATCAGGTCGTGTAAACATGCGTGAAATAGAAATTACTACACAGCATTTAATTAACGACGGATTTGATATTGGAACCGCAAATGATCCATATAGAAACTTTGTATACACAAGTTTTCAAGAATTGGCAACCAATGTTTCGCACAAGCGTGTTGGACTTTTAGCAAAAAAACAAGGAAATGTATTGCTTGGAAAAATGTGTAATATTATTGCAGGAGACGAAATGCGTCATCATTTGGCATATAGAGAATTTGTAAAAACGATCTTCAATTATGATCCAAGTGAAATGATGTTGGCTTTTGAAGATATGATGCGAAAAAAGATTGTCATGCCAGCGCAGTTTGTACGTGAATCTGGAGAAGCTATCGGAACTGCTTTTGAAAACTTTTCAAATGCGGCGCAACGTTTAGGTGTGTACACTACGCATGATTATGTTGATATTTTAAGAAAGTTGAATTCGTATTGGGAAATAGATAAATTAACAGGATTAACGGACGCAGCCGAAAAAGCTAGAAATTACGTAATGCGATTGCCTGATCGTATGGCGCGTATTGCCGAGCGTGTTGCCATTCCAGAAGATGTTACCAAATTCAAATGGGTGGAAGCAAATGGAATGCTGTAACCATTAATTGAAAAATTAAAAGATTAAAGAATTAAAAAAATCAGCCGAACGTTATTCAGTACTGAATCTTGAGTCGCTTCGCTCTTAGATTGTTTGTCATTCTCTAATTGTCATTCCTGCGAAGGTAGGAATCTATTAGTATTACGAATGGATTTTGCATTAAATGCGAATCTTTGAATCTTTGAATCTTTGAATCTTTGAATCTTTGAATCTTTGAATCTTTGAATCTTAAACATAAAAAAATCCGCTTCGTTTGAAGCGGATTTTTTTATGTTTAATTTCTACTACAAATCAAACTTAATTCCTTGCGCTAATGGCAATTCTGTAGTATAGTTGATTGTATTTGTTTGTCTACGCATGTATATTTTCCAAGCATCAGATCCAGACTCGCGTCCGCCACCTGTATCTTTTTCTCCACCAAAAGCACCACCAATTTCTGCTCCAGACGTTCCAATATTTACATTGGCAATTCCACAATCAGATCCTGCAACAGATAAGAAACGTTCTGCTTCACGTAAGTTGTTGGTCATAATTGCTGATGATAATCCTTGAGCAACTCCATTTTGAAGTTCTAACGCATTGGTTACATCTCCAGAATATTTCAACAAATATAAAACTGGTGCAAATGTTTCATGCTGCACGATTTCAAATGAATTTTCTGCTTCCGCGATGGCTGGTTTTACATAACATCCACTTTCATATCCTTCACCTTCTAAAACGCCACCTTCTACAACGATGTTTCCACCTTCAGCAACAACTTTTTCTAAAGCAGCTTGGTATCCTTTTACCGCATCTGTATCAATTAATGGTCCAACATGATTGTTTTCATCTAATGGATTTCCAATACGTAATTGTCCATAAGCGGCAACTACTGCATCTTTAACTTTATCGTAAATAGAATCATGAATGATTAATCTACGCGTTGATGTACAACGTTGTCCTGCTGTTCCAACTGCTCCAAAAACAGCTCCGATAACGGTCATTTTTATATCTGCATCAGGTGTTACAATGATAGCATTGTTTCCTCCTAATTCTAATAACGACTTTCCTAAACGTCCTGCAACTTCTTTGGCAACAATTTTCCCCATACGTGTAGAACCTGTAGCCGAAACTAACGGAATACGCGTATCTTTAGAAAGGTATTCTCCAACTTTATAATCTCCATTTACCAAGCAGCAAATTCCTTCAGGTAAGTTATTTTCAGCGAAAACCTCAGCCGCAATATTTTGACAAGCTACACCACACATAGGTGTTTTTTCAGATGGTTTCCACACACAAACGTCTCCACAAATCCACGCCAAAGCGGTATTCCAAGCCCAAACGGCAACTGGAAAGTTAAATGCAGAAATAATTCCGACAACGCCTAATGGATGGTATTGTTCGTACATTCTGTGTCCTGGACGTTCTGAATGCATCGTCAATCCGTGAAGCTGACGTGATAATCCCACTGCGAAATCACAGATGTCAATCATTTCCTGAACTTCTCCCAAACCTTCTTGGTATGATTTCCCCATTTCATACGAAACCAATTTTCCTAAAGCTTCTTTTTTCTCTCTTAATTTTTCTCCAAACTGGCGTACCACTTCTCCACGTTGTGGCGCTGGCATTGTTCTCCAAGTTTTAAAAGCTGAAGTCGCAGCTTCCATCACTTTTTCGTAGTCTTCTTTTGTAGTCGACTTTACTTTTCCAATCAATTTTCCATCAACTGGAGAGTATGATTCAATGAGTTCTCCGTTAGAAAAATTGTTTGAACCTGTTGATGTTCCTTCGTTGATATCTTTTAAACCTAGCGTTGCTAGAGCTTCTTTGATTCCAAAATCAGTAGTCACTGCTCCCATATATTTATAACTTTTTTTAGTTCTTTTGTTAAATTTTTGCGAAGATAGCACAATTCTAGCAATCTTCATTCTTCCATAGTTTGTTTCTTAGCGCAATTCTGTAATGTCGTATTGATAGTGCGCGCGAAGGTATTTTTGATTTTTGATGCTGTCAATCAGGTAACTTTCTCGCTCTTTGTGCAAGCGCAATCCAGTTTTCGTTTCCTGTGAAATATTTTTGATTTGGCTGTACGTTGTTCCGTGTTTTACTACGTTTTCCTTTAGCAAAAATGTAGTTGTATCAAAATAATACCACCAAATGGTGTCACTATTCGGATATACTGCTTTTATTTTATAAGCTTCTGTTTGATCTTCTAAAAATACTGTTCCTTCTAACGTAAGTTGAACATCATCTGTTAATAATTTATACGGTTGCCAAAGTACAAAGTGTGCTGACATGAGGTCTTTGCGTGCACTTTGCAACGCTTCATTTTCCACTTGTGGTGTATCATTTACAACAAGTTGAACCTTATCATCCTTTAGTGTTATTTGTTTGCGAATGCTTCCTTCAAAGGAACGAATTTCTGAGGAAAACTCAGGTTGTATTGTTGTTTTAATGAATTGTATTTTATCACTTTCAGCTCTGCCTAAACTATCATATAGTGTTGTTATTTTTTCATATGATATATGACTGAGTTTTTCCCAATTGGCAGTACCGCCGTGTGCTTCTTCCAACGATTTTTTGATAATCTTTTCCGCTGTCAGAGAAGATTCGCATGACAATGCAACTATTAAAAAACTGAGTAGAAAAATAGTGTTAGTCTTCATCGGCTGTAAATCGTTCGTCCACTGGCATTACGTGTCCACAATTGTCACAAGTAAGCAAATTTGGAGATGCGTAAAATGTTTTGAAGTGTCCTAAAAAGTCTTTTTCGACATCATTCAGCGGAAATTTTACTTCGTGTAGTTTATGATTGCACTTGTCACAATACCATTGCAAACCGTCCATTAAATCGGTTCCTTTTCGTTTGCGCTCTACGACTAAGCCGATAGAATTTTCAAATCGTACAGGCGAATGTGGCACGCCAGCAGGATGCAAATACATATCGCCAGGACCTAATTTCATGGTTTTTTTCTCGCCATCTTCTTGAATGTGTACTTCAATATTTCCTTCCAACTGAAAGAACAATTCTTCTGTTTCGTTATAGTGATAATCCTTTCGTGCATTTGGTCCACCAACAATCATCACAATATAATCACCTGCATCTTTATACAAATTTTTATTGGCAACTGGTGGTTTTAGTAAGTCTCTATTTTCTTCAATCCATTGATTGAGATTAAACGGTTTTTGTATGCCCATTATCTTTAGAATTTTAGATTTTAAAATTACGGATTTTTTAATGATTCAGTATCATTTTTGGTTAGATAGTACAGTAAATCACTGGCACACAAGTGTTAAGTAAGGTAAAACCGTACATTACTAACTACATTATTCTTTATCTTTTTTTTATAAAATCAAAAACACTTTATTATCATGAAAAAAAAGAAACTTAGTAAACGATTAGATTTAGGAAAGAAACAGATTTCAAAACTCGGTAACGTAAAAGGGGGACTGGCATTATCGCATCATACCTGTTTTTGCGAAACGGAAGATATATTCAACTGTACTTGGATAAGCGAATTGCGTACGCAATGTGAATGTGTACCTACGCAAAACATAGATTGTCCTTCATGGGGAATTATTTGCCCAACGCCTTCAAGAGATATTTGTGACGCTTAATCTTAAAATTTAACTACCATGAAAAAAAAGAAGCTAAAAGCCTTATCACTAAAAAAGGCATCTATTTCTAAGTTGAATGGTGGCGCACCAGTGCCAATTCAATTAACTAGAAACATTAGAGATTGTGCACTTACTGTAGATCTTTATAACTGTACAACAACTACTTGGTATAGTGAATTGTATACCGCATGTGAATGTGAACCTACTTGGGATTTTAATTGTAATTCACAATTTAATCCGTGTAGACAATCAGTTGATATTCCTTGCGAAGCATAATTTATAAACCAATAAAATACCTGTATCATGAAAAAAAAGAATTTAAAAAATTTATCATTAAAGAAATCATCCGTTTCTAAGCTCAGCGGTGGTGCGGCAATTCCGGTACCAGTTTCGTTTAATTTTCCATGTGGAGAAACACAAGATTTATTTACCTGTACTTGGGTAAGTGAGCTATATACAGCTTGCCATTGCGAACCATCATGGCAAGGCGGTTGTGAATCATTCAACTTTCCATGTCCAATAACTATAGACTTGGCTTGTGGTTTAGAGTCCGTACGTATATGCGTAGCGTAATTAACTAAAAATCATTTAAAAGAAACGTATGAAAAAAAAGAATTTATCTCAAAGATTAAACATCAATAAGTCAAAAATTGCTTCATTTGATCAACGAAATGGAATCGTAGGAGGAACTGCACGATCGAATCCGTGCGACTCTTTCGAATCAATGCAATGTACAGCTGGGTGTGGCACACAAAATTGTCCACCAGCAACCAATACTTGTATAACGGTAGCTTGTCCACCTGAAACGGTAAATTGCCCTTCGGCAAATACCAATTGTTACTGTGATTCATTCATTACAATGGCAGGAATTACTGGCTGTTAATTTTTGATAGATTATAAACTAAAAGCTCCAAAAGTGTATCCTTTTGGAGCTTTTTTAGTTTCTATAATTATTTAAAAAACCAATGCTTTTCCATTTGAAATTGTGTAATTTTAAGGCACTAATCAATTTTTACCAATGAAAAAATCAGCTCTTATTTTATTTCTATTTGCTTTTCTACTAATTAGTTGCGCAGATACTACTTCTCAAAAAGAAACAACTACAACTGATGAAAGTCCAACCAATAGTTTTGGATTAGTCATTCACGGTGGCGCAGGAACTATTTTAAAAAAGAACCTAACTCCAGAACTTGAAGCACAGTACAAAGAAACACTGGAAAAAGCCGCTAAAAAAGGATACGATATCCTAAAAAATGGCGGAACAAGTTTAGATGCTGTTGAACAAACGATTCATATTTTAGAAAATTCGCCGCTATTCAACGCTGGAAAAGGTGCTGTTTTTGCTAATAATGGAAAAAACGAACTAGACGCTTCTATTATGGAAGGAAAAACATTAAATGCTGGCGCCGTTGCAGGTGTAACCAATTTGAAAAATCCGATTTCTGCGGCGCGTAAAGTCATGGAAAATTCTGATCATGTATTATTGGCTAGAAAAGGTGCAGAAGAATTTTCCGCAGCACAAGGTTTGGAAGTTGTAGATACGAGTTATTTCTTTACCGAAAACAGATACAATTCGCTTTTAAAAGCTAAAAATAAAAATGAAAAAGACAAAGCTGCTTCGCTTGATCCGTATATAAAAGATTACAAATACGGAACGGTTGGTTGTGTAGCGTTGGACAAAAATGGAAATCTTGCCGCAGGAACTTCTACAGGTGGAATGACCAACAAAAAATGGAGTCGTATTGGCGATTCTCCAATTATTGGCGCAGGAACGTATGCCAACAACAAAACGTGCGCAGTTTCTGGAACTGGACATGGAGAATACTTCATTAGAGCAAATGTAGCTTATGATATTTCTGCGTTGATGGAATACAAAGGCTTGTCATTGCAAGAAGCTTCCAAAGAAGTCATTCAAAACAAGTTGAAAAACATGGGTGGCGATGGCGGAATTATTGCCATAGATGCCAAAGGAAACTTAGTTGCTGAGTTCAACACACCTGGCATGTACAGAGCCATGGTAGACGAAAACGGAACGGTCACTGTTGGAATTTACAAAGAGTAAATTTCCTCAAGGAAATAGCTTCAAACTATTGAGTAAAAAACAAAAATTATGTATTCCATAACGAATACTAGTTTTACACCAACGAATACTAATTAAGGAATATTATGATGAGAAAGTCTGTTTACATTACAAAAAAAAGTACCATGCGCAACACTACACTTTCCATCGTTCTATTCGTAATTTTAAGTTTATTTTCTTGTAAAAAACAGACTCCTGAAACTGATAATATTTTTGAATTCAAAGACTATATTTATCAAACCACCGCAGGAACCGTATCTACCGAAACGCCTATTATTATTGGACTTCAGCAGGAAGTAACCGATTGGCAAGCAAATCAAGAATTGCCAAATAGCTTGCTAACCATTAGTCCGAATGTAAAAGGGAAACTTGTTGTTGAAAATAACAAAACGTTGCGCTTTACACCTGAAAAACCTTTACAACCAGCTACAGAACATAGTGTACAAGTTCATTTGGATAAAATTTATGACGCAGTTCCAAAAGAGTTCAAAACATATACATTTGCCTTTAAAACCATTTCGCCAAACTTCATCATTGTTACCAACGATTTACAATCGTATTCTAAAGAATGGCAATATCTAAATGGTGTCTTAAAATCGGCAGATGTCATTTCTAAAGAAAAACTTCCGACATTAATTTCGGCAACGCAAAATGGTAAAAAACTAGCCATAAAATGGAGTGAAACCAGTTTTAATAAAAACGAATACGACTTTATAATTGATAGTATCAATCGACCTATTGACGATTCGGAAATTACGATTAATTGGACAGGTACATCAATCGCATCTGAATCTAAAGGAAAACTAAATTATAACATTCCAGGACAAAATAACTTCGCTATTGTTGAAGTTGATATTTCGCAAAGTCCTGAACAAAAATTCAGCATCAATTTTTCTGATCCGCTTCTAAAAAATCAAAACTTTGATGGTCTGGTTAGTGTTCAAAATCAATCGGACCTAACATTTGCCGTTGATGGTAATATTTTAAATGTATATCCTGAAAACAGCGTAACAGGAACGGTACAACTTGAAATATTTACGGGTATAAAAAATAAAGAAGGATTCAAACTTAAAAAATCCTATTCGCAACAAGTTTCGTTTGAACAGCAAAAACCACAATTGCGTCCAATAAGTACAGGTGTTATTTTGCCAAATTCAAAAGACTTAACGTTCAACTTTCAAGCTGTCAATCTAAAAACTGTTGATGTGCGCGTCATTAAAATATATCAAGACAATGTATTGCAATTTCTACAAGACAATGAAATTAGCAATGTAGATCGATACAGCATTCGAAGAGTTGGTCGTCGTATTGCCAAGAAAACCATCAATCTCATCACGAATGAAAACGAAAATGATGGACAGTGGAAAACTTACGGAATCGACTTATCAACCTTATTTCAAGCTGCTCCTGGCGCAATCTATCAAATAGAAATAGGTTTTAAGCGCGAATATGCATTGTATACCTGTGATGACAGCTCGAAAAAAGAAGAAGTCGCAGAAAGTGGTTACTACCAAAATCGTGCGGAAGAAGATGAAAACGAAGAAGAATACTGGGACAATCGCATGTACAATTTCAGAGATTACCAATACAATTGGAATGATCGCGATAATCCATGCACAGATTCGTATTACCTAGAAAGACGTTTCTTAACCGCAAATGTGTTGGCGTCAGATTTAGGTGTTATTGTAAAAAAAGGCGAAAACAAATCGTATTATTTTGCAGTGAGCGATATCATTTCTACAGATCCTGTAGGCAATGCAAAAGTGACATTGTACAACTATCAACAACATGAAATTGCTTCCAAACGTACAGATGCAGACGGATTGACGATTATTGACGCAGATAAAAACGCCTACTTTGCTACGGTTTCTAAAAACAATCAAGTTACCTATGTAAAACTCAATGATGGAAACGCACTTTCCATGAGTAAATTTGATGTTTCAGGGAAAGAAATCAACAAAGGACTCAAAGGTTATATATATGGCGAACGTGGCGTTTGGCGACCTGGCGATTCGTTACACTTAGCTTTTGTGCTAAATGATGCAGGAAATCCGTTACCAAAAAATCATCCTGTAAAAATGGAAGTTACCGATGCGCAAGGCAAATTGGTCTACAAAAAAGTGGAAACAAATGGTGTAAATCAGTTCTACAAATTTACCGTTCCAACCGCAACAGAAGCACCAACAGGAAACTGGAATGCTACCGTATATGTTGGTGGTGTCCGATTTACCAAAAACCTAAAAATAGAAACAGTAAAACCCAATCGTTTAAAAATAAATATTGATTTTGACGATGACATTCTTGCCAGTTCACGTCCAATTGAAGGCGAACTCAAAGCCGCTTGGTTACATGGCGCGCCTGCTAAAAACTTACGTGCGGAAGTCAATGTGAAACTAAGTAGCACCAATACTTCATTTAAAAAATTTCCAAACTATGAATTCAATGATCCAACACGAGAATTCAATACGGAAGAATTTACCATGTTTAAAGGTTCATTAAATAAAGATGGACTTGTCAATATTTCTAAAAAAATAAACGTTACCAACAAAGCACCTGGTATGTTGCGTGCATCGTTTTTGACACGCGTATTTGAACACGGTGGCGATTATTCCATTGATGCATTTTCGAAAGACTTTGCGCCATATATTTCTTTTGTAGGAATGCGATCTCCTGAACCAAAACGATACGGTTCGTACTACACAGACGAAGAACAAATCTTTGAAATTGCTACGGTTGACGACAAAGGAAATCCAATAAAACGCAACGGATTAGAAGTAAAAATATATGAAATTCAATGGCGTTGGTGGTGGAGTTCTTCATATGATGATTTATCGTCTTATGCGGGAAGTGATTATCATTCGCACTACAAATCCTTTAAAATTAACACAGGTACAAACGGAAAATCGAGCTTCAAACTCACTATTCCTGATGAAGATCGCGGACGATACTTAATTCGTGTGTACGATCCAAAAAGTGGTCATGCAACTGGAAAAACCGTGTATTTCTACAAAAATTGGTGGCGTACCAATAGCAACGGAAATTCAGAAATGGCAAAAATGCTGATCTTTTCTGCTGATAAAGAAAAATACAATGTTGGCGAAACGGCTACCATTACATTCCCATCAGGAAAAGGCGGAAGAGCGTTGGTAAGTGTAGAAAATGGTACAGAAGTACTTAGTACAAAGTGGGTAAAAACAGAGAAAGAACAAACGACAACTACCATTCCGATTACAAAAGAAATGGCGCCAAATGTATTTGTAAACATTTCTTTGGTTCAAAAACATAATAACGTTTCTAACGATTTGCCAATTCGTCTCTACGGAGTTATTCCGATACTCGTGGAAAACCCAGCAACAATTCTAAAACCAAAAATTTCAGTGCCTGAAACGCTTCGTCCTGAACAAACATTTACGGTAAAAGTGAGCGAAATGGACAAAAAAGCAATGACGTATACCTTAGCTATTGTTGATGAAGGTTTACTCGATTTAACACGTTTTAGAACGCCAAATCCATGGGATACATTCTACCAACGACAAGCACTTGGTGTTCGTACTTGGGATATTTATGATGATATTATTGGCGCGTTTAGCGGAAGTATCGATCAAGTATTTGCAATTGGTGGTGGCGATGGTGGAAACGGCGCAAAAAACAAAAAAGCAAACCGTTTTAAACCTGTTGTCAAATACTTGGGTCCTTTTAATTTGAAAGCTGGCGAAACAAAATCGCACAAAATTGACATGCCAAATTATATTGGTGCTGTACGTACGATGGTGGTCGCTGGAAATCCAAAAACGGAAGCCTATGGAAATGCGGAACAATCATCGCAAGTAAAGAAACCTTTGATGGTATTGGCAACAGCACCACGAAAACTAAGTCCAGGCGAAAAAGTGACGCTTCCTGTAACAGTTTTTGCAATGGAAAACAAGGTGAAAAATGTTTCGCTACAGCTAAAATTACAAAACGGAATCTCTGTAATTGGAGATGCTACACAGTCACTTACATTTGACAGACCAGACGAAAAAATGGTATATTTTGACTTAGATGTAAGTCAAGCAAAAGGCATACAAACGATTGAAGTATTGGCAAGTGGAAATGGCGAAAAGGCTTCATACAAAGTGGAAATTGATGTAGAAAATCCAAATCCGATAAGTACAAAAATTCATGAACTTACGTTGGATGGCAAAATATCACAAACACTCAATTTTGATACCTTTGGTGTACTTGGCACCAACGAAGCAACTGTTGAGTTTTCTACCTTGCCACCGATGGATTTCACGGCTCGTATGGAATATTTAATTCAATATCCGCATGGTTGTGTAGAACAAACGACTTCAAGCGTATTTCCACAATTGTATTTAGCCGATATTTTTGATTTACCATCAGCAAAACAAAAACAAATTCAAGATAATATTACCAAAGGAATCAAGCGTTTAGCACATTTTCAACGTCCAAATGGCGGCATGAGCTACTGGATTGGAGAAAGTGCTGCAAATGATTGGGGAACAAGTTATTCGGGTCATTTTATGATTGAAGCCGAAAAGAAAGGATACCGATTGCCACTGACTTTTATGAGTCAATGGTTGAAGTATCAAAAAAATGCGGCGCGTTCTTGGCGATCAACAGAAAGTCGTTATTACTACACCGATTTGGCACAAGCCTACCGATTGTACACGTTGGCATTGGCTGGTCATCCAGATTTGGCTTCGATGAACCGTTTGCGAGAAACCAAAGGATTGTCAAATAATGCAAAATGGCGACTGGCAGCTGCATATGCCTTAGCTTCACAAAAAGAAGCAGCTGAGCGGATCATTGCCACTGCAAACATTACTTTTACTGAAGCTGAAGACGCATATCGATATAATTACGGATCTACCAACAGAAATAGAGCAATGGCACTAGAAACCATGCTTGCGTTGGATGACAAAAGAGTAATTAACATGGCAAAAGTTATAGCGAAAGAATTATCGTCATCGCGTTGGATGAGCACACAAACAACGGCGTACAGTTTGTTGGCAATGGGTAAAATGGTTACAAAAAACGGTGGGAAAGATATCAATATGTCGTTTACACTCAATGGAAAAAATGATCAAAATATCAAAACGTCTAAAGCAATTGCACAGCGCGGTTTAAAAATCGTAAAAGGAGCTAACACTTTAGAAGTTGAAAATAAAGAAGACAATACACTATTTGTTCGTGTGTTAAGTACTGGAAAGCTTCCATTAGGCGAAGAATTCGCAGAAAAACGAAACTTTACCATTCGCGTAGCGTATAAAGACAAAAAAGGAAATGCTATCAATGTCAAAAATCTGACACAAGGAACTGATTTTATGGCGTCTGTAACCCTTACAAATGACAGTTCCGTAAACTTAAAGGATATTGCGTTGACAGAAATATTCCCTTCTGGTTGGGAAATTGTCAATACCCGATTTACCGATTATGGAAATGTAGAATCAAGCGATGTTCGACATACAGATATCAGAGATGATCGCGTGAATTTTTACTTTGATTTAGGTAGAAAACGATCAAAAACATTCAATGTATTGCTCAATGCTTCCTACTTAGGAAAATACTATTTGCCAGGCATTCAAGCAGAAGCAATGTATGATAACGACTATTTTATTCGTACTAGAGGACAATGGATTGAAGTTGTGAAATAGAAACGGTACTTTTACACTAGCAAATAAGTATAGAAACATGCATAACACAAAAGTACTTCTACTTTGTATTCTTGGAATACTATCACTTTCGGTAAGTTCTAATAGTAGCGGAAATCCAACAGGAATAGCTACGGAAACTATGATGAATCCGATTGAATATATTATTTGTGATGATGATGGTTTTTTGGAATTAAATATTGTAGCCATTCAAAATGATATTTTATCTAATTATGATGGAACAACTGTAGAAGAAGCTGTGCTTATTTCTACTTCATCGGGACATGTGCTTCGACTCAATGATGTTTCAGGAACGATCACTACAGATGTTATTTGTCAGATGCCCAATCCGCTAACAGACATTGCTGTAGACGAAAATGAAGAAATTTTTATTACTGATTTTACTTCTATTACAAAACTAGATGAAGTCTCTTGCACAACAACTACACTACCCAATATACCATCCACTTCTCTAGTAAATTCTTTATCTTTTGATATAGAAGGAAATTTATATTATGGAGCAGGCGATGAAAGTGTTGTATATAGATATGATAGTGATCAATTGAGCGCTCCCTACGAATGGCACGATTTTGTCAGTGGAACTCCAAGTGGCGATTTTGTCATACTAAACGGAAAAATGTATATAAGTTGGGATGTATCTGGTAGTATCCGATTGTATGAAGTTACTATAGATAACAACTTCAACTATGTGTCTCATATAGATTTAGGAGAAATATTACCTAACACTTTTGGTCTTGCAAGTGAACTAGGAAATTTATATGGTGTTTCAACAAGTGTATTGTATAAAATTGATTTAAACACCTTTACATTTACAACAGTTGCAACCAATAATCTCCAATATGGACAATGGTACGGAGCCGCAGGTTTAAATGAAGCTGTTGCTTATAGCATCTCTTCTCACTTGTCTAACAATGATGCTACAAATGATGTAAATCCTTTACCAAATGTATGGACCAATACACAACAAGGTGGACAAACTATTTTTATTAGAATAGAAAATACAATTGATGGCTCTTTTGAGATTGTAGAAGTAAATATTGTAATTCAAAATACGCCTAATTTGTCAACTCCTTCAAATCTTACGACATGTGAAAGTAATAGTAATCCAACAATTTTTACATTATCCGACGTAGAAACAGAGTTGCTGCAAAATGTACCTCAACCAGTTACGGTTAGCTACCATGCTTCTCAAACTGATGCTGATGAAAGTATAAATCCGTTAAATACAACGTATCCGGCAACCGTTGCTCAGGAAACTATTTTTATTCGTGTACAAAACAATGATAACGACTGTTTTGCAATTACTCAGTTTGATGTTATTAGAGAAGCTATCATCAACATTACAAATCCGAGTGATCTTTTTATATGTGACAATCAGGCAACAAACACTATTTTGCTTACTACTATAGAAGCGCAATTACTTCAAAATAGTGTTAATCCAGCTACGGTATCATACCATGCTTCTCAAGCAGACGCTGACACCAATATGAATCCGCTAAATACAAACTATCAGGTTTCCACAGCGCAACAAACAATATATGTTCGTGTAGAAAATAATAATACCAACTGTGTTGTGTTGACGCAATTTGATATTAATCTTGGCGAAAGCTTACAAATAAATACGCCTGATGATCTTGTACAATGTCAAAATGATACGAATGTGTTCGATCTTACGCAAGTAGAAGCACAAATATTAGCTAGCACAGCTCAAGCGGTTACAGTAACCTATTACCTCAGTCTCGATGATGCAAATCAAAGTATCAATCCTATAAGTACTATCTATTCGCCAAGTTCAAATCTGGAAACAGTTTACGTCCGCGTTGATGCTACTGCTAATGATTGCTTTGCCATTACGGATTTTGAAATCATTATTAATGAAAGTTTAACCATTACTACGCCAAACAATTTAGTGCGATGTGAAAACGAAAACAATACCATATTCGATCTTACCCAAGTTGAAAATGAACTTTTACAAAACGTAACACAAACAACCACGATTTCCTATCATACTTCACTAGCTGATGCCACAACTAATACAAATGCGATCAATTCACAATACAATTTGGTCGGGGAAGAAGCTACTATATATGTAAGAGTAGAAAACGCATTGAATAATTGTTTCGAAATAACACAGTTTTTAGTACAAATCCTTACAAGTCCTTTAGTAACACCATTTGCAAATTCTTCTGAAACACGTTTACTAACCGAATGCTATGTAGACAACAATGGTGATGGATATTTTGACTTAAATGATATTTACAGCGAAATAATCACAAATGGAAACACAAGTCACAGTTTGGAATTTTATCTCTCAGTAGCTAATGCCGAACAAGACATAAACAGCATTGATCCTATATATTATGCGATGAATACTACCGAAGAAATTTTTGTAACCGTAACCAATACCAATGGTTGTAAATCTATTACCAACTTCTTTGTAAATCCAGATTGCTATAATACTGTTGTAGACATCTCAAATATCTATTTCCCACAATTCTTTACACCAAACAATGATTTGACAAACGATACGTGGAATGTAGAAGGTATTTCTATTGCTGTACAACAAACGGCTATTATGTATATTTTTGATCGTTATGGTAAACTACTCTACTATTATCGTCCAGGGCAAGTTTTAGGTTGGGACGGAACATACAGAGGAAGACAAATGCCAAGTAGCGAGTATTGGTATCGAATGGAACTGATGGATGGTGCCACTTTTAAAGGAAGTTTTAGTTTAGTTCGATAAATATGAGTACAGATTTTACACCATACTACGCCGTAATTTTTACATCCATCCAAACAGAAACAACAGAAGGTTATGCTGAAATGGCTGCACAAATGGAAACTTTAGCCAAACAACAAAAAGGATTCCTCGGAATTGATAGCGCTCGAAATACTGTTGGAATTACAGTCAGTTACTGGGAAAGTTTGGAAGCCATTCAGCAATGGAAACAACATACAGATCATTTAATTGCCCAACAAAAAGGCATTAAACATTGGTATGCCTATTACAATGTAAAAATCTGTAAAGTAGAACGCGAATACAGTTTTCAAAAAAGTACTTCATAACGATAAATACATGCACTTTTTAAGCTTTATCAAGAAAAAAATACAAAACAATAAATACAAAACGGCAATTAGTATAATTCTATTAATTGCCTACTATTTCTGTTTGCCAAAAACACTATTTACGGTTCCGACCTCAACGGTTATAAAAAGTGTTGAAGGTACTTTGCTTGGCGCGAAAATTGCCGACGATGGTCAATGGCGATTTCCCCAACTAGATTCCGTTCCCGAGAAATTCAAAATCTGTATCGTTCAGTTTGAAGATGAATACTTTTACAATCATCCAGGATTCAATCCAATATCCATCGCGAAAGCGTTATGGGGAAATATACAATCGGGCAAAGTAAAACGTGGCGGAAGTACGTTGACACAACAAGTGATTCGCTTATCGAGAAAAGGGCAAAAACGAACCTATTTTGAAAAAACAAAAGAGCTTATTCTTGCCACACGATTAGAATTTCGACATTCCAAAGAAGATATTCTCAACTTTTACGCTTCACATGCGCCTTTTGGCGGCAATGTTGTCGGATTAGATGCAGCTTCATGGCGTTACTTTGGGAGAAGATCGCACCATCTTTCTTGGGCAGAAAATGCTACTTTAGCTGTATTGCCAAATGCTCCTAGTTTGATATTTCCTGGAAAAAATCAAGAACGACTGAAAGCCAAACGAGATCGTTTACTCAAAAAATTATACGATCAGGAAATCATAGATAAACTTACCTACGAATTGGCCATTGAAGAATCGCTTCCACAAAAACCGTACGCGTTGCCACAAACTGCCAAACATTTGCTCACTAAAGTATCGAAAACGCACAAAGGAAAACGTGTGCAAACTTCTGTACAATCGTACTTGCAACAAGAAGTAAATGCCATTGTTGCCAAACATTACAAGGAACTCAAGCAAAACCAAGTTTACAATGCTTCTGTGTTGATATTAGATGTAAAAACACGAAAAGTTCTAGCGTATGTTGGAAACACACCAACGGACAATGCACATCAAAAAGACGTCAATGTCATTCACAAACCAAGAAGTACAGGAAGCATTATGAAACCGTTTTTATATACGGCAATTTTGGATGCTGGCGATTTATTGCCAAATACGTTAGTAGTTGATGTTCCCACAAAAATTGGCAGTTACAACCCAAAAAATTTCAATGAAAGTTACGATGGCGCTGTGACGGCAAAACGTGCATTGGCGCGTTCGCTGAATGTTCCTGCGGTTCGGATGTTGCGACAATTTGGCTTGGAACGGTTTCATTATTATCTTAAAGAATTAGAGCTAAAAGATATATCGCAAAATGCCGATCATTACGGACTTTCTTTAATACTTGGTGGCGCAGAAAGCAATTTATGGGATTTATGCAAAACCTACGCTGCTTTCTCTGCTACGTTGAATCATTTTGGAGACAATTCTAGTCAATACTACACCAACGAATTTTGCGAACCTTCTTTTTTAGCAGAGGAAACAATCAATTTTGGAAGCCTTACGGCAGAAAAAACCATCTTTGATGCAGGTTCTATTTACTTAACTTATGAATCGTTAAAAGAAGTAAATCGTCCCGAAGGCGAAGAAAACTGGGAATTTTTTGATTCTAGTAAAGAAATTGCTTGGAAAACAGGCACAAGTTTTGGTTTCCGTGACGCGTGGGCAATTGGTTCCACCAAAGATTATGTTGTCGGTGTTTGGGTTGGAAACGCCGATGGCGAAGGTCGTCCAGGATTGATCGGAACAACCTCAGCCGCGCCCATTTTGTTTGATGTCTTTAATGTATTGCCAAAAAGTGATTGGTTTCCGATTCCGTATGATGAATTGGAAGAAGTTTCCGTCTGTTCCAAAAGTGGTTACAGAGCTTCCGAATTGTGTGAAGATGCACAATTGCAATTCATTCCAAGAAGTGGATTAAAAACAAAGCCGTGTCCGTATCATATTTGGGTTCATTTAGATAAGGACGAGCGTTTTCAGGTAAATTCTTCTTGTCAGCCTCTTAGCGAAATGACGCATAAAAGTTGGTTTGTGTTGCCTCCATTAATGGAATATTATTATCAAACTAAAAATCCATTGTACAAAACCTTGCCGCCTTTTCGAACCGATTGTACTTCTGAAGGACAAAAAAGCATGGATTTTATCTATCCAGTGGAAGCTGTAAAAGTATTTTTACCCAAAGATTTTGACGGCGAAAAAAATGCATTGGTCTTGCGTTTGGTACATTCCATTCCTGAAACAAAAGTATTTTGGTATGTTGATGAAAAATTTATCGCTACCACACAAAGCATTCATGAAATGGAAATATTGCCGCAAAAAGGAATTCACACCATTACGGTTGTTGATGAATTGGGCAATGAAGCCAAACGAATTGTTGAAATTAAGGAGTAGTTATTTTTTTCTAGAAATTTCTTCAGCTAGGACTAAAGCATTATATGCATTTACGACTTTACCTGATTTAGATAATTCGGAAAAAGGAACATATATTTTTTTATCATTTTTATCTAAAACACGCACTTTAAGATCAAAAGAAGTTCCTGATTCCATCAAAATCATTTTTACTTCACTAGCTGATAAATTAGGATAGTATGATCTTATCAATGCTGCTATTCCTGAAACAATTGGAGATGCTAATGAAGTTCCTCTACTAAATTTATACTTATTATTCGTATCTGTTGTATATATATAAATGCCCGGCGCAAAAATATCCACATGTTTCTTCCCGTAGTTAGAAAAGGAAGCTACTAATCTTTCTGTTATTTTATAATTATTAGCGCCAATGACCATGAAGTTGTTTACTATTTCTTCTTCCTCAAGATAATCGTTCAAATAGTATTTATCCTCATCTATACTTCTTCCTTCATTTCCTGCTGCTGTTACTAACAAAACATCATGCTTTTCAGCATATTTTATCGCATCATGAACCCAAGTTTCTTCAGTTGAAAAGTTTTTTCCCCAACTCATGTTAATAACACTTGCTCCATTATCCACGGCATAACGAATTGCCAAAGCAACATCTTTATCATGTTCATCTCCAGAAGCCACCATAACAACTGGCATAATTTTGATGTTATTTGATATTCCTTGAATTCCAATACCATTATCTTTTTTAGCTCCTAAAATACCTGATACTACTATGGAATGCTCAAAAGGAACACGACCATATACTTTGTGATATCCGTAAAAACGATCGTTGATATCTTTTACATTATCTCCTGTAATTTTGCGTTCATCATAGTTCCTATTGTAAAATATATGTAATCTATTTTCATATCTTTTAATGTAGTTTTTAATGAACTCCAAATCAATATTATTTTTGATTTGTGTTTTCATATATCCAGCATAGTAGTTTATGAGTGTATCTTTTTGTTTTGTTTTCTCTAAACTATCGAGTTCTCTGTAGGTAAGTTTCTCTTTTTTTAAGATTTTTTGTGTTTGTTTTTTAGCTATTGGGAATATTTCACGCCAAGCATATGCATCTTTCAATATTTGCTTTAAGTCTTTTAAAGATGCTTCATAATCAGCTACTACTTTAGCATACATTTTAAAAGCTTCTTTGTGACGTGTAGCAACGTCTTCTAAATGCCTACCTTTAAAGAGTGAATCATATTTTCGAATCACTCTAGTTTCTTCGTAATTTTGATACTCAATGAATTCTCCTTTATCATTTGATAAAAAATCCCAACCGTTTACATCATCTATATAACCATTGTTATCATCATCAATTCCGTTGTTTGGAATTTCATCTTCATTTACCCAAATTTGATCTTTTAAATCTTCATGAAAAATATCAAGTTTCGTATCTAATACAGCAACTATAATTTCTTTCCCTTTTTTGTTTTGAAGTAATTCTGTATACGCTTTTTCTAAACTTGTTCCAGCAATTGTATCTTGTATATAATCTTTATGAAGCCATGTTTTGAGTTCTTCTTTTGATAATAATTTCTTTTTAGAAATAGGTTGTTGAGAAAAACTCATGTTTGTGCAAAACACAAAAATGCTTACAATTAAAATATACTTTTTCATTTAGTTTAGATATTATTATTACTTTTTCTTATTATCAAAAAACGTAATATCAGCTTCGATAACTTCTCCATCACGATTGACTTTTACAGTCGTTTTGTCACCATTTTCAAACTTTGAAAGTGCGCGCATATAGGTTTTCATGTCCGTAACTTCATGTTCGCCCAATTGTACCACAATATCACCTTTTTGCAAACCAGCTTTTTGTGCAGGACGATTTTCGCTAATTCCGTCAATTCGCATGCCTTTCCCATCAAATAAATAATCTGGAATGACACCTAACGTCACTTTAAATCGCGGTACATCATCCGATTCGTTAACTGTTTTTGTAAACGTAATTTTTCCTTGTGAATTTACACCTGAAATAACCCTTGAAATAAAGTTTGAGATTTGTAACATTCCTTCGTAATTCAACTTTTCAAGATCATCTGAAGGTTTATGATAATCTACATGCTGTCCGGTGAATAAATGCAACACTGGAATATCTTGCAAGTAAAAAGATGTATGATCGGAAGGACCAACACCTGAAGAATTCAGTTTTAAATCGAATGTATTTTCTGCGTTCGCTTTCTCAATCGTTTCTTGCCAAATTGGCGATGTTCCCGTTCCGTAAATTGCCAAGGTTTTGTTTTTCTTTAAACGACCTACCATGTCCATATTAATCATATAATTGACTTTCGTAATATCAATCGTTGGATTTTTCACAAAGTAATTAGAACCTAGCAAGCCCATTTCTTCTCCCGAAAAAGCAATGAATAAGTAGTTGTTATTTGTATCGCCTTCTACTAATTTATCTGCCAAATGTAACATTACGGCTACGCCACTCGCGTTGTCGTCAGCTCCATTATGAACCATGGTTTCGCCTCTATGAAGTGAACCTTCGTCGCCCATTCCTAAGTGATCGTAATGCGCGCCAATAACGATGGTATTTTCAGCTTTATTATCTATAAAACCAATCACATTTCGTCCTGTTAGTGTACTGTCTGTATCGCCTTTACCGTATTCAATTTCTGCATGCGGATCTGTTTTTGGAGTAAATGTAAACGCCTGAATATATTCGTTGGTTCCTTTTGGCTCAATGCCTAAATCTTTAAATCGTTTAGCAATATGCGAAGCTGCCAAAATTTCGCCTTCCGTTCCTGTAGACCTTCCTTTTAGTTTATCATCCGCTAAGACTTCAATATCTTCTTTGATACGATTTTCTACCGTACGTTCTGTTTTACAAGAACATAGCAATAGCAAAAAAAGAATTCCAAATAATGGTTTGTTGTACATAAGAAAGTTATTTTTGTACAAAATTATCAAAATATAAGCACTCCATGACACGTATTTTTGTTTTAATCTTACTTTGTACTGTTTTTTCCTGTAAAGAAAATACAAAAGAAAAGACGACTGCTACCACAACTGAAACGAAAGAAGAAGTAAAAACAACTTCTGATAATCCACTTATTTATCCTGAAGAAAAGTATTTTAAAGACATTCGTCAAGTGACGTTTGGTGGCGATAATGCAGAAGCATATTGGAGTTTTGACGATACACAATTGATTTTTCAATCGAATAATACAAAATGGAATGTTTCCTGTGATCAAATGTTTTTAATGAATATTGATGAAACGTTTAAAGACAACATGCCACCGATGGTCAGTACTGGAAAAGGGCGTACAACTTGTTCGTATTTTTTACCTGATAACAAACATATTATCTATTCGTCTACACATTTGGTGGATGATAATTGTCCTGAAGTTCCGTTGCGCAAAAACGGAAAGTACATTTGGCCAGTGTATGATTCGTTTGACATTTTTGTAGCCGATTTGGAAGGAAATATTGTGCAACAATTGACCAATGAAAAAGGATATGATGCAGAGCCAACCGTTTCTCCAAAAGGCGATAAAATTGTATTTACCTCAACACGAAGTGGCGATTTAGAATTGTACACGATGAATATTGATGGTTCGGATGTGAAACAAATTACCAACGAATTGGGCTATGATGGTGGTGCATTTTTCTCACCTGATGGCACAAAATTAATTTTCCGTTCGTCACGTCCAAGAACCAAGGAAGAAATTAAAGAATACAAAGATTTATTGGCAGAAGGTTTGGTGCAGCCGACACAAATGGAATTATATATTTGTAATGCGGACGGAAGCGATTTGCGTCAGTTAACCGACTTAGGGAATGCCAATTGGAGTCCGTTTTTTCATCCTTCTGGAGAAAAAATCATTTTCTCTTCCAATCATGAAAGTGAACGTGGATTTCCGTTTAATTTATACATGATTAATATTGACGGAACAGGTTTGGAACGCATTACACATGGAGAAACCTTTGATGCGTTTCCTGTTTTTTCAAATGATGGGAAAAAGTTAGCATTTTCATCGAATCGTAATAATGGTGGCGGACGCGATACGAATTTATTTATTGCGGAATGGCAGGAGTAGTTTTTGGGTCTTAGGTCTTGGGTCTTAAATAATATTTTTTCAAACTACCGAATGCCGTATCGAATGATTTTTTGATTAAAAAGGGTATTGAGTACCATTCTGAAAAATTTACTACATTTTAAACACAGGAATTTATAAATCAAGAGAGATACTCCTTTGATTTGTTACACTTTTCTTATTTCTTTGAGTTGCTTGTGTATTTCAAGTGGCTAGAATCTTGACTAGCGATAAAGGTTCAAGAACGAATCAAAAACTCATTAAATTATAAGATCATGAAAAAAAGTGTCAAAAAAATGCAATTAAAAAAACGTTCAATTTCAACATTAAACGCTAGTGCAGTAAAAGGTGGAACTGTTGGAACAACTACAATTGTTTCCGTATTATGTGCAACTAAAATTTATGTTGGAGAAGATATTTGTTTTACACAACCACAACGTTAAAAAATATATCTGGAAAGTGACATTTACATCACTTTCCAGATTTTTTATGTACAAACCAATGCAATTGCTCCTGTATTTACATTAAACACCATTTGCTGCACGGTAATTCCCATCATCACATTTTCATCCTGTAATACTTCCAAACAATGATCTTCTTGCTGTACTTCCTTATTTCTTAATAAAGTTGTCGCTGCATCAAAGCGTCCACATGAGGTTGCATGAATGATCCCTGTTCCTACTTGCTGGTTTTGCAGCTCTTTGTAATCATTAGTTACTACAATATAATCTTCATCTGAAATACGAGTTGCAACTCGTTTTGGTGTTCGTTCAATTACAACTTTTTCATTAATATTAGTTCCTGAAAGCAATAGCAAACAATCGCTTACAATTGGTGTACTTTCTAGCATCTTTTTTGCTTCAGTAAACGATTCACAAGTTTCTAAAACATCGCGTAATAAAAATGAAATTGGTAATGCTAATTCTGGTTGATCACTACTCAACACTGCATTCAAAGTAAGCGCAAATTTTTCTGGTTTTATTCCTGATAGTATTCCAACAAACCCTGGCCAACCAATAGTCTTACATACTGTTTTTCCACCTTTTTGATAGTCAAATATCATTGAAAATTTACTTAGGATATTCTGCTCTGTATGCCAATCTAAGTTACGTGCATGTAACATTTCATTTCCGTTCCATATTGCAAAAGCTGTGCATCCAAAATATAATTTTAAGATGTCATAGTATAAATTTGCTATTAAAATTTCATTAAATGAGAACTCTGAAATATCAGCTATACATTGTATTTCTGCTACATAAGTTTCATTAATAAATTGCTCTTTATACAATTCAATTGCATCAAAGATAAATTCTGCACCTGTGAAATCGTTCAAGTAGCATTGAATTAATTCATTGATTTCTTCTTTATATTCAGATAGAAATGTCCAACGTTCGCTTGGTGGTAAATCTAAATTTATAATATGTATTTTCATATTCTCATTCTTTAGGAATTGTGACTAATTCTTCACGATCTAGTGGATCTATATTTTTAGCAAGTAAACCAATAGAAGCTTGTACTGCCCAACATTTATCACTTGAGTGAATATTGTTATATAAGCTCAATAAAAATGTTGGATCTACTACATTCCAATCTTTTACAAATCGTGATGGAACTGCTGATTTTACAAAGAAATCTATCGTAATTCGGATTGATTTCCCTTCATCCGTTTTTACTGTTTTTTCGTAGCGTCTAAAACTTTCTTCGCTTTGTAAATGATCATAACGTGTCCATACCTTTTTAAAATTTCGTTGGTGCAATACATACATGACTTCTGCCACATGTTTCGGATCTACAAAGACATCAATATCTTTATGATCGTGTGCATGTTTGTATTCTGTATGCCCTTCTGGCGATAAAAAATGCCAAGCCCAACCTCCTGATAAAGTCACAAATTTTCTTAGAAATTGCAATTCCATTAAGGAAAGTGAAATACGATCTTGTTGCCATACTTCACCATATCTTTTTTTGTTGTGTGGCGCTCCCATAATATTTTCTATTTTTTAAAAACCTGCACAGGATTTCCACGTTGCAACTGTTTGTGTTGCATCCACTTTTGTTGTTGCATCGCTTTTTGCTGTTTTTGATTTTGTGCTTTGATAGCGATATCCAACCGTGCAAATGCTAGTTTTTTGTTTAAAAATTGCGAGCGTTCTTCGCTTGCTTGTACTGTAATTCCTGTTGGAATATGTGTAATTTGTACTGCCGTTTCTACTTTATTTACATGCTGCCCGCCAGCGCCTGAACTTCTAGCCGTTTTGACTTGAACTTCTTTTGGTAACCAAGAAACCTGCCTTGGTTCTGCATATACTTCTACGTTTACAAACCAGTTTTTACGCTGATGATGTACGCGATACGGACTTCTGAAAATAAACTGAATACTTCCTTGCCAATTGCTTTTAAAATCGTCAGCATCACCAGTGGCACGCAACCAAACTGAGGAATAGTTTTGGTATTTTGTGGCAACCAATTCAATGACCGTGAATGTAAAGCTTGGCAATCGTGTTAGTTTTTCTGTTAAGTATTTTACGGCGAGGCAACATTCCTCAGGACCTGAGCCTGAGGAAATTTGCACCCAAAATTGATTGTCCATAATTTCTATTTTTTGATGATGTAAGTTAGATGTCACATAACTTGTCATTCCTGTGAAGACAGGAATCCATAGTACTTATAAGTGGATTCCGCATCAAGTGCAGAATGACAGTTAATTGTAAAATCTACTCATATCGTAATTAATCTAAAATCGAATTGAATTTGACTTTAGCTATTTTTTTCTTTTTACGTTTTGACTTTCGCTTTTTTACTTTTTTAAGCTTGTTTTGAAGGCGTCTTTCTTCATTTTCTATGAAATAAATATAGTCATCATTATAGATATGTTGTTTTGCTTTTTTTAAGCATTTCAATCCTTTTTTATACTTGTTTTCTACTTCATGAATGTACGCTTCACACCAACACAATTCTGCAATATCCACACCTTTGATTTTTTGAGCAAATGCTAAAAGTTGTTTCGCTCTAGCCAATTCGTTGGCCCAAATCAAGGTTTTGATATATTCTGGATATACTTGAACATAATTGATATCTGCGGCAATACATTTGTCAAAGTTTTCGAAAGCCGCTTCATAGTTATTCAAATATTGTGCTTGTATTTTCCCTAGTAAACATAGAGACGGACAGTGATTTTCGTCATAAGAAATTGCATAGCTAATAGCTTCGCATGCTTCTTCCCAGTCTGAACAAAAACCAGCCATTGCTCCTTTTGCTTTTAGGTAATATTGATCTGCTATATTTAGTGCCATTGTATGTTTTTTTTAATGAAACTCAATTTTGAGAAGCCCAAAAGGCGCGCACAAAATTGTAAGTTGAACTAATCCTGCTGGAAAGCAGGATCTCATTCTTATTTGTTGTTTAAATTTTCTTTTTTTCATCTTTCAGTTGAATACTAGAGAAACCTTGAGAACCTTGATTTCCCTAGTATTTTATGAAGATGCAACTCTACTTCAACTTGTTGAATTGAAGTTCTTTTGGTTCGCATTAAGGATGGAGCGCTTGTCTGAGCTCTTTTGATGGATTCCTGCCTGCGCAGGAATGACAAATCAAAAAGCGAGTAGCGAGAGCCTGACCTCCGTTTTTCTCGGAGGAAATGCCCTAATCAACCATGTGTTTTTAGCTTCCTGCCAAGTTTCGTTCGTTATAGATTCCTGCCTTCGCAGGAATGAAAAAAGGATTTACTTATCCATACGAACAATTTTTGGTGTAAAACTTCCGACAACTTCCACCAATTCAGTTTGGTTTGCCATGACATGATGAATGTTTTTGTATGCCATTGGCGCTTCGTCAATTCCGCCACCTAGTAAAGTCACTCCATGCTCTTTTAATTGCTTTTTTACATCACTTTGCGTGATGGTTTGCTTTGCTTTTCGCCTTGATAATTGGCGTCCTGCTCCATGCGAAGCCGATTGTAACGAATGTACGTTTCCTGTTCCTCGAACGATAAATCCTGGCGCTGTCATAGAACCTGGAATGATTCCCAACACTCCTTTTTGTGCAGGAGTTGCTCCTTTTCGATGTACAATGAGTTCTTCGCCATTTACGATTTCTTTCCAAGCAAAATTGTGATGATTTTCTACCATCGCCAACGGTCTTGCACCCAATGCTTTTCCTAAACGCTTGTGAATGTCGTGGTGACACGCCGATGCATAATCGCCCGCAAGATTCATTGCCAACCAGTATTCTTGTCCGTCTTGCGTATTTAGATCGAGCCACGCTAGGTTTTTCGCTTCTCCAGGTAACGGTGTTTGTTGTATTGCTAATTTTGTATACTGTTTTGCAATATTAGCACCTAAACCACGCGATCCGCTATGCGACAGAATTCCTAAATATTTCCCGATAGGAACATTGAATTCGTTATTTACATCAGAAACATCTACGATTCCAAATTCCACAAAATGGTTTCCACCACCTGACGAACCTAATTGTGTGTACGCCTTTTTGAATAGTTTTTTTACCGTTGGAATGTCTTTGAATTCCGTTCGTTCAAAAATTTCATGATCATTGATACGTTTGTGAGTTTCGTAGCCACCAAATTTGGTGTGTTCTTGCAACATATTCACATATTTATCTTTGTGACCTTCCAAATAAGACGCTGGAATATCATAGATGGACAAACACATTCGGCAACCGATATCAACGCCAACTCCGTATGGAATTACGGCGTTTTTTGTTGCCAATACACCACCAATTGGTAAACCGTACCCTGCATGTCCGTCAGGCATTAATGCACCTGCTTTTGCTATTGGTAATTTTAACGCGGTATACAATTGATGTTTTGCTTCTTCTTGAATTCCGTTTTCGCCAAATATGGTAAACGGCGCTCGTTTTGTTTCTAATTTTTTTGCTTCTATGTGTACAGGAGTTGTCAATTCTTCAGCGATTTTGCCTACTATGCCATCTCCTAGATATTTTTCAGGATGTTTAAGAATCGTTTTGAGACGTTGTAATACTTTGTCTTTTCGATCTTTTTTAAAGTGTTTCAACATGACATCAATTGCGATGCTGATTACTTTTCCCTTTTGTGGATATCCTATTTCTATGAGGTCTTTGCCTCGTAATTTTAATTTTGCCATAACTTAAATTTTAAAGCCATTTCCCGATTTTTAGATCGTGTTGTGTAGCCCAATCGTTCATGATTTTTTTGGCTACAGCCGAAATTGGCTTGTTATATCGTGCTTTTGCTTGCACTATGGTTTGTGATCGTAAGTCCACTTCAATTGTAGCTAATGTTTCTTCAGCTTTTAAGAAACTTGCACAGCGCAATGTGAAAATACTGGTTACTTTTACGCAGCATGAACGTGCATATGAAGCAACACAATGATTCATTTTTCTTCCTTCAGCAATTAATTCTTTTGATGAACAAAGTTCGAATAGACGGTATTTTTTAGTCTCTTTTTCTTGCTTTGTTCTTACAATTAATGAACTGCTTATGGAAGGATTCCACGTGTACAATTCTCTTGTGTTTACTTCATGAATTGCTTGCTGTACGTGCCATTCGTCTGACTGTCGCGTCAACGAAGTAATGGTTCTTCCTTTGATCGTATATGCAGCATCATTTTGAATACAACTGCTTAAATAGTCTATGATTTCGCCCATTTTGTTGAAATCTAACATGCTTTGTCTCATGAAAAACTGAATGACCGTTTCCCAAAAAGCTTCATGCGCAAAGTCGTTTCTACTTAATGCCGAAGATGCAATGCGTTCTGCTACTATTTCATCTGTTCCGAAAGCTAATGCTTGTGCCCTACGCAACGCCATTTCGATAGTGTAATTTGGTGGCGCTTGTAAAAAGTAATGCGCTCCTTTTTTTGTCAATCGAACAGGAACTTTTGAAAGATTTTTGACGCTTAATCCGCATCCTAAATCTATAAACCACAGCATGTATTTGCGATTATTGTCGAACCAAGCTTCGTACATAAATGCTGGAACTTCATATTTTGCAAAACAGTGACGTACTAAATCCTTCAATTGTTTGTCAGGATTGTGACTGTTTCGTTTCCAGCTTTTTACGTCTCTTACGTATGATGAACTAAACCACGCAATGTTGTAAATTGTATGTAACAATTCTCGATCTCGTAATAGCTTTGTACAACGTTGTTTAAATAAATGATCTAGTATTTCTTTAAACGCGGCACGTCTTCTTGATTGTCTTTTTTTGTTTAATGAACTAAAAAGATTATCTAAAATATGCGCTAAGGTGTTGAACTCATACTGCACATGTTTTTTACCTTCATAAATGGTTTCAACTAAAGCTGGAAATAGTAATTTCTTTGCTTTATTGTGTGCTTTTAAGCTTTTTTGAATCGAAGCTTCTTTTGCTTTTGCTTCAAGTTTTTCTTTTAATCTTCTGGACTTCGATTTATGCTTTCGATGTATTTGTGATGTTTCCATGACTGTTTCTTTTGAATGTTATTTTCAGTAAAAAATTTCGATACTTGTGTTTGTTGTTGCATTTCTGTTTTTTTTGCGTTAAAAATTCTTTTTTTGGTACTGAAAACACACTCCCGAGTTTACAGTCGCTCCATTTGTTTGAGTAAATTCATCTTTTTTTGTTTTGTGTTGCTACACGATTTCTAGTTTTTGTTGTGTTGTTATTCTATTGCTTACTTATACTTTTTAATACCTTTTCAGGCTTCTCAAAAATTTTGATGAGATCCCAATTTTCATTGGGATTAGTTCAACTTACATTTTTGTGTGTGCCTTTCAGGCTTCTCAAAACTGAGTTTCACTAAAAACAAAAAGCCCGATTCTTAGGTAGAACCGAGCTTTTATACTGTTGTGTATATATTCTTTTATTCCAAAGAATAATTTGGTTCTAATGCGAACAATAGCTTGGTTTTCCCAAGTGTTGCTACGATATGTTTTTGTCCTGTTTTGATCATATGCTAAAAATATATGCATAAAAAAACCCGAGCCTTTTCTGACTCGGGTTTGTATGCTGTGCTATCTATGTTAGATAAAGTTACAACTGGTAAAACCCAAGTCGTATGCTGGAATGTTTCCGGCATCATTTCGATATGTAAGTTTTACGTTTTGCACTTTATAGTTTTTTGTTACTAATTAATTTTTTGTTTTGTCACGTTTTGATGGTTGCAAATATAGAAGATCATTTTTCAATTTTCCAAATTTATTTTTTGGAAGCAGCATTTTTGAGGTACATTTTGAGTAGAGAATGATCTGATTTCCAAGTCGAAATTTTTTCAGTTTTTTGAATTTGTAAATCTTGAGAAACCCAGATATGATCTAATGAGAGCAATGGAAAATTCCAAAACCACGTTTCCAAAAATCCATTCCCTTTTTCGGCAAATGCATGCTGGTAATTTTTTTTGTAATTTTTAAAAAATAATGACGCATATGGCGTGTTAAAATCACCTAAAATGATTGTTTTTTGAGTTGTTTTTACCCTAGAAAGAATATTTTTTAGCATGGGTTTTCTAAAAAATTTGATATTCGCAGAAACATCTACCGCATAAAAATCGATATTATTTGTGCTAAAATGAACTATTGTTACGTGTTCTTTTGTAGTACTTGATTTTATGTTGATTGGCGTTTTTGAGAAGATTCCTATTGCATAATCGTTGAAATAAAAGTGATCGTTTGGGAATGTTTTTTTAGCTTTTTCAAATTTCTCTAGGTCACTTTCTATCAATACTGCTACATCTGGAATTGCTCCGTTTTCTTGAAATGCGTCTTCAAAACTTTCTGTGCGATACGCATTCCACAAAACAATTTCCAATCCGTCTGAATTTTTCGAATCTGAAGTAAATACAAAGCTGTTTTTGATCCAAATGATTGTCAACAAGGCAATTAAAACTACATAGTACTTTCTGGCGGAAGCCTTTATAAATAGTAGTAAAAACAACACTCCAAGAATAATGAGCAGAAGCGGCGTTGCATAGAATAGTAGCGACGAAATGTAGTACGTATCTTTTATTGTGAAATGAATTACAGTTGCTATACACAAAAATAATTGCAATGCTTTTTTAACGTATTTTTTTAGTTTCATAGTAGATTACTGCCTGCGCAGGAATGACATATTAGCGTAATGGAAATCCTTTTGCTGCCCACCAAGGATGAATTTCAATTTCCAGGCGACCAGCTTTTACCATTGGATCTGAATTAGCCAAACTGTCTGCCATTTCAATAGTTGGTACGTTGTAAATGGTAATACCACGAATGTCGCCCAAATCGCCAAAAGGTCCTGAAATATCTGCATAACCCAACTCGTACATTTTTCCTAAATGTGCTAAATGCAATCGTTGTAAACTATCTGCCACACGTTTTGGCTGTTCTCTATTTTTTCCTTTTTTTAAGAACGCCATAAAATACTGTTGCATAAGTACGGTATCTTTCGTTTTTGGATCTATGTAATCTAAGATTTTGTACCCTTTTGCTACCAATTCTCTTTTGAGTTGTAGTGTTGGTTTTTGTACGGTTGTGGTTTCTTTTGCTACTGTTTTTTCAGGTGTCTGATTGCACGAAAAACAGAAAAGTACAATAAAAAATATACAGATGTATTTATTCATGATGCCAAGTTTTATACGGTTTTTTACTGAGTTGTGAGTTGTAATATTGTGTTTGTCCTGTAACTTCTTTGCCAAGCCACGTTGGTTTTTGAAATGCTTCATTTTCGTGTTGCAATTCTACTTCTGCGACAATTAATCCTTCGTTTTCTCCAAAAAATTCATCAACTTCAAAAGTATGTGTTCCTCTAGGAATGTTGTGTCGTATTTTTTCAATGATACCTTCTTCGCAAAGTTGTAATAATTGTTTTGCTTCCGCGATTGAGATTTCTTTTTCCCATTCGAAACGACTTGTACCGCTTTCGTTCGATTTTCCTTTGATGGTTAGAAATCCTTCATCTCCTTTGATCCGAATACGAACCGTACGTTCGGGATGCGTGTTAAGAAAACCTTGCGCTATTTCGAAAGAAGTTATCGCTTCTTCTTTGAATTTTTGATTGTTCACGAGAAATTTTCGTTCTATTTCTTGCATAAATACTGTTATAGTGTGCTAAAGATACTATAATTTTGAATATGGCTTTTGATTTCCCTTTACGAAAAATTATTCATGTAGATATGGATGCGTTTTACGCGTCTGTAGAACAGATGGATAATCCTGAATTGAAAGGTAAACCATTGGCAGTTGGCGGCGGATCAAAACGCGGCGTGGTAAGTGCTGCGAGTTATGAAGCGCGTAAGTTTGGCGTTCGAAGTGCTATTAGTGGTTTTTTGGCGAAGAAACGTTGTCCTGATCTTATTTTTGTCCGTCCACGATTTGATCGATATAAGGAGATTTCAAAACAAATTCGTACTATTTTTTATGAATATACTGATTTGGTAGAGCCGCTTTCGCTAGATGAAGCGTATTTGGACGTAACGCAGAACAAGAAAGGAAATCCGAGTGCTTCTTTGATTGCCGAAGAAATTAGAGCTAAGATTTTGAAAGATGTTGGTTTGACTGCTTCCGCGGGAATTTCCATTAATAAGTTTGTTGCCAAAGTTGCCAGTGATTATAATAAACCAAACGGACAAAAAACCGTGCCGCCTGAAGAAGTACTCGATTTTTTAGAAGCATTGGATATTCGGAAGTTTTACGGCGTTGGAAAGGTAACGGCAGAGCGCATGTATCAATTGGGGATTTTTACTGGAAAAGATTTAAAAAGTAAAGATGTCGAATTTTTAACGGAGCATTTTGGCAAATCGGGAAGCTTTTATTACAATGTTGTTCGCGGTATTCATTTGAGCGCCGTAAAACCAAATAGAATTGCTAAATCGGTTGGTGCCGAACGTACATTTTCAGATAATTTGACTAGTGAAATTTTTATGCTGGAAAAGCTTGAAAATATTGCGATTGAACTCGAAAAACGTTTGAAAAAGTATGTAATTTCTGGAAAAACCATCACATTGAAAATTAAGTATAGCGATTTTACTACGCAAACTCGAAGCAAAACAATTTCCTATTTTATTTCAGATAAAAGCTTGATTTTAGAAACCGCCAAAGAGTTGTTGTATCAAGAGAAATTGAAAGATTCTGTACGCTTGCTAGGAATTTCTTTGAGCAATTTAAATACTGATAAGAAAGATAAACAACAAAAAACCGAACAGAAAAAACAGATTTCCGTTCAGTTGAAGTTTAAGTTTTGACTTTTTAGATCGCTAAAGCTTTTAGATTGTTAGGTGAGTTACATTTCGTAATCAGTTTCACTTGCCATAATTATGCTGATATTTTTTCCTGTCATTCTGCACTTAATGTGTAATTTATCTTCCTTATTTATGGATTCCTGCCTGCGCAGAAATAACAATAAAATTTAGCTGTCACTTCCAGTGAAATTTCAGCATGAAAATTGTATCGAGAAGTACTTTGAAAAGAGTTGTTTCTAAGCAGATCTCGATACAACGAATCGCAGATTCGCCACTCTATCTGACGTTTTAGTTTATAGAAACTTTCGATAACACATACAACATTTCCGTTCCGATTTGTTGGCAACGCTCGTCATATTTTTGTGCTTCTTGTGCTGTTCCATCAAATGCTTTTGGATCTTCAAAAGGCAACGCAATTCTGAAATCGGTTCCTGACACAAACGGACAACCTTCATCCGCTTCCGTACACACCATGATCGCCGCAAATGCTTCTTTTGGATTTGGTGCTTCATCAAAACGTTTTGAAAAGGCTTGATATGCTTCCTGATTTTCTTGCCATTTAATGTTGTAAATCGGATTTTTAGCTTGTGCTTCAATAGCTACTTTGAAACCAATTCTTTCTACTGCAGCAATTGCATTTGGATGAAACAAAGTGGCTTCTGTTCCGCCAGAAAAGCTTTGTAATGTTGGCAATTTGTAATAGTCAGCTGCAACTGCTAACCACAATTGTCCTAAGTGACTTCTGCGTGAATTGTGTGTGCAAATTACAATCAGTTTGGGCATTTTTTTTGCTTCGTATTTTTCCTGAATGTACGTAGAAAGTTGCGCTAATTGTTCTTTTCGTTCCGATGGAATTTCATCAAAATGTTGCGCTAGTTGTTCAATGTTTTTTAGTAGTTTTTGAAAAATCATATCATATGTTTACTAAAGTTAAACTTTGTCTGTTACGTATTTGTTGTAAAAAATATGCTTCAAGTACAATGTTGTATTGAAGCATAGTTTTTCTAAAATTATATTGTGTTATTCAATTAACGAAACACGCAATGTGTTTACCATTCCTTTGTCCGTAATTGGCATGGCTGCTAAGTTGATCAGCATGTCTTTTTTCTTTACAAATCCTTTTTCTTTGGCAATTTTATTTACATCTTCCACTGTATCATCGGTACTTACAAATTTGTCGTAATAGAATGCTTTTACGCCCCAAAGTAGGTTTAATTGTGAAAGAATTCTTTTGTTAGAGGTAAATACTAAAATATGCGAAGCTGGTCGCCAAGCTGAAATTTGAAATGCCGTATAGCCACTATTGGTTAGTGTACAAATGGCTTTTGCTTTGATTTCATTTGCCATGTGCGAAGCGTGATAACATACTGATTTTGTAATGTAACGCTTGGTACGAATGTGTGGTGGCGAATGTGGTACGTTGATTAATGGAGAATCTTCCACACTTTTGATGATTCTGGTCATTTGCTCAATAACTTGTACAGGATATTTACCAACAGACGTTTCTCCTGATAACATTACGGCATCAGCGCCATCCATTACAGAGTTAGCAACGTCGTTTACCTCAGCTCGTGTTGGCGTCAAACTTGTAATCATTGTTTCCATCATTTGTGTGGCAATAATTACAGGAATTCTAGCTTTTTTGGCACGTAATACCAATTGCTTTTGAATTAATGGAACTTCTTGTGCAGGCACTTCTACTCCTAAATCGCCTCGAGCAACCATTAAACCATCACAATAGGCAACAATTTTGTCGATATTTTCAACGGCTTCTGGCTTTTCAATTTTTGCAATGATCGGAATTTTATGATCCGAATGCTCATTGATTATTGCTTGTAAATCCATTAAATCCTGACTGTGACGTACAAACGAAAGTGCCAACCAATCTACTTCTTGCCCAATGGCAAAAATGGCATCTTTGACATCTTTCTCTGTCAATGCAGGCAATGAAATATTTGTATTTGGAAGGTTGACTCCTTTTTTAGATTTTAAAGGACCACCTTGAATTACTTTGGTAGTTACTTCTTGTTTTCCATCTGTAGCGACCACTTCAAACATTAGTTTTCCGTCATCTAATAAAATACGTTCTCCAGCTTTTACATCTCTAGGGAAATTGGCATAATTCATATACACTTTTTTAGAATTCCCTTTGAATTCTTTTCCTGTACAGAATTTAATTTCGTCTCCTGGTTCTACAATAACATCTTCTGACATTACGCCGACACGTAGTTTTGGACCTTGTAAATCAGCTAATATCGAAGTATTGTATCCAAATTCTTCGCTTAGTTCACGAATCATTACAATACGTTCTTTTACGTCGTCATAATTGGCATGCGAAAAGTTGATGCGAAATACATCTACTCCTTGCTCAATCATTTTTTTAAGGATTTCCTTAGAACTTGTTGCAGGTCCTAACGTAGCTACTATTTTCGTCTTTTTTCTTTTTGGCATTACTCAAAAATTAAATTGTTTTTAGATTTTAGTTGATTGGGGTTTATGGTATACGCAGTGATTACTTCTGCAATAGCATTTACTTTTGATACAATAAGTTTGGAAGATTTTAAGTAGTTATCACTTTCAATTTTAATGAAATAATCTACTCGTTTTCGTTCAGGGATTAAATATTTAGAAACCAATTGTTTTCCTTGTTGATCTGAAAATAACGATCCTGCACTTGCAACACGTTCCACTTCTTTTTTACTTGTATTTGCTACAAAACTCCATTTTACAAAATTTTCATTGTCATTCCATTCATAAATAGAGAAAGAAGCTTCCATGTAATTGTAATCTAAATCTTCTTCTTTTCGCGCTAATTTTAAGTTGAGATGTGTATTGAGAAGATACGCTAATCGATAATCTTCTGTTGAGCAATGAATTGCTATCAGTGTATAATTATCTTCCTCAAAATCATCCTCAAAGAGTTTATGAACTGCCATAAATCTTACTATTAGCTTTGTAAATATATAATTTAATGACTAGATAAATGTTATTTTTTTACAATGATTCTAAAGAATTCATAACGAAAACGTTATCGTTGAAGGTTTCTTTTTTTGAAATGATAAATTTTTGATGAAATCATTACAAAATCTATGAAAATACAGCAGATTTTGACAACAATTTTTAGGTAGAAATTTGTTTTTGAAATGCAAAATAAGCGCGTTTTGAAGCTTTTTCTTCGGCTTTCTTTTTGGAAGTTGCACGTGCTTTTCCAACAACTCTATTGTCAATAAAAAGTTTGACAGCAAAATGTTTTAGTTCGTCATTTCCTGTGTCTTCATACACATCGTATTTGAAGTTTTTCTTTTCCTTCTGACACCATTCAATGAGCAAACTTTTGTAACTGATTACTTTTCCTTCCAAACGTTCAATATCAACATATGGTGAAATTACACGATAGTGAATGAAACGCTCGCAATATTTGTATCCTTTATCTAAAAAAATGGCACCAATTAAGGCTTCAAATAAGTTTCCGTGGATGTTTTCTCCAAAATTATCTTTCGGAATGCGTGATTTTACGAGTTCAATCAATTTTAAATCACGTCCAAGTTCATTTAAGTGCTCTCGGCTTACGATTTTAGAGCGCATTTTGGTTAGATAGCCTTCGTTTCCTGATGGCACTTCCGTGAAAAGGTACGCAGAAATAACACTACTCAACATGGCATCGCCCAAAAACTCTAAGCGTTCGTAGTTTACAGAATTTCCTTTCGCATCTTTCTGATTCATTGAACGATGCGTAAATGCTTTCTTATAAAACTTCTTTCGCTTGGTTTTAAATCCTAGAATATCTTCGAGTTCGACAAAAAAATTCCCGTCTTCATTGGATCGGGAATTTAATATTTTTCGAACGAAATTCATTGAACTTGATTTAATCTAATTTTTTAAACAACACACAAGCATTGTGTCCTCCAAAACCAAATGTGTTGCTCATAGCAACTTTTACATCTCGTTTTTGCGGTTCGTTGAGTGTTAAATTGAGACTTGGATCAATATTTTCATCTACTGTAGCATGATTTATAGTTGGCGGAACAATTCCGTGTTCTATAGAAAGTATCGAGGCAATGGCTTCGATAGCTCCTGCTGCTCCTAGTAAATGTCCTGTCATGGACTTCGTAGAATTGATATTAATGTTTTTAGCGTGCGTTCCGAAAACTTCTGTAATTGCTTTCAGCTCTGCTACATCTCCCAAAGGAGTTGATGTTCCGTGTGTATTGATATGATCAACATCTTCTGGTTGCATTCCTGCATTTTCAAGACAGTTTTTCATAACGGCTACCACACCGATTCCATCTGGATGCGGCGCTGTCATGTGGTAAGCATCTGACGATAAACCTCCACCAACAACTTCTGCATATATTTTTGCACCTCTTGCTTTCGCGTGTTCATATTCTTCAAGAACAATGGCTCCAGCTCCTTCACCTAATACAAAACCATCTCTGGTTGCATCAAATGGTCTTGAGGCACTTTGTGGATCATCATTTCGTGTTGACATGGCGTGCATGGCATTAAAACCACCCATTCCAGCAATGGTAACTGCGGCTTCACTTCCACCAGTTACAATAACGTCACAATGTCCTAATCTAATATTGTTTAAGGCATCAATCATAGCATTTGCTGATGATGCACAGGCAGATACAGTAGTGTAGTTAGGTCCCATAAATCCATATTTAATGGAAATGTTTCCTGGTGCAATATCTGCGATCATTTTTGGTATAAAGAAAGGATTGAATTTTGGCGTTCCATCTCCGTTTGCGAAGTTAATTACTTCTTCTTGGAATGTTTCTAAACCGCCAATTCCTGCTCCCCAAATAACACCAACTCTTAACTTATTGAGGCTATCCAAATCGAGTTTTGCATCTGCAATTGCTTCATCGGAAGCAACCATGGCATACTGCGAAAACTTATCCATTTTTCTAGCACTCTTTCTATCAATAAAATCTGTAACAGTAAAGTTTTTTACTTCACAAGCGAATTTTGTCTTAAATTTTTCGGCATCGAAATGTGTCACTGGAGCGGCACCGCTTTTTCCAGTAATAAGTCCATCCCAATATTCATTTACTGTGTTTCCGATTGGGGTCAATGCTCCCAAACCTGTAACTACAACTCGCTTTAATTCCATCTTTAATAAGTTAGTTTAAAAATTAAGAAGAAATCCCTTTAACAAAACATTAGAATGCAAATTTGCATTCTAATGTTTCTTTAAAATATAGAAATTTTATTCTTTCCTTACTTTTTTGCTTCTTCAATGTAAGAGATAGCTTGACCAACAGTTGCAATGTTTTCTGCTTGATCATCTGGAATCTGAATATCAAATTCTTTTTCGAATTCCATAATCAATTCTACTGTGTCTAATGAATCTGCTCCTAAGTCGTTAGTGAAGCTCGCTTCTGTAACTACTTCGTTTTCATCTACACCTAATTTGTCTACGATAATCGCTTTTACTCTTGATGCAATGTCTGACATAATCTTATTGTTTTTAAAATTTAATTGTTGGCAAAAATAAAAAACTTTAATTTAAAACAACATTTTACTGAAAAAATGTGTTCTAATTTACTAAATTTTTAGAATAAGTAATTCGCTTTTGCCTTCATTTTGTTAATAATTATTCTTTTTTTTGTCGAAACAACAGTTACTAAATTCCATTCTTTTTATGAAGCGTATCGCAATTTTTGCTTCGGGTTCCGGAACTAATGCTGAAAATATTATTCGATATTTTCAAGAACGAAATAACGCTTCCGTTGTTCAAGTTCTGACTAACAATCAGCATGCCAAAGTTTTAGAGAGAGCTAAAAAACTGAAAATCAGTGCTTTTAGCTTTAATCGAACTGCCTTATATTGCAGTAACGATGTCCTAAATCTTTTGCAAAGTGCACATATTGATTTGATTGTCCTTGCTGGTTTTCTATGGAAATTCCCTGAACATATTCTGGCTGCATTTCCCAACAAAGTCGTCAATATTCATCCTGCCTTGCTTCCAAAATATGGAGGAAAAGGCATGTACGGATCGCATGTACATGATGCTGTCGTTGCAAATAAAGAAAAAGAAAGTGGCATTACCATACATTTTGTTAATGAAAATTACGATGAAGGTGCTATTATTTTCCAAGCAAAGACCAATTTGACAGATATAGACACGCCTGAAACGGTTGCAAAAAAAATTCATGAACTCGAATATGCACACTTTCCTGAAGTTATTGAACAGGTATTAATTTCAAATTCTAACACACAATAATGGCAGACGTACATGTATTTACTGATGGATCTTCTAGAGGAAATCCTGGTCCTGGTGGTTACGGAATTGTTATGGAATGGGTTGGCAAACCGTATCGAAAAGAGTTTTCTGAAGGCTACAGAAAAACAACCAACAATCGTATGGAATTGCTAGCCGTAATTGTTGCCTTAGAGAAATTAAAGTACATGCACACTGATGTTAAAGTGTTTACCGATTCTAAATATGTTGTGGATTCTGTAGAGAAAAAGTGGGTTTTTGGTTGGGAGAAAAAAGGGTTTTCAGGAAAAAAGAATACTGATTTGTGGATTCGTTTCTTAAAAATTTATCGAAAACATATTGTACGTTTCCAATGGATTAAAGGACATAACAACCATCCACAAAACGATCGTTGTGACTTTTTAGCCGTAAATGCTTCAAAAAAAGAGAAGCTAAAAATTGATACATTCTTCGAAAACGAAGCCAATAAGTTACTGTAAATCAATTTTATTAAATCATATTTGTACATTTACACATACTATTTCCTTAATTTCCACTATGAAAATCTATATTGCTGTTTTTTGTTTTTTGTTTTTTTTACCACTTTCCGCACAAGAAACTTGGGAGTTAAAGAAGGATAAAAATGATATTAAAATTTACACCAAAACTATAGATTCCACCAAATTGAAGGCATACAAAGCCGAAATGACTGTCAAAAGTACGCTTGAAAAAGTGAAAAATATTATTGTTGATGGCGATGAATTACATAATTGGAATTATAAAGCAATTGACAGTAAACTGATCAAAAAAACTTCTGAAAGCGAATACACTATATGGATGGCAATTGACCTTCCTTGGCCATTACGCAACAGAGATTTTGCAAGTCATATACGTGTAGAAGTCGTTTCCAAAGATGTCATCCGAATTAATTTATCATCCGCTTCAGATACGTATGCGGTTCAAGAAGACTACTTACGAATGACCAATTTTGTTGGATATTGGTTGTTAGAAAAGCAAGGAGATACGATTAAAGTTACCAACGAAATGTATGGCGATCCTGGAGGAAGCTTGCCAAATTGGCTTATAAACAGCACCATCACTAGAGCGCCTTATTACAACTTTAAGGCATTGCGCAATCGTGTACAATAAGCTTCAATTTCAACACTTTCGCTTTAAAAAATACTGAAAACGCATATCTGCTTCGTCTGGCTATTTTCTTGCAAAAATTTTATGTAAGTTTGCAAAAATTTTAATTATAAAAATGAGCAAATTATTAATTGTTGGAACGGTTGCTTTTGATGCTATTGAAACACCTTTTGGAAAAACAGATAAAATCCTAGGTGGCGCGGCTACTTATATTGGTTTGTCTGCTGCAAATTTTGATGTAGATTCAGCTATTGTATCTGTTGTTGGAGAAGATTTTCCACAAGAATATTTAGACATGTTAGCGGCTAGAAATATTGATATTTCTGGAATAGAAATAGTAAAAGGAGGAAAAACATTCTTTTGGAGTGGAAAATATCATAATGATATGAACTCAAGAGATACGTTGGCAACAGAATTAAACGTATTGGCAGATTTCAATCCGATTGTTCCTGAAAATTACAAAGATGCCGAAATTGTAATGCTAGGAAACTTACATCCTGGTGTGCAAATGAGCGTCATTAATCAAATGAGCAAAAAACCAAAGCTAATTGTACTAGATACGATGAACTTTTGGATGGATTGTGCTTGGGACGATTTGCTCGCAGTTATCAAAAAAGTAGATGTAATTACAATTAATGATGAAGAAGCACGTCAACTATCAGGCGAATACTCTTTAGTAAAAGCTGCACAAAAGATTCACGAAATGGGTCCTGAATATGTAGTAATTAAAAAAGGAGAACACGGCGCTTTAATTTTTAATGACGGAAATATTTTCTTTGCACCAGCATTACCACTAGAAGAAGTTTTTGATCCAACAGGAGCTGGAGATACATTTGCAGGAGGTTTTTCTGGATATATTGCAAAACACGAAGACATTTCGTTTGAAAGCATGAAAAACGCCATCATTTACGGTTCTAACTTAGCTTCCTTTTGCGTAGAAAAGTTTGGAACACAACGAATGGAATCGCTCACGAAAGAAGAAATCACAGAACGCCTGAAGCAGTTTAAACAGCTGACTCAGTTTGAAATAGAAGTAAACTAAAAAAACGCGCTCATAACTGAGCGCTTTTTTTTGTCACAATACGTAACAACAACACAACAAACTACAACTATGAGTGACGCTTTGAAACACGAGTGCGGTATTGCACTTTTAAGGCTTTTAAAACCATTAGAGTACTATAAAGAAAAATATGGTACAGCATTTTATGGCATCAATAAAATGTACTTACTAATGGAAAAACAACACAATAGAGGGCAAGATGGTGCTGGATTAGCAAGCATAAAGCTCGATATGAATCCAGGTGAACGCTACATTAGCAGAGTACGCTCTAACCAACAACAACCAATTCAAGATATTTTTGCACAAGTAAACGAACGCATTAATCATATTTTAGAAGAAAAACCTGAACTCAATGATGATGTTGCACGCCAAAAATCAGAATTGCCATATGTAGGCGAACTGTTTTTAGGACACGTTCGTTACGGAACTTTTGGTAAAAATAGCATTGAAAGTGTACATCCGTTTTTGAGACAAAATAACTGGATGCATCGTAATTTGATTGTCGCTGGAAACTTTAACATGACCAACGTTAATCAATTATTTGAAAACCTAATAAAGCTTGGACAGCATCCAAAAGAAAAAGCAGATACGATTACCATTATGGAAAAAATCGGTCACTTTTTGGATGATGCCGTTGCCAAATTGTACAAAAAACTCAAAGAAGAAGGATACAACAAACAAGAAGCTTCTCCTATTATTGCGGAGCGACTCAACTTAGCAAAGATTTTAAAAAGATCCGCAAAAGATTGGGATGGTGGTTATGCAATGGCAGGATTGCTTGGTCATGGAGATTCGTTTGTATTGAGAGATCCTGCAGGAATTCGTCCAGCATATTACTACAAAGACGATGAAATCGTAGTGGTAGCTTCAGAACGTCCTGTGATTCAAACGGTATTTAATGTTGATTTTGATGATGTACAGGAAATTGATCCTGGAAATGCATTAATCATCAAAAAGAATGGAACGGTTAAAACCAAGCAAATTTTAGAACCGTTAGAACGTAAAGCTTGTTCTTTTGAACGTATTTATTTTTCTCGCGGAAGCGATGCAGAAATCTATCAAGAACGAAAAATGTTAGGAAAACTATTATTGCCTAATGTATTGAGCGCGATTGATGATGATATAAAAAATACCGTATTTTCATTTATTCCAAATACTGCCGAAACCTCTTTTTTTGGACTCACAGAAGCCGTTGAAGAATATCTGAATGAACGCAAAACCAACGAAATTTTAAACGGACGCCGTTCATTATCAGAAGAAAGAGTCCGTGAAATTCTTTCGGAACGTCCACGAGTTGAAAAAATTGCGATCAAAGATGTAAAACTTAGAACGTTTATTACCGAAGACAGCAGTCGTGATGACTTGGTAGCTCACGTATACGATGTAACTTATGGCGTGATTCAACCAGAAGATAATTTGGTCATTATTGATGATAGTATTGTGCGTGGAACTACGCTAAAGAAAAGTATCATTAAAATGATGGATCGTTTGCATCCGAAGAAAATTGTAGTGGTTTCTTCTGCGCCACAAATTCGTTATCCTGACTGTTATGGTATTGATATGGCGCGTATGGAAGATTTAATTGCCTTTAGAGCTGCTTTAGCACTGCTTAAAGATCAAAACAACTACGGTTTGGTAGCAGAAGTCTACAATAAATGTAAAGCGCAAGAAAGCTTAAAAGATATAGATGTGAAAAACTTCGTGAAGGAGATTTATGCACCTTTTACGGATGAAGAAATTTCAGAAAAAATAAGTGAACTTATCAAAACGGATGTTGTAAATGCAGAAGTAAAAGTCATTTTCCAAAATGTTGCCAATCTCAATAAAGCATGCCCAAACAATTTAGGCGATTGGTACTTTACAGGAAACTATCCAACCGATGGAGGAAATCGTGTTGTAAATCGTGCTTTTATTAATTTTTATGAAGGAAACAAAGCGCGTGCATATTAGGCTTTTTATCAGCAATAAAAAAAGGTGTTTTTTGTGTAAGAAATTTTCTCTTGCAGAAAACTAAATCTAAAATAAAAGTTAAAACACACACTTAGTCTAAAAAAGAGGTATTTGGTCTGATTTATTAGGTAAGATTTCATGACTCTACTTACATTAGCAATGCCATAGCATAAGTAGGTTAAGTTCATGGTAAGATTTGGGGCAAAAAAAGGTGGTTTATTCCACCTTTTTTTATGCGCAATAGTTTTTTTGGATCGCTGACGCTTTTAGACCGCTTTCGCTGTTAGATCGCACTTCGTGCTTTTAGACTTCTTCCTGTGGAAACGGAAATCTCTTAGATTGTTGGATTGCTTCGCAATTAGATACTTACTCAGAATTTATTCTCTTTATTTTAAGTTTTAAATGTTGAAATTTAAATTGTTCCTCGCTCTTATGGGAAACTGAATCAAATCAAGTTTGACGTACTTCTCAAATTCTACAATCTTGTCATTCCGTACTTGTTGCGAAATCCACTTTCTTAAAAATAACTTTTAGAAAAATCTATACGCTTTTTTTAGGTCGCTTTCACTGTTAGAAGTAAGGGCGCTTTGCTGTTAGATCGCACTTCGTGCTTTTAGACTTGTTCCCGTGGAAACGAGAATCTCTTAGATTGTTAGATTGCTGCGATTTTAGACGCTTACTCAGAATTTATTCTCTTTATCTTAGGTTTTAAATGTTGAAATTTAAATTGTTTCTCACTCTTATGGGAAACTGAAGCGAGTTCAGTTTGACGTACTATTTATATTCTATAATCTTGTCATTCCGCACTTGTTGCGAAATCCATTTTCTTAAAAATAAAGTCTCAAACATTACAAAAAATAGCTTTTGAAAACATCTTGAATCCTGACTCTTGACTCTTGACTCTTGACTCTTGACTCTTGACTCCTACATCTAAAAACAAAAAAAGACGAACATCGCTGTCCGTCTCTTTCAAATATAAAAAGTTTTATATATTATTTAGCTTCTGCATAACGTCTTTCAACTTCATTCCAATTGATCACTTTAAAAAATGCATCAATATAGTCTGGACGTCTGTTTTGATAATTTAAGTAATATGCGTGTTCCCAAACATCCAATCCTAAAATTGGCGTTCCACCACAACCAACATCTGGCATTAATGGATTATCTTGGTTTGGTGTAGAACATACTTCTACTTTTCCACCTTTGTGAACACATAACCAAGCCCAACCTGAACCAAACTGAGTTGCTGCCGCTTTGCTAAATTTTTCCATGAATTCTTCTTTTGAACCAAAAGCTGCTTCAATAGCATCTTTTAATTCTCCTGAAAGATAACCTCTATCTTCTGGATTCATTACTTCCCAAAAAAGACTGTGATTGTAAAATCCGCCTCCATTGTTACGAACTCCTGAGTTGCTCATATCAAGATTTGTAAGAATATCTTCAATAGATTTTCCTTCTAAATCTGTTCCTTCAATAGCATTATTTAGCTTGTTTGTATATCCGTTGTGATGTTTAGAATGGTGAATCTCCATTGTTCTTGCGTCAATATTTGGTTCTAAAGCATCGTATGCATATGATAATTTTGGTAATTCAAAAGCCATTATATCTGTATTTATTTAGTTAAACATTAGTTTTTATTCCTTCAAAAATAATCATCTATCGCCACATAAAGAAACGATTAAAACAGATTATGATAATTTTCACATAAAGATAATCTATACAAAAAAGAAAATTTTGTTATCTAATAGACAATAACTCATAAAATCTTTTTTTGAAAAAATACCTATAATACTTTACTGCAACTACAGAAGCTACCACAATTTGAACACAATTCTATTGGAAAAAAATCATTTCTTTGGAAAAGGGTAACAACTTAACCACTTGGGACTCTTTATAATATGTATTAACTATAAAATTTAATAGTATGAAAAAAAGGAATTTAATTAAGAAACTACAATTCAAGAAAACGCAAGTATCTAATTTAGGAAAAGATCAAGTTGTTGGTGGTGGATCACGATTTGTATGCGAACCGATCGATTTATCATTATTAGAAACCTGTTATGCTGGTTGTGGACTTACAGAAAACTGTACGCAATTTAGAACGTGTAACAATGTTTCATTCAACAATTGTACAGTATTCAACTGTCCAACTAATGGTTGCGGAACCAATGTCGGTTGTGGAACTGGTGGAAATTCAGGAGGAATTTCTTGTCCAGGATTCGAGTGCTAACAATAATGCTTCAAAAACTAAGAAATCCAGCTTTATAACTAAGCTGGATTATCGTTTTTATATTTAACATATTCTTTGAATGAGCTTTTTTAAAAAAATTATAAATCGCTCAACATCAGCAAAATATTAAAAATTCACCTATCTGTTTTAAAATACTTTTTGTTTCTTTATACAAAAGTAACAGCTTAACCATCTGATACTCTATATTATGAATTAACAAACCAAAACTTTTAATTATGAAAAAAAAGAACCTAATCAAAAAATTACAATTCAAAAAAACACAAGTATCGAATCTTTCTGAAGCAAAAATTATTGGTGGACTATCCGATCCAGAACCAATATTAACTGCTAGATGTACAGAATTTAACTCCTGTCCATGTATTACCATCGCAACATGTCTTACAGATGAATGTATAACGAGATTGTGTAGTGCTAGATGTACAAATTTATGCAGCATTACTTGCTAAAATATCGTCAAAAACTAAGAAATCCAGCTTTATAACTAAGCTGGATTTTTTGCATTATACCAACTTCATTTTTTAAACTATCTTTGTCAGACACCTAATAAAACCGCTTTCGTGTCTACACCTTTTATTATTTACAACGCTTCCGCAGGATCGGGTAAAACCTACACACTTGTAAAAGACTATTTGCGTATCTTACTTTCTTCGGTTCAAAAAGATATGTACAAGCAAATCTTAGCAGTAACGTTTACCAATAAGGCTGTTGCCGAAATGAAAGCGCGTATTATTGAAAACCTCAATTCGTTTGCATTTGATGAAGAAAGCGTAAACGCGCCCATGTTTGTAGAATTATCGGAAGATTTACAACTACATCCAGCGCAATTACAACAAAAAGCCAAAGAAGTACTCAAAAGTATTTTACACAATTATGCCTTTTTTGAAGTAGCAACGATTGATAAATTTACACACAGTGTCATTCGTACATTTGCGTACGATTTAAAACTTCCGCTAAATTTTGAAGTAGAATTAGATACAGATGCGCTACTAAACGAAGCTGTTGACCAATTAATTTCGAAAGCTGGCGAAGACAAGTTAATTTCTGAGGTTTTAATTGAATACGCCTTAGAAAAAGCAGATGATGACAAAAGTTGGGACATTTCTTTTGATTTAAATAAAATTGCGAAACTTTTATTGAACGAAAACGAAAAACCACACCTTCGTAAACTAAAAGACAAAACCCTTGAAGATTTTAGTGAGCTTAAAAAATTACTCAAAACCAACATACAAACAACTGCTGAAGAACTCTCAAAAGCTGGACAAGCAGTTTTAGAATTGATACAAAGTTCAGGATTAGAATTTGATGATTTCCTACGAAAAACACTGCCAAATCATTTTAAAAAAATTGCAGAGAAAGATTTTAATGAAAAAAGCCTCTACGGAAACAAACTTGCAGAAAGTTTAGAAAATGGAAGCGTTTACAAAAAAAACTTAGACGCTTCAAAGGCAAATACCATTGATGCGTTATTGCCGCAACTCAACGAAGCATATCACAGTTGTAAAAAACGTGTGTATGATTTGAGTTTCCTAAAAAATTTCTACAAAAATAGTACGCCACTTTCGGTATTAAATGCTATTCAAAACGAATTGGAAATCATAAAAGAAGAACAAAACTTATTATTGATTTCTGAATTTAACACCATCATAAGTGAAACGATAAAAGATGAACCTGCGCCGTTTATTTACGAACGTTTGGGCGAGAAATACAAACACTATTTCATTGATGAATTTCAAGATACGTCTGAAATGCAATGGGAAAACTTAATTCCGTTAATTTCAAACAAGTTGCAAACAGAAACTTCCGATGCTAAAAGCGGTTCGTTGACTATTGTTGGCGACGCTAAACAATCTATTTATCGTTGGCGCGGTGGAAAAGCAGAACAATTTATCGGACTAAATAATGACGTGAATCCGTTTTTTGTGGAAAAAAAACCTGAGAATTTGCCTAGAAACTATCGAAGTTATGACGAAATTATCAACTTCAATAACGATTTCTTTCAGCATATTTCGCAGTTTTTCAGCCAAGAAGAATTCAAAGACATTTATAAAAACGGAAGTACGCAGTTGACAAATGACAAAAAAGGTGGTTTTATCTCGTTTGATTTTGTGGAAACCAAAACAATTGAAGAAGAATTTGAAATCATTCCTGAGAAAATTATTGAAAAAATTCGCGATTTAGAAACAAAAGGCTTTCAATACAAAGATATTTGTGTGCTTACGCGAAGAAAATCGGAAGGAATTGCAGTAGCAGATATTTTATCAGCACACCAAATCCCTATTATTTCGTCGGAAACTTTATTGATCAAGCGTTCGCAAGAAGTACAATTTATCATTGATGTGCTCCGTTTGGCAATTCAACCCAAAAACAATGAAGTCAAACTACATTTGTTGAATTATTTAGCAACCGAAAAGCTGCATACGGAACACAAGCATGAATTCTTACAAAAACATGTCGCGCTTGACGCAGAAATTCTGTTTTCTGACCTAAAAGAATTTAACTTTGACTTTACATATTTCTTGCAATTATCTTTGTATGAAGCCGTGGAATATTGCATCCGAGCGTTTCAATTAACGGACGAATCGGATGCGTATTTGCAGTTTTTCTTAGATTTTGTATTGGAATATACACAGAAAAAACAACTTGGTTTTGCTGGCTTTTTAGAACATTGGGAAAAGAAAAAAAATCATTTGAGCATTATAGCTTCAGGTTCGGAAAATGCGGTTCAAATTATGACGATTCACAAATCGAAAGGATTGGAATTTCCTGTGGTATTGTTTCCGTTTGCCAATACAGACATGTACAAAGAAATAGAACCAAAACTCTGGTTTCCTATCAACGCAGCCGATTTTAACGGTTTTGAAGAAGCGTATTTAAATTTCAACAGCACCATTCAAGAATATGGCGAACTAGGCGAAACACTATATGAAGAACGCCAATCGCAGTTAGAATTGGACAACTTCAACATTTTATACGTAGCGTTTACGCGCGCTGTGCAACAATTGCATGTGATTACTAAAAAAGACGTCGATCGTAACGGAAATGAACGTTTACAAACGTTTTCAGGTTTGTTTATCAATTATTTAAAACAGACAGATCGCTGGAATGATGAATTATTGTACTACACATTTGGCGAATCTGAGGTAAATCTCGCGAAAGCGGAGACAACTGAGCAAATTCATACCATAAAACAAGAACAATTTATAAGTACCGCAAAGGAAGATCACGACTTGCATTTAATGACAAAACAAGGATTATTGTGGGATACGACACAAGAACAAGCCATTGAAAAAGGAAACCTAATTCATGATGTATTGGCACAAATAAAATATCCGTCAGACATAGAATTTGTGTTAGACGAATACGTTTCTAAAGGAATCATTGATGCGCCACAGCGCGAAAAACTCTTGGAAAGTATTGAAAAAGTAGTGAATCATCCTGAATTAGCACCGTATTTTGATCAAGAAAATACAGTATACAACGAAAAAGACATCATATCAAAATCGGGGAAAATATTACGTCCCGATAGAATTGTAGTGAATCCAAACAATGAAACCATACTTATTGATTACAAAACAGGCATGCATTCGCCGTTTTACACTGAGCAAGTATATGAATATGCGGATACGTTGATAGAAATGGATTTTAAGGTTACACAGAAAATTTTGCTCTACATCAATGAAGAAATCGTTGTGAAATATATATAATGCGCTGTAGTATTTTGAATTTATGCTAAAAAGGAATGCTGAAAAAGGTGTTTTATTGCAGTAAATTCAAAAAATTATATGGTATAACTCAAAAATCGTAACTATTTTTGCTAAAAACAATCAACCATGTACGGAAGTATACAACAACACTTACAAAAAGAACTTCAGGAAATTAAAGACGCTGGACTTTACAAAAAAGAACGCATTATTACTTCGGCACAAGGTGCTGAAATTACCATAAACACAGGAGAATCTGTTATTAATTTCTGCGCAAATAACTACTTAGGATTGTCATCGCATCCTGATGTAATTCAGGCAGCAAAAGATACGATGGACACACATGGTTTTGGAATGTCGTCAGTGCGTTTTATTTGTGGAACACAGGATATTCATAAAAAATTAGAACAAAAAATAGCAGACTATTACGGAACAGAAGATACTATTTTATATGCAGCTGCTTTTGATGCCAATGGCGGTGTTTTTGAGCCTTTATTGACAAAAGAAGATGCAATTATCTCAGATTCGTTAAATCATGCCTCAATTATTGATGGTGTGCGTTTGTGCAAAGCAGCGCGTTATCGGTACCAAAACAACGATATGGCAGATTTGGAAAAGCAATTAATCCAAGCTAATGAAGATGGAGCGCGTTTCAAAATCGTAGTGACGGATGGTGTATTTTCGATGGACGGATTAGTGGCGCCTTTAGATGAAATTGTTGCTTTAGCAGAAAAACATGACGCCATGATTATGATTGACGAGTGTCATGCTACTGGTTTTATTGGTGAAACAGGTCGCGGAACGCTAGAAGAGAAAAACGTAATGGGAAAAATTGATATCATTACAGGAACGCTCGGAAAAGCAATGGGTGGCGCCATGGGCGGATATACAACTGGTAAAAAAGAAATCATTGAAATATTACGTCAACGATCAAGACCGTATTTATTTTCAAACTCTTTAGCGCCTGCTATTGTTGGAGCTTCCATAAAAGTTTTTGAAATGCTAGATACCGATACGACATTACGTGATCAACTTGCAGAAAACACGGAATATTTTAAAAAAGGAATAAAAAATGCAGGCTTTGATATTGTTGATGGAGATTCTGCAATTGTACCTGTAATGCTATATGATGCAAAGCTTTCGCAAATAATGGCAGACAAATTATTGGAAAAAGGAATCTACGTAATTGGCTTCTTTTACCCTGTAGTTCCTAAAGGGAAAGCACGTATCCGAGTGCAGTTGTCAGCAGCGCATACAAAGCAACATTTAGACAAGGCAATCGCTGCATTTACCGAAATTGGGAAAGAATTAGAAGTAATTTAAATATTTAAAATCGATTTAAATGTTAACGATTTTAAAAAAATTAATATATTTGTCTTTGTTAATAAGTATTAACAACTTACATTTGTCCTTTAATTAACACTTAAAATTAAATAATTAAAACATGAAACATCTTAGCAGATTTTTAGTTGCTTTGTTGCTTGTAGTAGGATTCAGCAACGTAAAAGCGCAAGACAGTAATAACCCTTGGCAGATCAATGTCGGTATTAATGCTGTAGATTTCTTTCCTACAAACGATATGGAAGCTGCAGGGCTTACAGGTAAATGGTTTGATGAGTACTTCAACGTAAATCATTACAACGTCTTACCTACATTATCAACAATTAGCGTTTCTAAATATGTAGGTGACGGATTCTCTGTAGGAGTTAGAGGGTCAGTTAATAAAATCGAAAAATTTGGAGAAGAGTCAAGAGATGACTTAACATATTACGGATTTGATGGAACAATCAAGTACAACCTTAACGAGCTTTATGACATGGGGAATTTTGATCCTTATTTAGAAGTTGGTGGTGGTTACACTTGGATTGACGATATCGGAGCTGGAACATTAAACGGAGGAATTGGTTTCAACTACTGGTTCAACGATAATTTAGCTTTCAACATCCAGTCTACTTATAAGCATTCTTTCGAAGATTACTTAGCTCCACATTTCCAACACCAAGTAGGTATTGCGATCAAATTCGGAGGAAAAGATACTGACGAAGATGGAATTTTTGACAAAGACGACGCTTGTCCAGACGTAAAAGGTTTACCAGAATTCAACGGATGTCCTGATACTGACGGTGACGGAATCGAAGATAGTAAAGATGATTGTCCTGATACTGCAGGTTTAGCTGCATTCAACGGATGTCCTGATACTGATGGTGACGGAATCACTGACGCTAAAGATGACTGTCCAAATGTTGCTGGTTTAGCTGCATTAAACGGATGTCCTGATGCTGATAGCGATGGAATCACTGATGCTAAAGATAACTGTCCTAACGAAGCTGGTCCAGCTGCAAACAAAGGATGCCCATGGACTGACAAAGACGGTGACGGAGTATTAGACAAGGATGACAGATGTCCAGAAGTTGCTGGAGTTGCTGAAAACCAAGGATGTCCTCCAATTCCAAGAATGACTGAAGTTGAGATCACTGAGTTAGATAACTTAGCTAGAACTGTATACTTCAACTCTGGAAAGTCTTCTTTCAAAGCTGAAACGTATGCTATCTTAGATAGAATCGCTGAATTAATCAAAGGTTTCCCAGCTGAGAAGTTCCACATTGGTGGTCACACTGATAGTGTTGGTTCAAATGCATTAAACCAAAGATTATCTGATTCTAGAGCTAAAGCTGTTAGAGATTACTTATCAAGTAAAGTAAACAACACGTTCACTTCTTCAGGTTACGGTGAAGAGAAGCCAATCGCTTCTAACTCAACTAGAAAAGGTAGAGCACAAAACAGAAGAGTAGAAATTAAATTAATCAAGTAATTTTATTTCAAAAAATAACTTCATAAGAAACGCCTCGATATATCGAGGCGTTTTTTTATTTTTACAACATGAAGTCATTCCTTTCGCATGTTGTTAGTTACATTTTAGAAAATAATACCAATATCAGTAATCTTACATTGGTATTACCTAGCAAAAGAGCTGGAGTCTTCTTAAAGCACGAACTTTCGCAACAAATTCAAAAAACATCTTTTGCCCCTGAAATTCTCAGTATTGAAGAATTAGTAGAAGAAATTTCAGGATATACGTCCGTAAGTAATACAGAACTACTTTTTGAATTTTATACCGTTTACAAAGAACTCACACCAAAAGATACACAAGAACCTTTTGATTCTTTTTCCAAATGGGCACAAATTTTATTACAAGATTTCAATGAAATTGATCGCTACCTAATTCCACAAAAGGAAATTTTTAACTATTTGGGCGCCATCCAGGAAATCAATCATTGGTCACTGGAAAAAGAACCTACAACACTAGTCAAAAATTATCTAACGTTTTGGAACAAGTTAGAAGAATATTACAATGCGCTTACCGAAAAAATTACCCAAAAAGGAATTGCCTATCAAGGTTTGGTCTATCGAGAAGCTGTCGATAGTATAGAATTCTATCTTAAGCAAAACGAAACTAAAAAACACTATTTTATTGGTTTCAATGCGCTGAATACTGCCGAAGAAAAAATAATTCAAGAATTTTTAGAAGTTGGTTTGGCAGAAATTCTGTGGGATACTGATCATGTATTCTTTGATGATCCTGAACACGATGCAAGCCTATTTTTACGACGTCATCGATACGATTGGAATTACTTTAAAGACAATGCCTTTTCGTGGGTTGCTGATAATTTTTCCAACACAAAAAATATTGAAATCATTGGTACACCAAAAAATGTAACGCAGGCAAAACAAATTGGCGAGATTCTTCAAAACATACAACAACACGATGAAAACTTACACGATGTCGCAGTTGTTTTAGGCGATGAACAATTGCTAATTCCATGTCTGAATTCGTTACCCGCAGCAATAGAAAAACTCAATATTACCATGGGTTTTCCACTAAAAGACATTCCATTAGCTACCACATTTAACAACTTGTACATACTGCAAGAACATCATCGAAATGGTTCTTTTTATTATAAAAGTATCATCAATGTACTTTCAGACACCAACTTACGTCCATTATTTCAACAAAAAAATAAAAATATTGCGACCGATATTATTCATTACATCCAATCGAATAATATCATTTACATTACAACAACAACCATAGTTGAGCGTTTCCCGAAAAATTTACAGGAAATTGCTTCCATACTCTTTACCTATTGGAACGACAAGCCAAAAATTGCCATAAAACATTGCATCACACTCATTAGAACACTCAAAACGACTCTTATTGACGAGCGCGAAAAACATTTGCTTGCGTTGGAATATTTATATCGTTTCAATGAAGTATTCAATCAGTTGCAACTCTTAACAAAACAGCACAATTACATTACGGACATTAAGTCATTATTGGCGTTATACAAAGAAATTATAAGTTCGGAAACGCTTGATTTTAAAGGAGAACCGTTACAAGGTTTACAATTAATGGGCATGTTAGAAACACGTGTGCTCGATTTCAAAACCGTAATTCTATCGTCCGTAAACGAAGGAATATTGCCGTCAGGAAAAAGTAACAATTCGTTTATTCCTTTCGATCTAAAAAAACAGTTCAATCTTCCAACATACAAGGAAAAAGATGCCATTTACACCTATCATTTCTATCGTTTGTTGCACAGAGCTGAAAACATCTATTTACTTTATAATACGGAAGCTGACGGACTAAATGGCGGCGAAAAAAGTCGTTTTTTAATGCAATTGGAAACCTATGCAATGCCAAATCATACAGTTTCGCAACATGTCGTGATTCCGAAAGTACCCAAAATTGAACATCAGTTACAAACCGTAAAAAAAGAAGCACAAATTCTAAAACGCATCCAAGACATTGCAAACAAAGGATTTTCGCCTTCTGCATTGACATCTTACATTAGAAATCCTATAGATTTTTACTATCAAAAAATTCTTGGAATTCAAGAATACGAAGCTGTTGAAGAAACGGTTGCCGCAAACACGCTAGGAACGGTAGTGCATGATACTTTAGAGCTATTATACAAACCATTTGAAGGGAAAACGTTGGTTGTGGAAGACATCAAAGTAATGTTTGCCAATGTAGAACAATTGGTTTCGGATAATTTCAAAAAAACCTACGGAGAAGGAAACATTCATCGCGGAAAAAACCTCATCATTTTCAATGTTGCCAAACGCTATGTTACCAATTTTTTGCAACAAGAAATACAATTGCTCAAAACAGGAAAAACCTTGCGTATTCTTCAAATAGAACAAACATTACAGGCTAAAATAGACATTCCTGAACTTGATTTTCCTGTATATATTGGCGGAAAAGTAGATCGTGTGGACGAGTTAGATGGCGTACTGCGAATTATTGATTACAAAACAGGGAAAGTGTCGCAAGGCGATGTAGAAATCGTCGATTGGGAGTTGCTTACGCAAGATTACAAATTCAGCAAAAGCTTTCAAGTCTTGGCATATGCGTACATGATTTACCAAAAACAAGCATTTCAACAAGAAACCGAAGCAGGCATCATTTCCTTTAAAAACTTACAAAGTGGATTTTTAAAATTTGGCACTAAAGATTCTGCAAGAAGTCGCAACAAAAATCAATTGATTACTTCGGAAACACTTGATGATTTTCTGATTGAACTTAAAAAACTCATTCTCGAAATTTGCGACATCAACATTCCGTTCACTGAAAAAGAAGTATAAATATGATTCAAAAGCACAAAAACAACGTTTTAAAACGCGAAAACCAAAAAGACATCCTAGTAGATTACTTTTTCACAAAAAACGATCAGCAAAAGCCAATTGTCATTTTTTGTCACGGCTACAAAGGTTTCAAAGATTGGGGCGCGTGGGATTTAGTGGCTGAAGCATTTGCAAAAGCTGGTTATTTTTTTGTAAAGTTCAACTTTTCACACAATGGCGGAACGATGGAACAACCAATCGATTTTCCAGATTTAGAAGCGTTTGGTCAGAACAATTACACCAAAGAATTACATGATTTAGAAGACATCATTTTGCATCTTTCTTCTGGTAATTTTCACTTTCGTGGAGAATGTACTCCGAACAACATTTCACTTATTGGACATTCACGAGGTGGCGGTATTGCTACCATTAAAGCCGAAGAAGCTAAAACCGTAACAAAGGTAATTTCTTGGGCTGGCGTTTCAGATTATACATCACGTTTTCCAACAGGAGAAGCGTTAGAAGACTGGAAAAATTCAGGTGTATATTATGTAATTAATGGACGAACGAAGCAAGAAATGCCACATTATTATCAGTTTTTCGAAGATTTTCAAGAAAATGCTACACGTTTAGACATTGAACGAGCGACAAAAAATCTACACATTCCGCATCTAATCATTCACGGAACCAACGATCCTGCGGTTTCTCATGAAGAAGCAAAATTGTTACATACGTGGAATCCAAAAAGCACCTTGCATCTTATTGAAAATGCAGATCATGTGTTTGGCGCGCGTCATCCGTGGGAAAAAAAAGAATTACCAAATGATTTACGGGAAGTAGTACAAACCACGATCAACTTTATATAAAACTAAAAAAAAACGAACCGAAGTTCGCTTTCACTGTTGTTATTCCGCTAAAATAATAATATATTCTACCGTTGTGAGTCCGCCACTAATCTGGTTAGCATATTGAACTTCGTACTGTTTTAAATTGTCTAACATAATTAGTTTTATTGAGTTCCGTTACACGTTTCTGGATGACACGAATAGTCTGGATGTGTATCGCCACTTCCACTATCTTGTAGCATTCCTTTTACAGCTTCAATTTCTAAATTACTGATCACTTTTTTGTTCAGGTTTAAATTTTTAAGCGTTCTTTTTTTCATAATAAAAGATTTTAATTGATGACTTATCGATCTTGTTCTTGTGGATTACATGTTACTGGATGACACGAATATACCATTGCAGTATCTCCACTACAATTTGGATTGTCCGAACCTCTTCCCAATTGCCCTTTTAAAGCTTCAACCTTTAAATTACTGATTAGTTTCTTGTTTAAATGTAAACTTTTGAGTGTTCTTTTTTTCATAATAAAGTATTTTAGTTATTCCTAAATGTACAAAATATTATATGGAAGACGTAAACTATTTCCGAATGATGTAGAATGCACAAAAAAAGCCATTCAAGAATTTTGAATGGCTTTCGTATGTTGAAATTATTGTTTTTTTAGTCTGTTCCTTTTAAAACTAACAAAGGCAAACGACTTTCAAAGTCTACTTTCTTAATTGTGTTTTGTTCCCAAAGCTTCTTAAAAAATCCGCGTTTACGTCTAAAAACGCAAATCATATCTGGATTATTTTCGTTTAAATGTTCTAATAAACCTTGAAATAATGTTGAATTTTCAGAACTTTTATATCCTGATGTAATTGCCGCTAACTCAGAATGAAACTCTAAATCTTCTGGTAAAAAATCGGTTGTTTTTACTTGTAGCAAACGCATTTTTGCATCAAAAGCAGCTAGAATACTTTCCAAAGGTTTCAAAATGTCTTTGCGCTTTATCACACCTGATTTAATTGCTGTCAACACCTTTTTAATTGGCTTAAACGTGTATCCTTCTGGCACAATCAACACCGAAATATCAGTTTGTTTTACAATACTTCCCGATGTATTTCCTAAAAACATTTCTTCTTTAATAGAATTGCTTCTTGGTCCAACAATAATTAAATCAATACCTAATTCTTTATCAATAGAATTGATACTATCTATCACATTCCCTTTTGCAGAAATAATAGAAACATCAACATTTTTCAAATTTACACTAGAAACGACTTCCTTTACATTACTTGCGGTTTCTCTTCCCACAATTTCATCAACATTCAAAATTGTTCCAGCTTTCGAAAGCACTTTAAATGCTCTAAACACAAATACTTTAGCATGAATAGCTTCCGCAAAATCAATAGCATACTGTAACGTATTCTTTGCATTTTCAGAATCTCCGATAGGAACCAATATATTTTTCATTATCTTAAAATTTCTGCAAAAATAATCATTTTTTAGTTCTATTGTGATATTTCAATTTTTTTAAACTTCAAAAAATAAATACCTTTAAAAATTATACATGATACCAAAACCTGCAAATGCTCCAAATTCGTAACGCTACTATTGCTGATATTGATGCTCTTTTACACATTACCAAAGCCTGTGCAAAACATATGATTTCCAAGAAAATATTTCAATGGAATGAAAACTATCCAAACCGAGAAGCTTTTAAAGATGATATTGCCCGAAACGAATTATACGTGCTGACCAATACAGATAAAATTGTAGGTTGTATGGTAATTTCTAGCGTAATGGACGAAGAATACAAAACAATAACATGGGATTCGCCAGATGACAAAAATCTTTACATTCATCGCTTGGCGGTACATCCTGAATATCAAGGAAAAGGCTATGCGCAACATTTGATGGACTTCGCAGAATCGTTTGCTATAGAAAATAATTATCGTTCCATAAGATTAGATACGTTTAGTAAGAACACTAGAAACCAAAAGTTTTACGAACTTCGTGGCTATAAAAAATTAGCGAATGTATACTTTCCAAAACAAAGTGTATATCCTTTTTACTGTTACGAACGTATCTTTTGAAAACACAAATAACCAACGCAGACATCAATAAACTCGCGATTCCAGCGCTCATTGCTGGAATTGCCGAACCTTTATTATCCATTACAGATACAGCCGTTGTGGGAAACATTCAAACGAATGCTACCGAAGCGTTGGCTGCCGTTGGAATTGCTGGAGCTTTCATTTCAATGTTAGTATGGGTTTTTGGGCAAACCAGAAGTGCCATTTCTGCCTTGGTTTCTCAATATTTGGGCGCTAACAAACTTGATGAAATCAAAACTTTGCCTGCACAAGCTATTGCAATCATTTTGGCAATTAGTTTTGTATTAATTCTCGTCACATATCCGTTTGCAGAATACATTCTGAACTTTTACAATGCAGAAGGTTTAATTTTAGATTTTAGCAGTTCATACTATCGAATTCGAATTTTTGGCTTGCCGTTTACGCTCCTAACTTTTGCCATATTTGGAGTATTTAGAGGTTTGCAAAACACTTTTATTCCAATGATTATTGCCATTATTGGCGCATTGTTAAATGTACTATTAGATTTTGCGCTGGTTTACGGTGTTGAAGGATACATTCCTGCCATGCATGTTGATGGCGCGGCGTATGCAAGTTTGTTTTCACAACTCGTCATGGCGATTTTGTCAGTTATCTTTTTACTCACCAAAACACAAATTCCGCTAACAATTCAATTGCCGTTTCACAAAGAATTGCCCAAACTAACCGTAATGATTCTGAATCTCATTATCAGAACCATTGCCTTAAATGTTGCGTTATACTTCGGAACTTCCTTTGCGGCGGCTTATGGTGCAAAATACAGCGCAGCATACACCATTTTACTTAATATATGGTTCTTTGGCGCGTTTTTAATTGACGGATATTCCAGTGCTGGAAACATCTTATCAGGAAAATTATACGGCGAAGAAAACTATGAAGAACTGGTAAAACTTAGTGTGAAATTGACCAAATATGGTGTCATTGCTGGCGTGATTATACTTGTAACTGGCGGAATCTTATACCAACCAATTGGACTGATTTTTACGAAAGAACAAGCCGTTTTAGACGAATTTTACACGGTTTTTAGTTTAATTCTCGCCATGCAACCACTTTGTGCCGTTACGTTTATTTTTGATGGAATGTTCAAAGGTTTAGGGAAAATGGCAACACTGCGAAACGTATTACTATTTGCTACATTTGGTGTTTTTGTGCCCACAATTTTCTTTTTAGATTATTTCAATTTAAAACTATTTGCCGTTTGGATTGCCTTTACACTTTGGATTGCCGCACGCGGATTGCCACTTATTTATGTATTCCGAAAAGAATTTATTCCGAAAATAAAAAAGTCCTAAATTTGACATTCTTACACAGGCAGAAATCCACTAATAATTCTCATAAGCCAACTTTGAGTAAAGTGAAGAAGCTAAAAAACTCAACATCTTGATTTTTTTCCAGACATACATTTTTATATTGATACACTTTCAGACTAATTCATTAAAAAAGTCTTCCTATTTTTACCAAACAAAATCACACATCATGACCACCACAAGAGCTGACGGAAGTTTATATACAAGTATTCAAAACAACATTGCAACCATAGAATTTGGGCATCCTGCAAGCAATTCTTTCCCTGGTGAATTGTTAGATCGATTAACGAAAGAGTTGCATTCTTTAGCTGACAATGAAACTGTGAGTGTAATTATCTTGAAAAGTGAAGGCGATCGTGCATTTTGTGCAGGTGCTTCGTTTGATGAATTGGTCGCGATTGATACTTTAGAAGCTGGAAAAACATTTTTCAGTGGTTTTGCCAATGTGATCAACGCGATGCGAACTTGCGGAAAGTTGATTGTTGGCCGTGTACAAGGAAAAGCTGTTGGTGGTGGCGTAGGATTAATTTCTGCTTGTGATTATGCCTTTGCTACGGAAGCAGCTTCTGTAAAACTCTCCGAATTAACTATCGGAATTGGTCCATTTGTGATTGCGCCTGCCGTTCAAAACCGAATTGGAAAAGCAGGTTTTTCAGAGTTAAGTCTCGCGCCAAGCGAATGGAAAACGGCGTATTGGGCAAAAGAAAAAGGTTTGTATGCAAAAGTCTTTGAAACCCAACAAGAACTTGATACAGAGCTGGAAATATTTACAGAAAAACTCGCTTCGTACAATCCGGATGCCTTAGCTGGCATGAAAAAAATATTGTGGGAGGACACCGAAAACTGGGACGAATTACTCGCCGAACGCGCTGAACTTTCTGGAACTTTAGTTTTATCTGACTTTACTAAAAATGCGTTGGCGAAGTTTAGGAAGTAGTTGTTGGTTGGTTGTTGTTCGTTATTTGTTATTTGTTATTCGTTATTCGTTATTCGTTATTCGAAAATACTTTTACATTTAATATTTTGCGGTTTTACATTTTACATTTGTTGCTGGTTGCTGGTTGTTAGTTTCAAGTTAGCTAGCGCGAGTTTCCAACTCGTGCCCATAAAACTGCTAAAAAGTGAGGCATAAAATTTGATGCTTCTTTGGAAACTAACCGTATTCTCATGAAGAAAATCATCTTAAGTTTTGCTGTTGTAGCATTACTCTTTTCCTGTACTAAAAAAGAGCAATATTATGGAACTTGGAGTCAATATTTTTATAGTCCTGCTTTCTTAAATATTAATCAAGATAGTATTTCATTAAGTAATGATGGAAACCTATGGAACACATATCCCGTTACGATTAAAAACAACAGTCTTACATTTCTAGATCATACATTCAACACTTCTTTTTCAGGAGATTCCTTAGTTTTTGAACATCTCACTTTTAAAAAAGATACTGTAGCTCCTTTGTTGGAAATAGAATTACCTAAACTTGTTAAATATAATTTTCAAGAACCAAATCCTAAAAGAGAATTAATTTATATAAAATACGGAAGAGTGCCAAACTCAAACGAATACAAACTACAGCTCAATGATAAATATGCAGATATTAGTGAACTAATTGACTATTTTTATACTAGTTCAGACCTCTCATTTCATTCCATCAGAAAGCTTGTCATGATTTGTGATAAAAAGGCAAAAATGAAAGATGTAGAATCTATATTTTTAGAAATGATCAAGATGAATACATTTGCTTTTTATACGGTTAATCATACTGAATATCAATTTGTTGACAATGAAATTAAACAAGTTTATTTATCTCAAAAACAACAAGTTTTTCCTATTAATAATGAAAATTATAAAGACAGTATAAGTGATAACCTATTAAACTACAGTATTCTTGAACATTTAAATGCTAAAAATCGTCAATATATATTTCTCATCAATAATGAATTTTATGTTGGAAAAGAAAAGTACACTACAAATGATTTCTCAAAAAAGATTGATTCACTTGTGTCTAAAAATGTTCAATTTATCAGTCTTTTCGATTTAAATTCAGATTTCGAACACTACACCATTTTTAATGCAATCCTAAATGATTCTTATGAAAAACTATATGATTCCATCGCCAAACAAAAACACAATACGGCATATAATCAATTAACTGATGATAAAAAAGAAGAGATAATGACATTCTTTCCTAAAAGAAATATTCAAAACATTTCCATTCCACATTTTTTATCTTTTGAAGAAGATCCTTTTGAAAATATAGAATTTCCGTTCAAAAATATAAAAGACAGTATTCCTGATGTTTATTTTGAGCAAATGCCATAAAAACTCTAAAGCTAGCGTGGGTTTGTAACTCATGCTCACAAACATGCTGAAAGGCAAAAAATTTAAATTCTTTTCCAACTCAAGAAAACCAAAAATTCACAAATAACATTCATAAACTCATAACAACACCTTACTTGATTAAATCTTTTAATTTCTCAATCATAAATATGTAAAAACACACATTATGTTCAACGAAATTTAATGTTTAATTAAACAGAAAAGACTAATTTTTAGAATTTTAAGTTAAGATTGTAGATTCCTGTCTACACAGGAATTAAAAAAGCTAAAATACCCTATATTTGCGCATTAATTGAAAATGAAAATGAGCAAAATTCGCATTACAAAGCAATTTAATTTTGAAACTGGTCATGCTTTATATGGGTATGACGGGAAATGTAAAAACGTACACGGACATAGTTATAAACTCTCTGTAACTGTGATTGGAACGCCTATTACAGACAACAATAACGTAAAATGGGGAATGGTAATTGACTTTAGCGATTTGAAAAAAATCGTGAAAGAAGAAGTCGTTGATGTATTTGATCATGCAATTGTGTTTAATAAAAATACACCGCACAAATCACTAGCGTTGACCATGCGTGGCGAAGGACACAATGTGATTTTAGCTGATTATCAACCAACTAGCGAAAATATGGTCATTGATTTCGCCGCGAAAATTAAAAATAGACTTCCTGAAAGCATTCAACTATTTTCATTACGTCTGCAAGAAACCGATTCGTCGTGTGCGGAATGGTTTGCAAGTGATAATGAAGTATAAATAGCTTCATACTCAACTTGATTGAGTTATCTTTTGATTTAAAACTCAAGTATCTTAGAAACAGATTTCCGTCATCACGGGAATAATAGAATTACTATATTTACAACATGAATATTCCCGAAGGAAAAAAAATATACTTCTCTTCAGACAACCATTTAGGCGCACCAACTGCAGAAGCGAGTCTTCCTAGAGAAAAGAAATTTGTAGCTTGGCTAAACGAAATTGAGCACGATGCAGCCGCTATTTTCCTTCTGGGCGATTTGTTCGATTTTTGGTTCGAATACAAAACCGTTGTTCCCAAAGGATTTGTGCGTACGCTAGGAAAATTAGCAGATTTACGTGATAAAGGCATTCCCGTTTATTTTTTTGTTGGAAATCATGATTTATGGATGAATGGCTATTTTGAAAAAGAACTCAACATTCCTGTATACTACAAGCCACAAGAATTTACATTTAACAATACTACTTTTTTTATTGGTCATGGTGACGGATTAGGTCCTGGAGACAAAGGCTATAAACGTATGAAAAAAGTGTTTACAAATCCGTTTTTCAAATGGTCTTTTCGGTGGTTGCATCCTGATATTGGTATGCGAATTGCCCAATATTTATCTGTAAAAAACAAATTGATTTCAGGAGATGATGATGCCACTTTTTTAGGAGAAGACAACGAATGGTTAGTACAATATTCTAAAAAAAAGCTGGAAACTAAACACGTTGATTATTTCATCTTCGGACATCGCCATTTGCCATTAGAAATTGACCTCAACGAAAAAAGTACATATATAAACTTAGGCGATTGGATTCAATATTATACCTATGCAGAATTTGATGGAAAAACCCTTTCATTAAAAAAATATGAGTTGCCAAATACGTAGATTGTTGGTGTGTTTTTAATAGTGTAAAAACATTCATCTAAAAATTATGCGTTTCAACAATATTTTACAACTTTCACTAGTGCGTTTCACGAATACGTATGAATTTCATAACTTATACTTTTTTAATACAATTTATGGATTTATCTAACTACATAATAACTGCACTTATCCTACTTGGGGCATTTATTCTGTTGATGAGCGCAAGCTACACTAAAAAAATATTTAATATTCTTCCAGATAACAAGCTTAAGGCGAACTGGCAAAAGCTGCGTGTATTAATGTTGTTATTTTTGGTTGGCTATTTGGCAGTAGCAACTGTCGTTATTTTAGGACAAGTACAACTACTAGCGTTTCTTTCGGGAGTTATCTTTTTTATGGGATCACTGTTTGTATTCATTGTAGTTCGCACAGGTTTGGATAGTTTTACCAAGCTAAAAGAACTCAATCAAAATCTAGATGATACAGAATTAAAAAACAAAGAACTTGAAGAATTTGCTTATATAACTTCGCACGATTTAAAAACACCATTACGAGGTATTTCGAGCTTGGCTTCGTTTATAAAAGAAGATTTAGAAGCTGGCGAAACCGAAGAAGTACATGTGCATATTAATACGATGCAAGAACGCGTAAAACGTCTTGAAAATTTGATTAATGGAATTTTGAATTATTCTAAAATTGGAAAAATAAACTTAGAATCTATTGATTTACAAGAAATTACACAAGAAGAATTCAACAATTATCGCGATACAGTCAATGTAAAGTTGACCATAAAAGATACGTTGCCTGTGGTGGAAGGAGACAGAATTCAGGTATCACAAGTACTTTCCAACTTGATTAGTAACGCGGTAAAATACAATGATAAAGAAGTGTGTGAAATTGTCGTTTCTAGCATCGAAAAATCTACATTTTATGAACTTATCATTAAAGATAACGGACCTGGTATTTTACCTAAATACCATCGAAAAATCTTTGATGTATTTCAAACACTCAGTGAAAAAGATACCTATGAAAGTACTGGAATTGGTCTTTCTATTGTGAAAAAAATAATAGAAAAACATGAAGGAACTATTCGCGTAGAATCTGACGGAAAACTTGGTTCAAAATTCATCATTTCCTATCCTAAAAAATTGAATCGATAGTTTGTTTAGCCACTTGAATTTTTAGCAAAATCATCTCAGTGACAAAATTGAAAAAATTAATTCTTGCAAATCTCTGATAAGTAATTATTTAGATTGATTTGGAACAACGTACCTTCAATCAAATCTGAAATCGTTTTCAACTCTTGTTCAGAAACTGCCAAATCTACCATTGAAGCTGGTGTTTTTAGTAGAATAGATCTACAATTGCCTTTCGCTTTGCAATCATCACAACAACCGCGTGCAACAGCTTGTTTAATAAATTTGGAGAAATTTTCGATCTCTTGAATCGTCAAATAAAATCCTGTATCTCTAAAAATTACTTGAAACTTCGGATGGTTACGCTCCACATCTTTTTTCCACTGAAATGCAATGCCAATATCGTTGTAATAAATTCTATGTATATCACTCATAATTCTTCTAATTGAGAATTCAAATATACAACTATTTATAATTAGTCTAAATAAATTTATTGTTAAGATTCTTCTTTACCATGAGCTTTCATATCTTCGGTTAAGTCCAAATTTCGAAGTGATGTATTGAAAAAACCAGTGGCAAATACAGTTACTAATGTCATGATACCACCAAAAACCACTGCAGGTACTACACCCATTAATTTTGCAGTTGCGCCACTTTCAAAAGCACCTAATTCATTGGATGAACCAACAAATATTGAGTTTACAGAAGCTACACGTCCACGCATTTCGTCAGGTGTTCTGAGTTGTAAAATTGTTTGACGAATCACCATTGAAACACCATCTACCAAACCACTTACAAAAAGTGCTAAGAGTGAAATCCAAAAGGTAGTTGACAATCCAAAAACAATAATACACAAACCAAATATAAAGATAGATGCGAGTAATTTCATTCCTGCATTTTTAGTCACTGGAATATACGCTGTGATTAACATGGTTACTAAGGCGCCAATGGAAGTTGCTGCACTTAAGAGTCCAAAACCAAATGAGCCGACATTTAGTATACTTTTTGCAAAAATAGGTAACAACGCTACAGCTCCACCTAACAATACAGCAATCATATCTAAGGTTAATGCGCCTAATATTACTTTTTCATTTTTCACAAAATTGATTCCTTCTTTTAAGCTTTTCCAAACGTTTTCGCCTATTTTTGGATTCATAATTGGCTTCTTAGGAATCAACATGAGCAATCCTAATGAAAAAACTACAAACACAAACACGATAGACAATGAAACTTGCTCGCCAAACCAATAAATTGCCAAACCGCCAAATGTTTTTCCTAATATTCCAGAAGCTTGCCAAGTAGAACTACTCCAAGTAGCCGCGTTTGGATATGTTTTTTTGGGAACAATCAAGGCTATCAATGAAAAGATAACGGGTCCGAAAAATGAACGCAAAATGCCTCCGAAAAATATTAATCCGTAAATACTGTATAATATTGAGTTTTGTGACCAATTTCCAGTAATTTCAGGTGTTGCGACCAAAAACAATCCTAAACTCATTAAGGAGAATAAGACAATACAAATGGCTAATAAATTTCGTTTTTCACGCTGATCTACAATATGTCCCGCAAATAACGCCATTCCAACAGCAGGAATTACTTCCATCAATCCAACCAAACCAAGCGACCAAGGATCATCATTGGTAATTTCACTGATAAGCCACAATATGACAATGAATTGCATGGACCAACCAAATACTAAAAAGAATCTAACCAATAGAAAGATATTAAATTCTTTGAATCGTAAAGCTTCGTATGGATCTTGTTTTTGCACGTATTGGAATTTCGTTTCAAAAATACGTTATTCAAAACACAATTCATCACAGGAAAACGAAAGATTCCAACGTTTTCTATATTACTTTTTTAGAAAACTGATAGCCGTTCCGCCACCAGCTGCCAATTGTAATGTAAGTTTTGTTTCCGAAGTTACGTCCATTGTTTCAATGTCAATTGCAGTTGGATTGTCGTCCCAATGTGCATCTTTTGCATCTTTATAAATGGTAGCTGTGTAAGTTGTATTTGGCAGTAAAAAATCTAACGAAACTTCCAAATTACGAGCATTTTCATCGGTAATACTTCCCAAAAACCAATTGCCCGTTTGGCGTTCTTCGCGTGCAATCGTTACAAAATCGCCAACTTCTCCATTGAGTACTTTGGTTTGTTTCCAATCGACACCAACATCTTTGATAAATTGCAATGCAGGATTTCCTTCGTAATTTTCTATCAAATCCGCCGCCATTTGTATCGGACTGTAAATGACCACATACAACGCTAATTGTTGTGCAATAGTCGTATTCACTTGATTGTTTTCCTTGTAAGGAGAAAGTTTAATGTTGAAAATTCCTGGCGTATAATCTATCGGTCCAGCTAACATACGTGTAAATGCTACAATTGGTAAATGTTCTGGAGGATTTCCGCCATCGGCTGCCCACGCGTTAAATTCTTGTCCGCGCAAACCTTCACGCGAAATGATATTTGGATAGGTTCTACGCAAACCTGTCGCTTTGATCGGCTCATGCGCATTTACAGCAACTTCATACTCAATTGCTTTGAATACTGCATTGTTGTAATGATTTACCATCCATTGTCCGTGATGATATTCTCCTTTCGGAATAATTTTTCCAACATAACCCGATTTTACCGAATGAATTCCCAAATCTTGCATGAGTTTATAGGCTTTGTCCATCTGTCTGTCATACGTGCCAATTGCCGCAGACGTTTCATGATGCATGATAATTTCTACACCTTTTTCTTTGGCATAACGCACTACTTCTTGCAAATCGTAATCGTCATATGGTGTGATAAAATCAAAAACACCTTCTCGATCTTCAAAACCAATCCAATGTTCCCAACCTGTATTCCAGCCTTCTACCAAGACGCCTTTGATGTTGTTTTTTGCTGAAAAATCTATGAAGGCTTTGGCATTTTCTGTCGTTGCGCCATGTTTTCCTGCTGCTTTGTCCCAAGATGATTTTCCTAAGTGCATTTCCCACCAAATTCCTGTGTATTTCATTGGCGTAAACCATGAAATGTCGTCAATTTTAGAAGGTTCATTTAGGTTGACAATGAGTTTAGAATCGATTAATTCGGTTGCTTTTTCTGCAATTTGAATCGTACGCCAAGGTGTGGTAAATGGTGTGGTTCGTTTTACTTTATAATCGTTTCGTTCTGAACCGACCAATTCACTTTGAAACGATATGTTTTCCGTATCTACTTTTAAAGTCATTCCTGAATAATCCAACAATGCTGCTTCGTGAATACTTATGTGTAAACCGCCTTCTGCTCGCATCGTTACTGGCGTATTAACGGCATTTTCTGGAATGTAGGTTTGTGCCAAACTCCCATGATTTGCTTTGCTGAGTGCATCAATTTCAGATACTTTTGAAGTGGTGTACAAATGTTCATAAATATCCCAATCTCCAGGAATCCACCAAGTTGTATGATCGTCTGTCAATTGAAATTGTGTATGTTCATCTGTGATAAAAACTTCTTTCAAATGTTCTTGCTCAGGGAATTCATATCGGAAACCAATTCCATCATTATATACTTTAAAAACTATGTTTAATTTTCGTTCTAACGAATCTTTTTCTTGCAGTTCAACTTTTAGTTCATTGTACTGATTTCGAACAGTTTCTTGTTCGCCCCAAGGCATATTCCACGTTTCGTCAACTGATTTTGTGTCTACATTTACAATTTTAAAATTATCAAGTAAAGAAGGCGCATTTTTCAACTCAAAACCCAAAGACGAACTATCAATAACGACACTGACGCCTTTTAAAATTATGTATGATGGTTTTCCTTCATCTGTTAATAGAAAATTGACCAATAAGGTGTCATTCGGAGAAGAAATAGCAACATTTTTTCGGTTTTTAGTACACGAACAAAGACAAAAAATTCCTAGAATTAATAGCGTTTTGAAGATGGTTTTCATGATGATTGCAATTGATTTCGTTTTAAAAGTACTATTTTCCATTTGAAAAATAAGGCGACATCGTTTTCGTGTTGATAAGTTGTGTTTAAAGAGTCAAGAATCTAGCGCGAATTTACAAAACCTGTTAGGTACCGTCATTCCTTACTTGATTAGGAATCTTACATCAATTGTTTTTCCTAAATTCTGAGATGCTGAATCAAGTTCAGCATGACGACGATATTCAGATTGATCAGTTTTCAATACAATGAACTGCTATATAAAGTATTACTATAACAAAATTGATTCGTTTACAAAATCACAAATCATTTGAAAATGAGTTTTTTATAAAACAAAACTTTCCTTAGAAACCAATTTTCAAATCAACGCATTTTCAAATCATCAAATTAAGCTACCGAATATCTCGCAATCGCAATTGTAGCGTGGTTTGTCCGTTCCAGACGTTTTCATCAATAGAAAAAACGGCATCAAATGGTTTTTTGTTTTTCACTTTGGAAATTTTATCGCCCAAGTTGAATCCGATTCCTGAAATTGGTTTCGATCGACGTTGTACAGCACTTATTTTTAAATGATCTTTTTCGGCTCCGACACATTTTGCCCAACCTGAATCTTGTAATTGTGTACTCATGAATATCGGACTCATGTTTTGTGGTCCAAATGGCGCAAATTGTTTGAGAATACGATAGAATTTTGGCGTAATTTCTTTGAGTTCGATTTCTTTATCAATCAAGATTTCTGGTGTGAGCAAGGTGTTATCAATTGTATTTTTCACAACTTCTTCAAACGCATCTTTAAATGCTTGATAGTTTTCTTCTTTTAAGGTTAATCCTGCTGCATATTTGTGTCCACCAAATTGAATGATGTGTTCTTTGCATTGTTCTAAAGCGTTATATACATCAAAACCCTTTACAGATCTGGCGGAAGCCGCTAATTTATCGCCACTTTTCGTAAATACTAAGGTTGGACGATAATAGGTTTCTATCAATCGAGAAGCAACAATTCCGATGACACCTTTGTGCCAATGTTCATCGTAAACTACTGTCGTAAAACGTTCTTGTTCTTCTAATTTTTCAATTTGAAGAAAAGCTTCTTTGGTAATTTCTTGGTCCAAACTTCTTCGCTCTAGATTGAATTCTTCAATGCCAGCCGCATATTGTTTGGCAACTTCTAAATCGTCTTCCGTTAGTAAATCTACCGCATGCAATCCTTGACTGATTCTACCAGCAGCGTTGATTCGTGGCGCTACCACAAAAACGACATCTGTAATGGTTAGTATCTCTTTTTTTAGTTGATTGATGATCGCTTTGATTCCTGCTCTTGGCGCCGAATTGATGACGTGCATTCCAAAATGAGCAAGGACTCTGTTTTCGCCTGTAATTGGTACAATATCTGCTGCAATTGCGGTAGCCACTAAATCTAAATATGGAAACAAATCTGTGACGGTTTGTCCTCTTTTGGAGCCTAATGCCTGAATGAGTTTGAAACCAACGCCACAACCGCATAGTTCGTCGTACGGATAGTTGCAATCGTCTCGTTTTGGATCTAAAACGGCAACTGCTTTTGGCAATTCGTTTCCTGGTCGGTGATGATCGCAAATGATGATATCAATCCCTTTTTCAGTGGCATATGCAACTTTATCGATGGCTTTTATGCCACAATCGAGTGTGATGATGAGTGAAATATCGTTGTCGGAAGCATAATCAATTCCTTGAAACGACAAGCCATAACCTTCTTCATAACGATCTGGAATATAGGTTGCGATGTTTGGATAGATTGTTTGAAGGTACGAAGAAACCAGCGCAACCGAAGTCGTGCCATCTACATCATAATCGCCATATACCATGATATTTTCATCAGTTGCGATGGCTTTATCAATTCTCGCGACAGCAAACTCCATATCTTTCATCAGAAATGGATCGTGAATATCTTCTATGGAAGGACGAAAAAAGGTTTTTGCTGCTTCATAGGTTTCAATTCCTCGTTGTAATAAAAGTGTCGCAACGACTTCATTGACTTGCAACACTTCCATAAGATGTTTGAGCTTATGTGCTTCTGGTTTTGGTTTTAATGTCCAACGCATGTTTTTTCTTGTTTAGATTTTAATGTATTTTTTCGTTTCAACGTACATTTTGATATGATTTTTCTATACTATCAATTACAGTGAATTTTTTTTCATTTAAAATCACTTGCAACGAACTTTCGTTGTGTATCAAAATCTAATTTTAGTATTCTACAAATTATTACTTGTAAGCACTTCTCGATACTATTTTCTGTCCATTTCGACTGCGCTCAATGTGACAGAAAATCACTCGAAGTGACGTTTTTAAGTTATCCATGTCCATTTCGTCTCATAACGTCTGATCGAGTGAAAACTCAAAGAGTTTTTGTATCGAGATCTACTCGTTTACTCTAAATTTCTTTTTTGCTAAATTAGGTAAAGCATCATATTCATCATTAATTAACGCTTGTTTTTTGACGCGTGACCATTTTTTAATTTGTTTCTCCATAGCTATTGCCATAGTAATATCTGTAAACGAAGCATAAAAAACTAATGATACTGGTCTACGTAAATACGTGTAACAGCTTTTATAAAATCCTCTTTTATGTTGCTCCAAACGTTTTTCAAGATTTGAAGTTACACCTGTGTAAAAAGAATTGTCTTTACATTTTAAAATGTATACATATGATAATTTCATTTTCCTAATTTAAGTGATCGTTTCAAAGTACTTCTCGATACAATTTTCTATCCATTTCGGCTGCGCTCAATGTGACAGAAAATCACTCGAAGTGACGTATTGAGTTCTTTATATCCATTTCGTTTCATACGTCTGATCGAGTGGAAAATGTGATAACATTTTTTGTATCGAGATCTACTTGTTTTCTCAAAGCTTATTTCTGCTTCAAAGTACTTCTCGATATAAATTTGTTGCACAAATTCACTCGAAGTGACGACTTATGATTAAATACTGAGGAAAATTATACTACGAATTAAGAACTGTGAAAATACGTATTGGTTTTCACTTTTGCAAAACGACGGAACATTTCCATCACGCCACAATAAGTTTCAACCGATAAATCTACTGCTTTTTGAATCTTTTTTTCTTCCAAATCAGTTCCATAAAAGTGATAATCTAAGGTTACCGTATGATAGTATTTTGGATGTTCATCTGTCAATTCGCCTACGACTTCCATTTTAAATTCATCTACAGAAACTTTCATTTTATTCATGATAGAAACTACATCCAAACCTGAGCAACCTGCCAAGGAAGATAACATCATTGCTTTTGGTCCTAATCCTTCATTATTTCCACCATTTTCAGGAGAAGTATCCATTAAAACCGTTTGTCCGCTTGGATTGTCAGATTCAAACAACATATTTCCTTTCCATTGCGTTGTAATTTTATGTGCCATGTGTGAAGTTTTTTTAGTGAAATTCTATTTTGAGTGCCCTCAAAAGTGTTCGTGATTCTATTTTTTATTTGCTTAAATTCGTAAACTGTAGTTTTGATCGATTACAGCATTCAAAAATACAAGTAATTAATTTAAAAAATATACAATATGCCATTAGTAACGCCATTGAATCCAGATCATGATTTAGAAACCAAAGAATTAGCCGAATTTTTCAACGAAACACTTGGGTTTTGTCCAAATTCTGTCTTAACCATGCAACGCAGACCTGCCATTTCAAAAGCATTTATAAACCTCAACAAAGCTGTGATGGCAAATGAAGGTCGTGTCACTTCTGCTTTAAAACGTATGATTGCTTGGGTAAGTAGTAATGCTACAGGTTGTCGTTATTGCCAAGCACACGCCATTAGAGCCGCAGAACGTTACGGAGCAGAGCAAGAACAACTAGATAATATTTGGGAATATAAAACACATCCTGCGTTTTCAGATGCCGAACGTGCCGCTCTAGATTTTTCATTGGCAGCTTCTATTATTCCAAATGCTGTAAATGAGGATATTAAAACCGAATTATACAAACACTGGAATGAAGGTGAAATTGTAGAAATGTTAGGTGTAATTTCATTATTCGGATACTTAAATCGTTGGAACGATAGTATGGGAACTTCTATTGAAGAAGGAGCCGTAGAAAGCGGAAACCAATATTTGGGGAAACACGGTTGGGAAAAAGGAAAACACGTGTAAATCCTTCAAAATAAAATAATTAGTTTAAGAACCTTTGTTTTTTCGGCAAAGGTTTTTTGTTGTTTAGAAGTTTCAATTTGTCAAAAATCGACATTTTAAAAAAACTTTCATCTACACTTTTTTGCATTTCGTCTACACATACTATTCGTTAAACTGCATTCAACTTTTATTGGTTTTTTATGGTGTAAAATTGTATTCCAATTGCTCAAACTAGAAAAAATGAAAAAGCCATTAAAAGTATTATTAATCGAAGACAACATGATTGAAATCATGAAGATGAATCGTACAGTTTCGTTGCTAAAAGCCAAGCATGAAATTACAGAAGCTAAAAATGCAGAAGAAGCTTTAGCGATTTTGGAAACTAAAACGAATCTTCCAGATATTATTTTGCTCGATTTAAATATGCCAAAAATTAATGGTATTGAGTTTTTGACCATTTTAAAGAACGATCCAGATTTACGCCATATTCCAACGATAATTTTAACAACTTCTGACAACAGAAAAGATATTTTAGAATGTTATCGTATTGGAATTTCTGGTTATATTCTAAAACCATTGAAATATGAAGAGTACGTTTCTAAAATTGAGATTACACTTTCGTATTGGTCTATTAATGAATTGAAAAGCGCCTAACAAAAAAAGCTCTATTTGTCATCTCTGTAAAGGTTAAGTAATTCGTTGACAAAA
>NZ_LBMG01000010.1 GCF_001005315.1 Kordia jejudonensis
TAAAATATCTTTTAAAAGAATTGCAAAATGACCAAATGTTAAAAACCAAAACAATAAAAACATTGGCTAAAAAGTTGGGTTTTACAAGTAGTGAAGTATTTTCAAAAACATTTAAGAAACATACAGGAGTAAATCCTTCAAATTATTTGAATCGATTAAAATCATAAAAATACTTTTTTCAATTTTCTTGAACTGACAAGTTCCTTCATCTAACCGAATACAGATGTTGGAACTTTTCTTTTTTTGACTAATATATTAATAGCTATAACACATCTTTTAATCATAGCAGACCATCAAAGCAAACGACGTAACAATTACGTATTAGTTATCATAAAAAAGAAGCTTCACACATTAAATACAATCATAATCAATTGATAATCAATAAAAAAATAACACTTCATAAATAACATAAAATCGTCATTAGGTATTTTTAACTACCTAAAAAGTGATAATACTCAATCTCAAAACCAAGTAAATCTACGCATCTATTACACAGGTCTTATTTGCAACTTTGAGAACCTAACCAACTTTATCATTTTTTATGGAAACAAGTCAAGAAAACGCGCCACAAACCGATGTATTAGAAATTAAAGTATACGTTCCTATTAACGAAGTCACAAAACGACAACAAGGAATGATCAACAATGCACTTCACAAACACCCTAAAGATCGTAAATACCTATCGAACACATCACATTCTAAAATTTTCGCGCCTAGCAAAAATGATGCTGATGAAATTATTGAACATGCCAAAGCAAACAATTGGGAAGTACAATTTGATAAAATAGCACGCGAAATTACTATAAAAATAAACTCTGAAGACATTGCTAACGAAGATAGTCCTGTAACGCTGGAAGCCTTAAAATTCTTGAGCGAACAAGGCGATATTCATCTTGATGCAAGTGGAAAAGAAAAAGATGGTGCTAATGCGGAAGATATTTTAAATCCTTCTCAAAAAACAGGTTTTATAAAAAATAATGCAGAAAAAAGAGTTGGTAAAGGACATATGGTACCAATTCAAGAACCAGCTCATGGACATAGTGCTATTGAAATTGCAGAAGCCTATAACTTTCCTGAAGGCGATGGGGAAAAACAAACCATTGGAATCATAGAATTAGGCGGAAAATTTGAACAAAGTGATTTAGAAACTTACTTCAAAACGTATGATTTAGATGTTCCAGAAATTCAAATCGTTGGTGAGCCAGCTACAACACCCATAAATGATAATGTAGAAGTTACGGCAGACATTCAAGTCTTAGGAGCATTAGTTCCAAAAGCAAAATTGGTTGTGTATTACGGAACTACAATTTTAAGTGCCATGAAAGCTGCTTTGGCAGATACTAAAAACAAACTCACCGTAATTTCTATCAGTTGGGCAGGATCAGAATTAGGATACTCTCAACAGGAAATCATGGAACTAAATAATGTTTTTCATGAAGCAGCGCTAAAAGGAATTACCGTTATAGGTGCTTCAGGAGACAATGGCGCTTTTAACAACAAAGAATATGCAAATGTGAATGTTCCTGTCAACTTCGAATACGTATTAGGCTGTGGAGGAACACGACTTGAAATACTTGAAGAAAGAATCATTGCTGAAACGGTTTGGAACGAAACTACACGACAAGCACAAATAGGAACTGGCGGCGGATTCAGTCAACGAGTAGCTGCACCACAATATCAAGAAAAAGCCATAGAAGAATACATTGAGCGATTCCCACAATTTGAACCGTACCAAAGAGCTGGCGGAAAAGGCATTCCTGATGTTGCCGCAAATGCAGCAGATGCAACAGGCTATGCCATTTTATTTCAAGGAAACTGGGCAAAAATTGGCGGAACAAGTTTGGCAACGCCACTTTGGGCTGCTTTAGTTGCTCGCATGAATCAAAACCTTGGCTACCGATTAGGATTTATTAGTAAACACTTATATGCCATCATGAATTCTGATGCATTTCGTCAAATTTTAGAAGGAAACAACAACCTATATGAAGCAGCTTCAGGATGGAATGCATGTACAGGTTTAGGATCTCCTGACGGGAAAAAACTCATGGAAGCTATTAATGCTTTGGACTAAAAGCACCTATAATCACACAAAAACACAAAATCATGGCAAAAAAATTAGCATTAGATGAACTTCCTAAACGCTTAATCATAGATGGAAAAAAAATAGAAGATGTGATGATGATCTACGGATTTGTTGCAGAAGGTCCTGATGAAGACAATATCACATTTTACTTAGATACACTACTAAAAACTTCTGTAATAATCAAAGATGAAGATATCATTCATGATGTAAATATCACAAAAACACACAGTGCTATTGGCGGAACCATCATTTGGGTTAAAAATGCGTCTAGTTATTTGCAAGGAAACACAGCACAATCGCAACAAGATCACGCGCAACAATTCTTTCAAGGAGATATCTATCAACAATATGCAAATACTGCGCAAGGAAATACTGCTACACAACCACAAGGTTCTATCTGTGGTTGCGGTCAATGTGGAAAATAAATCATCAAAGAAAACTTAATTCCTTCAATACACGAAAATCATAAGGAGTTACAAATCATATTATTAACCTTTAAATTTAATTATTATGTTTACATTTTTTCATGGATGTGGAATACCTCCTGTTACCCTTACTTGCGGTAATGGCGGTGGTGCACATGCGCAAAATGTAGGACCAACAGGGACATACGGTTGTACGCAACCCGGTCATTGTTTTGGACCTACAGGAACGCAAGGTTGTACTGTTGTTACGGTACCTCCACATTGTTTAATTGGACCTACAGGAACACAAGGTTGTACACAACCTGGTCACTGTTTAGGACCTACAGGAACGCAAGGATGCACAGTTGTTGGACCTACAGGAACGCAAGGTTGTACACAACCACAAACTATTTTACCGCCAACAATACCAGTAGGTGCCTGTATACCAAATACAGTAGGCTGCACTGCAATTACACCGTGTCGTACTAGTGGAAATGCGCAAGCACAAACTATTTTGCCGCCAACATTACCGCCAGCGTGTGTACCACACACAATTGGTTGTACTGCAATCACGCCTTGTCCAACTATTCCTTGTCCACAAGGGGGAAACGCACAAGCGCAAACTATTTTACCGCCAACATTACCGCCAGCGTGTGTACCACACACAATTGGTTGTACTGCAATTACGCCTTGTCCAACTATTCCTTGTCCACAAGGAGGAAATGCACAAGCACAAATAACTTTACCTCCAACTTGGTTTGGACAATGTGGAGTACCTCCAGTAACTTTAACGTGCCCGCAAAATAATGCTGCGCAAGCACAAAATGTAGGAATTACAGGATGGAGAGGATGTATTCAACCAACTGGAACACCACCAGCAACGGTTTGTCCACAGCCAACATATCTTTTAGGATGTACAGGATACCAAGGATGTCTTACACCAACTGGAACACCTCCTGCTACGGTTTGCCCACAACCAACTGGTACTGCACAAGCACAGACGTTAGGACCAACAGCCTACCAAGGATGTCAACAACATGGAACTGCGGCTACACTTTGTACGCAATCGCCAATGTGTGGACCAACTCATATTGGATGCACAGGATACGAAGGTTGTCACCAACAAAGTACATTGGCTACAGTGTGCACTCAAGTAGCATGTGATGGTGGAAATGCAGAAGCACAAACACTTGGACATACTGCTTATCCAGGTTGCGGACAGCATGGAACTGAAGCTACACTTTGTACTCAAATTGGATGCGGACCAACACATCTTATAGGATGTACAGGATATGAAGGTTGTCATGATGGTGGAAATGCACAAGCACAAACACTTGGACATACTGCTTACCAAGGTTGCGGACAACATGGAACTGAAGCTACAGTATGTACTCAGATTGGATGTGGACCAACACACCTTTTAGGATGTACAGGGTACGAAGGATGTCACAGTGATGGAAATGCACAAGCACAAGTTCACAGTATTCCAGTAGCTGACTGTATTCCTACACGTAGTTGTACAGGAGCATGGCCAGCATGTTAATCATAGCTTATCTTAATTAGATAAAGCTATTTTGTATATAAAGCTGCCTGTAAATTGCAGGCAGCTTTCAAAAAAAATCAAAAAAATTACATTTATGCGCTTAACAAAGAAAAACATCACTCATTACCTACTAGACAAAGGTTTTCTTGAACCTTCTTCTTTCATGTCAGGAGATTATATGCTAACACAAACACAAAGCAGAAATTCTATATTCAAAATTCAACAAGAACAAGAAAAAGGATTATTTGTTAAGCAACTTATAGCACAAGATGCTACCAATAGTTACTTAATGCAGAAAGATGCAACAAGTCACTATTTAATTCATCAATCAGAATTATACAAAGAAACAGCGAAACACATTCCAGATTATTATGGATATGATCCGTATCACAACATCTTAGTTACCGAGTATTTTACCAATACCCAAAATATTCATGAAGTAACGTATAGAGATAAACAATTATCGAAACCACATGCAGTTAAAATGGCGCATATTTTAGCTTCTTTTCATTTTGATATTTTAAAAGAAATTAAAGACAACAGTTCTTTACAATTTTTTAGCAAACAATTGCCTTGGATATTAAACACAGGACAACTACTAAATTCAAGCTCTAATGGTATTACAAATACGGTCATAGCCGAAATTCACAAACACCAAGACTTAGTTAAAAAAATAGAAAAAGTAGCAAATCAGTGGGAAACTACAAGCTTAATTCACGGCGATATCAAATGGATGAATTTTATTGTAATGCCAAACAATGAAGATGTTAAATTGGTAGACTGGGAGATTGCCGATTTGGGCGATCCTTTATGGGATGTTGCAGGCGTTTTTCAATCGTACTTTAGCGCGTGGGTTTTAAGCTTCAACAATCAAAACATACAACATCATCAACAAATGCAAGGAAGCGAATTTCTTACTATAGATGCCATTACGCCAGTTGTAAAACTACTCTGGAACACCTATGCTGAACAACAAAAATTTACACCTTCAGTATCCAAAGAAAAGCTACTAAAAACACTTTCTTACATGACAGTTCGTATGATTCAAACGGCTTTCGAAAACAATGTAGCACAACAACAATTGAACCCAAACTCTGTACGAATCTTACAATTTTGCAATCACGTACTAGAAAATCCAGAAGAAATTGCTAAACAGTGGAACTTAATAGACTAAGAAGATGAAAGACACTACACATTCAAACCAAATAAAAGAAATTACCGAAGCCATTAAAATTACTTCGTTAAGCACGTATAAAGTTCACGGAGAAGAAGAATATGTAAAAAATCAGATGCCGTATCAAACTTTTGCAGAAGATTTTAAATCATTTGGAAGTAACGCTACAGTGGATGCACAACAACAACGTATCAACTTAGTCAACGCACTTACAAATACGATATACACCAAATTTTACTGCGGCATCAAAAATGGAGATTATACTTCTAAAATTCCACCAAAAAATGAACGAGAAGCCTTTATGGATCAACTTTCACAAGCAAACACAACTACTAACGGATTCGATTATCATTGGAATATTTACAACATTGATGCTAAAACAGGAACCGCATATGTACAAAAAAATGGCGAATTGCGTTGGTTGCAACCAAACGGTTATCAATTTGTAAATCCGCAACAAAAACAAGCGGCTGTAAACACAAAAGTTAACATATCACGTCAAAAAGAACACCGAAACATTCAACCTGTATTCTACCATGTATTCAGTAATGAAATGTTTCCACAAGAAGTAGAACTCGGACGAATTTATTGGAACGTAACTCCTGAAGGCGCTGCACCACTCATCAATTTACTTACTACTACACTTAATGATTATAAAATTCCGTTTCAATTTAAGTGCCTAAATCATCCTGACCTTTACGTACGTTCGGACTCCGCAGTGTTATACCTCAGCAAAAAACACGTACAATTAGTGTCCATCATTCTAAAAAATGTAATTCCAAATTTAGAACCGTATCTTGTAGACGAAATTCCGATGTTTACCAAACAACTTCACAAAGGTGTTGGCTACGCGGAAGATCCTGGGAAAGGGCAAAGTTTTGGAATGAGCAGATCATCAACCATAGCAGAAGCGTTAGTTGATGCGTTTCAACAAGAAAAAAGCAAAAAGGAAACACTTGACACTGTAATCAACTTTCTATCACGTAAAGGAATGACATTAAATCGATTACACCTTAACAAACACACAACACTAACTCCAACGTTCCCAACTTATGAATAGTATAGAAACCACACCAAAAAAAGACGTGCAGATGTATGTAAAAACAGCGCATAACATTGGTAAATATTTAGCAAAAGAAGCCATTTGGTATAAAGATATGTGCAATTGGACAGGACATGAAGTTTCTCCAGTAAATGGAAAATACGAAACGGTCGTAAAAGCATGCAGTATTGAACTCTATAGCGGACTCACAGGAATTGCCTTATTTCTTGCCGAACTATATGCCAAAACACAAGATCCTATCATTTTTCATACGTTACAAGGTGCGTTAAATACAATTTATTTCAATCTTGACAAGGATAAAGTAAACAACTTCGGATACTATTCAGGAAAAATTGGTGTTGGATATACCTTGTGGAAAATCGGAAAAAAACTAGGAAACGATGAAATTGCAGACAAAGGACTCAACTATGTTAAATCTGTAAAAGACAAAGACGTCGCTGACTATGAAGTAGATATCATTTCTGGCGCAGCAGGATCAATTTCTGCTTTATTAAAATTACATTATGCTGAACAAGATGAAGCATGTTTAGAAATTGCAAAAAAATGTGGTCAATTTCTTTTAAATAAAACCATCAAAAATGGAGATACATGTGCGTGGATGACGGTTGATGCTACAAACGCTCTAACAGGATATTCGCATGGTGCTTCTGGTATTGCCTCAGCTCTCATGGAACTATACGCTACTACAAAAAGTGAAGAATATTGGCATGCGGCAATAGGCGGATATAACTACGAAAAAAAGTGGTTTAACCAACAAACGCAAAACTGGCCAGACTTACGTGAATACAAAGGAGACAAAGCTTTAACTTACGGAACAATGTGGTGTCATGGTGCGCCAGGAATTGCCATTGCACAACTCAAAGCATACGAAATGACGAAGCATGAATACTTCTTGCAAGAAGCAAAAATTGCGTTAGAAACAACGAAAAGAGCCGTCATACAAGAAACGAATCCGAACTCAAAATCAAACTTTTCACTATGTCATGGTTTGGCAGGAAATGCTGATATTCTACTATATGGAAATCAAATACTAAACATTCCTGAATATGTAGAAATCGCTAAAAAAGCAGGTAACTTTGGTATTTCACAATACGATGCTACAGGCGTTACATTTCCAAGTGGTGTCAATGATCCTAGCGGATTAACCATAGGACAACAAGAAAATCCTGGACTCATGTTAGGACTTTCAGGAACAGGCATGTTTTACTTACGTTTAGAAGATGCAACCAATATTCCTTCTGCGTTGGTGCCATAAAAAATAATTCAACCAACTAGCAACTATAAAATCTCAACTTCTTTGGTATAAAGGAGTTGAGATTTACTTTTATTCCTACAAACAAAACTTCATAACAAGGGTTATTTTCCCTTTTATTTTTAAGGTATTCCCTAATCTCTAACTTCTTAGAAGCGCGTACATTTGACGCTTAAAGTTCGAAAAATAATCTGATCAGAAATGTATTTGTGAATAGAGGTTGTAGTCATTCATAAAATTATAAGTACATTTTAAAATCGAACTTCCGAAAATCCTAAGTCTGGCACTTAGGATTTTTATTTCAATAAAATACAAGATTGAAAAGCTTGCAAAGCAAACTCTAAATTGTTACAGTCTTTTAACTGAATTCACAAAATCATTTATCTTATGTATCTATCTTCTTGTATCTAAAAGCACAACGATCTTTTATCTTAAAAAAAACAACAAAAATTTTCTTTCATTTCCCTGTAAAGTTTCTAAAAAAAATTCGTCTTACTGTAGACTGTTTGATTTTGCGTATTTTTGCAAATCTCAAATTAAAAAACGTACCACATGGATAAATCATACTATAACCCAAGAGACTTAAAAAAATTCGGATCCATCACAGAATGGAGTGAAGAACTTGGAAATAAATTCTTTGAATACTACGGAAAAGTCTTCGAAGAAGGCGCATTAACACCGCGTGAAAAATCACTAATTGCTTTAGCTGTAGCACATACCGAACAATGTCCATACTGTATTGATGCGTATTCACAAGACGGTTTGCAACGTGGCATTACCAAAGAAGAAATGATGGAAGCCATTCACGTTGGTGCCGCCATAAAAAGTGGCGCAACCTTGGTTCACGGCGTACAAATGATGAACAAAGTAAATAAATTAGAGATGTAAGTAGATTGTTAATTTTGCAGCGTAAAATTGTACAAGTCACTTATCCTGAGCGAAGTCGAAGGATATTTCTAATAGTAAATCCTATTAAAATATAGGAACAAAAATCAAAAATTGATACATGGCGACAAAGTCCCTACAAAAAAGAGAAAGCGAACTCGCAAGCACGCAACGACAATTGGAAATTCTATCAAATGGAATATTTCAAAGTGGCGAATTGCCAACGTTTGCAAACAAAATAAAAGAAACAAATCAATTTCCCCTAACGCCTAAAAAAGTCGAAATTCTTCAAATAAATGTTGGCTACATGTGCAATCAAGTATGTTCACATTGTCATGTAGATGCTGGTCCAGATCGAAAAGAAATCATGACGCGCGAAACCATGCAACAATGTTTAGATGTCATTGAAAAAACGGGCGCACATACGCTCGATCTAACTGGTGGCGCGCCTGAAATGAATCCACACTTTCGTTGGTTTGTAGAAGAAGCTTCAAAAATTGGTGTGAAAGATTTCATTGTCCGATCGAACCTCACCATCATTCGTGCAAACAAAAAATATCACGACTTACCTGAATTTTTCAAAAAACACAACGTACATGTCGTTTCCTCAATGCCACATTGGACACGCGGAAAAACAGACAAACAACGTGGCGACGGCGTTTTCGACAAATCAATCAAAGCCTTGCAGGAACTCAATGCCGTTGGTTACGGAATGCCTGATAGCGACTTACGACTAGACTTAGTATACAATCCATCTGGAGCATTTTTACCTGGCGATCAAGTAGCGATGGAAAAAGATTTCAAAAAAGCATTATTTGACGATTTCGGTATTCAATTTCATAACCTATTTGCCATAACAAACTTGCCCATCAGTCGTTTCTTAGATTATCTCATTGCGTCTGAAAACTATGAAGATTACATGTATTCGTTAGTCGAAGCGTTCAATCCAAGTGCGGTTGCCAATGTAATGTGTACCAATACCATTTCCGTAAGTTGGGACGGCTGGTTATACGATTGTGATTTCAATCAAATGCTCGATCTAAAAGTGGCCAGCAAAGTAAAACACATCTCAGAATACAACGAAGAAGATTTAAGCAAACGAAACATCATCATCTCACAACATTGCTACGGTTGCACAGCTGGCGCAGGAAGTAGTTGCCAAGGAACGGTTGCGTAATAACACAATAGAAAATCATTAATCTTGTCGGTTCGTAGTCAAGATGCTATTAAAACTAAAAATGAAATATCTACTATCGTTTATAATTGTTTTCGCTTTCGCTTTCGCGAATGGACAAACGGCGCTCGACAGTCTTCTACAAAAAGAAAATCAACAATCCATTCCATACATTACGGTGGAAGAATTAGTCAAAAAAGAAAATATCATACTGCTCGACAGTCGTGAAAAAATAGAATTTGAAACCAGTCACATAGAAAATGCTATCTGTGTAGGTTATGACAAATTCAAACTCAAAAAAATAAAAAAACTCCTTCCAAAAGATAAAAGCAAACCTATTGTTGTGTATTGCTCTTTAGGAATTCGCTCAGAAGATGTTGCCGAAAAACTCAAAAAAGCAGGATACACCAACGTTTACAATCTATACGGCGGTATATTTGAATGGAAAAATCAAGACAATCCTGTAGTTGACAATGATGGAGAAGCTACTGAAAATGTGCACACTTTCAATGAAGATTGGAGCATTTGGCTCAAAAAAGGCATCAAAATCTTCGAAAAGAAAAAATCAAAACAAGACAAGCAATAAACATGCAACATAGCGAAACGCTCTTGATGACGTTTACACGAAATCCTGAACTCGGAAAAGTGAAAACACGCTTAGCTAAAGGTATTGGCAAAGAAGCCGCTTTAGAAGTCTACATCAAACTTTTAGAACATACCGAACATGTACTTCAAAACATACAGACAGACAAATGTGTATGGTATTCGGTGGCTGTTCGAGAAAACGATATATGGCGTGATGATTCTTATCAAAAAAAGGTGCAATTCGGGAACGATCTAGGAGAACGCATGCAAAACGCATTCAAAGATGCTTTTCAACACAACTATGAAAAAGTAATCATCATCGGAAGCGACTTGTATGATTTACAACCAAAACACATTGAAGAAGCGATCGAAGCTTTAGATCAAAATGACATTGTCATTGGTCCTGCACAAGATGGCGGTTATTACTTATTAGGGATGAAAACACTGCACGAAAAAACATTTGCACCTAAAAATTGGGGAACAGAAACCGTCTTGGCCGATACGCTAAAAGATCTAGGCAATCAAACAATTCATTTGTTAGAAACACTCAACGATATAGATCATGCAGAAGATTTAGTACCTTACCAAATATTTAAAAAATACATTTCATAATCATACGTATGCTAAAACACATCACAGAAACAACGGAATACTTATTAAACAAAGGATTTGACAAACCAGAAATCGGAATCGTTCTCGGTACAGGTTTAGGAAAACTCATTGACGAAATAGAAATCATCGCGGAAGCGCATTACAACAACATTCCATACTTTCCATTAGCAACAGTCGAATTTCACACAGGAAAACTCATCTTTGGAAACTTGGCTGGCAAAAAAGTAATCGTAATGCAAGGACGTTTTCACTTGTATGAAGGCTATGATTTTATAGACATTACGTACCCAATTCGCATCATGCACCAATTAGGAATTCAAAAACTATTGGTGTCAAATGCTGCGGGAGCTATCAATTTAAAATACAAAAAAGGAGACATTATGATTATTGACGATCATATCAACTTGCAAGGTGGCTCGCCGTTAGCATTCAAAGGTGTAAGCCAATTTGGCGAACGTTTTGTCGATATGAGCGCGCCGTACGATGCCGATATGATTGCAAAAGTGGAGCAAATTGCCGCAGAGCAAAACATTGATATTCAAAAAGGTGTGTACGCAAGTGTCGTTGGTCCACAACTAGAAACACGTGCCGAATATCGTATGCTCAAAATAATCGGAGCAGATGCTGTCGGAATGAGCACAGTGCCCGAAGTCATTGTTGCTAATCATCTCAACGTACCTTGTTTGGCAGTTTCAGTACTCACAGACGAATGCGATCCTGATAACTTAGCACCTGTAAACATTGCCGAAATCATCGAAATTGCAGGAAAAACAGAACCAAAAATGATTACACTCTTCAGCGAGTTAATCAAAACACTATAAATTTGGGCGTGTCCAAAACGCTTCACTACTACGGTGAAGCGTTTTCGCCGCGCTCTCGCTAGTCGCTTTAAAAAGAGCTCCAACAATAGCTCCATCGCTCACGCAGAAGTTCCCGTGAAAATGAGAATCTCAAAATAGTTGTGAGTCATAAAAAAACAGATGAAAAAGATTGGCAAACAAACGAATCGACAAATCAACGAATTGACAAAAAACAAAAAACATACATGAGCTATTTAGATACTACACACGACGTATACAAAGAAGCAGCATTAACTCCTGATGTTGGACTGTGTTGCACTACAAATCCAATATGGGAATTGCCAGGATTAAAAATTCCGAGAATCATGCAAGAAATGAACTATGGCTGTGGAAGCACCGTACATGCGCGCGATTTAACAAACAACCCAACCATGTTATATGTAGGTGTTGGTGGCGGAATGGAATTATTGCAATTTGCATACTTCAATCGCAACAAAGGTGGCGTTATCGGTTTAGATGTCGTTGATGAAATGTTAGAAGCATCACGCAAAAACTTTGTGGAAGCGGAAGCGCAAAATGATTGGTTCAAAAGTGAATTTGTAGACCTTCGAAAAGGAGATGCACTCAACTTACCTGTAGATGATAACTCTATTGATGTTGCCGCACAAAATTGTTTATTCAACATCTTTAAAACAGACGATTTAAAAAAGGCAATTGCCGAAATGTATCGTGTGTTAAAACCAAATGGAAAACTCGTCATGAGCGATCCAACTTGCGAACAACCAATGAACGAAACACTTCGCAACGACGAACGCTTACGCGCATTATGTCTAAGTGGAAGCTTGCCAATTGCAGAATACGTAAAAATGCTGACCGATGCTGGATTTGGAACCATCGAAATTCGTGCACGTAAACCATACAGAATCTTAGATCCGAAAAACTATCCAACAGACGAACTTATCTACATAGAATCAATTGAAGTTGCTGCAATCAAAGATCCAATGCCAGCAGATGGTCCATGTATCTTTACTGGAAAAGCAGCAATCTATTTTGGTTCAGAAGACTATTTTGATGACGAAAAAGGACACATTCTACTAAAAAATCAGCCAATTGCTATCTGTGACAAAACAGCGCAAGCTTTAGCAGATTTAGGCAGAGATGATATCTTCATTTCAGATTCTACCTACCATTATGATGGTGGCGGATGTTGTTAATGGAAAGTATTGAGAAGTGAGATACTAGTAGTGAGATTTTTTAGTCTTTAAACTAGTGTCGTCACTTCAGTAATTTTTCGAAATAAAGTACTTTATAAAATGTGTGCTCTTGTCATTCCGCACCTGATGCGGAATCCATTTTATATATTTTAGATTCCTGCCTATACTGAATCTAGTTCAGCACAAACCGCAGGAAATCGAAGATTCGACGAAGTCAATGACAATCAAGAAGTACTTTGAAACAAAATATATTCATCATAAATCTAAATAAAATAAATCCAACGTACATTTTCTTTTCCTGTCATTCCGCACCTGATGCGGAATCCATTTTAAAACGATCTTGAAAAGTTAATTCTATGAAAGAAAATTTTACACCAATTCTTTTCAATGATACTATAATAAATATGATATTTGATATCTAACTTTCGCAAACTTTTACAAATGCACACATTTTCATTCAATCATATCGCACTTTCCGTAACAAACGTTGACAAATCAGTTGCGTTTTATCAAAAAATATTTCAATTCAAAGAAATTCAAAATACAGCTTCTACTTCTACAACAAGATGGTTAGCAATTGGCGATGGAAAACAACTGCATCTCATTCCGCGTCCAGATGCTGAAATAAAAACCAACAAAGCAGTTCATTTTGCACTAACCACCGTGAATTTTGACGCTTTTGTATCATTCTTAGAAAAACTAAACATTCCCTATTCTGATTGGCGCAATACGCCAAACAAAGGTTACATCCGAAACGATGGAATAAAACAAGTATATTTTCAAGATCCTGACAACTATTGGATTGAAGTAAATAATGATATCCAACATAACTAAATGAAAGGTTGCTTTCAAAAAAACGACAAATTTTAAATATTTTCTAAGAAGCTTATATTGTCAAACGAACAAAAAATGAGCAGCACAAAAACGGAAAAGAATATGTAAATTTGCACTGCATGGAAAAGTATCTCGAAATCATCAAACAATCGTATAGCGACTATTGGAATTACTTTCAAGGACAAGTATTTTTTCAAAACTTGGAAAACTATTTTTATGGTTTAATTATCATTTCGTTACTCGTTTGGGTATTGGAAATTATCTTTCCTTGGCGTAAAAATCAATCGATCTTTCGTAAAGACTTTTGGTTAGATACATTTTATATGTTTTTCAACTTTTTCATCTTTAACCTCATCATTTTTGTGGCACTTTCCAATACAGCCGCAGCATTTTTTAATGATATTTTAGGCGTTGTTGGTTTGTCAATTGACAGTTTTCAACTATTTGACGTGGACGATTTGCCAACTTGGTTAGGATTGCTCATCTTCTTCGTTGTGGCCGATTTTGTACAGTGGAATACACACCGAATGTTGCACCGAGTTGACTTCTTATGGAACTTTCACAAAGTACATCATTCTGTAAAAGAAATGGGCTTTGCCGCACACTTACGTTATCATTGGATGGAAACCGTTGTATACAAATCTATGTTGTACATTCCGCTTGCTATCATTGGCGGATTTAGTGTAAATTATGTAGCTTTTGTATACTTTTTTACCATTGCTATCGGACATTTAAACCATGCAAATCTCGGTTGGGATTATGGTTTTTTAAAATATATTTTCAACAATCCAAAAATGCACATTTGGCATCACAGTAAAGAATTGCCTGTACGTTATGGCGTCAATTTTGGACTTACGTTAAGTATTTGGGATTATCTATTTAAAACGAATTACGTTCCAAAAAACGGACGTGATATTGAACTAGGTTTTGCAAACGACGAAACTTTTCCGCAAGATTTCATTCAACAAGAAATCTATCCTATCAATCTAAAAAAAGACTAATTTTATGAAGCGATTACTATATATTTTGACAATTTCAATCTTGATAATTTCCTGTGATGGCGCGCAAGAAGTGTTAAAAAGTTCTATGAATGATGTTGCCAGAGTATCCAACAAAGCGATTGACTCCGTAAATTCAGAATTTGACAAAATTACCTTTAATGGTCCTTTTAAAGACGAAGAAACTGTTGCCGTAACTACTCAAAAAAAGGACAGTTTTCAACATACAATTTGGAATGATTTACTCCAAAAACACGTAACTGATGACGGAAAGGTGCGCTATACTGACTTCCAAAAAGATCATATTACTTTACAAACGTATATTACTTCGTTACAGCAAAATACACCGACGGAAAATTGGACACGAGAAGCAAAATTAGCCTATTGGATTAATGCGTATAATGCGTTGACCGTTGATTTAATTTTAAAAAATTATCCATTAAAAAGTATCAAAGATATTCGCAAACCTTGGCATCAACGTTTGTGGCAATTGGGCGATAAAATGTACGATTTGGATGAAATAGAGCATTTCATATTGCGCAAAATGAACGAACCCAGAATTCACTTTGCCATCAATTGCGCATCATTTTCGTGTCCGCCATTATTGAATGTAGCCTTTACGGAAACGAAATTAGAAACACAATTGACGAAAGTAACTAAAGACTTTTTAGCAAACAAAACTCACAATACGATTACAGCAGATGCAATTGAAATTTCAAGAATTTTCAAGTGGTTTGCTTCAGATTTTAAAGAAAATGGTTCATTGATCGATTTTTTAAATCAATATAGTGACATCAAAATCAACGCAACTGCAAAGAAGAGTTACAAAGATTACAATTGGACTTTGAATGAATAGTATTTCTATCATCATCCCAATTTTGAATGAAGCTGACAGCATTATTCCGCTTTTAGAAACTTTGTTGACACGTATAAAACGTACAAATCATGAAATTTTATTGATTGATGGCGGAAGTTCAGATGGCACCGTAAATCTTCTCAATTCTTTTATTTCAAAACATCAAGCAGCACAACATTTTGACAAAAAAAGGTGTATTGATTCGTTGTTTGAAACAGAAAATACTACGATTCAAATTCAACTATTTTCTTCTGAAAAAGGACGTGCAAAACAACTAAATTTCGGCGCGCAGAAAGCTTCAAACGAAATTTTATACTTTTTACACGCAGACACAATTCCGCCAAAATATTTCGATACGTACATTCTCAAAGAAATAACCAAAGGCAATAAAGTAGGTTGTTTCCGCATGAAGTTTGATTATCCACATCCTGTATTGTTAGTTTCTCAATTTTTTACCCGATTTAATGTAAATTGGTGTCGCGGCGGCGATCAATCATTGTTCATTGAAAAGTCATTTTTTGACTCTTTACAAGGTTTCAATGAAGATTATATTATTTATGAAGATTGTGAATTTATCAATCGTGTGTATGAAAAAGAAACATTTACCATTATTCCAAAAAGTGTCAAAACTTCTGCGCGCAAGTATCGTGAAAGAGGCACTTGGAAATTGCAATATCATTTTGCGATGATTCACATTAAAAAATCAAAAGGTGCCACGCCTGACGAACTTTACTCCTATTATCAAAAACACATCGCTGGCTAGTCAGTTGAGAGGTATTTTCCCCTAAAGAAAAGGTTGTATATGGAACTAACTTAGTGTTTTTCCTATTTCAAAAATTTTTATTCGAACGTTTCTTTGTGCCGAAATTAAAAAATAGAAAACAAATGAAAAAATTAAGAATCAACACTAGCTTACAATTAAAAAAATCGACCATTTCTGATTTGCAAACAAGTCAACTTAAAGGTGGATTGCCAACTACGCAACAATCAACAGTATTGACAATTCCAGACATTCCATTGCCTGTACCACAAGATCCAAGACCTATGACAATTAGCTATTCTAACTGTGGAAATTGTACTTCTTGGAAACCAACTTGCTAGTACGAAATCACAAACAGAAACAAAAAAACGAAGCTGTCTAAAAAGTATAAAAAAACGTCGTTCTGAACTATGTGCTGAACTTGATTCAGTATCAATTCAGAATCTCATTACACTGATTTTCAATGATGATGAGAAACCGAATCAAGTTCGGCTTGACGAAAACTTAGCTTTTCAGACAGCTTCGTTATACTTTTCAGTATATATTATTTTCTTACTTCGCAGCAATGACATCAATTTCAATTTTTGCATTGGCGGCCAATCCGCCAGCAGCAAATGTTGTACGTGCAGGTTTGTTTGGAAAATACTGCACATACACGCTATTGAACGCTTTAAAATCGTTGATATCAGAAAGAATTACTGTACATTTTACCACACGATCTAATGACGAATTGTGTTGTGCTAACACTGCTTTTATATTTTCAATTGCTTGCTTGGTTTCGGCTTCAATGCCACCAGTTGCCAACATTCCTTTTGCGTGATCTTTTCCTATTTGACCCGATAAAAACAATAAATTTTCCGTTTCTACAGCAGCACTAAACGGTGTATTTTGTCGTTGTGGCAAGTGCGATTTATGAAATGTTAGTTTTCCACTATCATTGTTGGTTGTATTGTTGTCGTTTGAAGTCTGACAGCTTGCTAAACATAAAAGTAAAAGACAAAGCGAAAAGATGGTTTTCACAAGATTTGGTTTTTAGTTGAGCGTAAATTTAAGGAATCTTTACAAGAATCTGTTTTTAGTAGTGATATTACTTTTTGTGATGGTTTAGATAAAATATTTCGACAAAGCAACCAGTTCTTTTAACTGTATTTACATTATTTTTAGCAACATATGTCATTATCATTTTTGAACTAAGCAATATTTTTTGATTTTATCTTAAAAACTATGTAAAACTAGGCTACATCTTATTAAAGATGATAATACAAACACACTTAACTTCTTCTTCATCTTTAAATAAATTATTCTTAATATAGTTACCTTCTCAATTTTCGTAACTTTGAATTCTAATTATATAATAAGAATCTTATGAGAAAAATTACTTTTTTAGTATTCCTTTTTATCACTTCACTTTCATTTGGTCAAATTTTGATCGATGAAGATTTTGATTATCCGAATGGATCGCTTGTAGGCAACGGAACTTGGGCGTCGCATTCGGGTGCGGGAACAAATGCCATACAAGTCTCTAGCGGGGAAATTTCTATGTTACATGGAAGTGGAGTTAGGGAAGATGTAAACATTCCTTTTACAAGTACGTCCACAGTAAAATATGCTGGATTTGATATTACTGTTACGAACGGAGCGGCAATTAGTGGAACAGATAATGAGTATTTTGCACATTTTAATAGTACTGGTTTCAGAGCGCGTATAGATGTAGTTCCTCCAACTGGAGCAGGGGATTTTAGAATAGGAATTGCTTCTAATTCGAGTACAGCAGAAGCAACTTGGGCAACTGACTTAACATTTGGTGTAACATATAGAATTGTAGTAAGATATGATGAAACTAGCGGACAATCGCAATTATGGATTGACCCATCGTTAGAAAGTGATACATCCATTTTAGGATCTGCAACTTCACCAACAGCAGTAACAAGCTTTTGTTTCAGACAATCAAATTCTTCATCTGATGAAACAATCACAGTAGACAACCTAATCGTGAGCGAGAATTTTATGTCCAGTAGTACATTATCTACTCCACAAAATAATATCGGTAAAGATTTTTCATTGTATCCAAATCCTTTAAATGGAGCAACTTCTTTGACTATCCAAGGATTGACTAATAGAAATACTTCTGTGGTAATTTATGATATGCTCGGTAAAGAAGTTGTAAATACAACTGTTACGAACAATACATTAAATGTATCTTCATTAAATGCTGGTATTTACTTAGTGAAAATTCTTGAAGACAACAGTTCAAAATCAACAATAAAGAAACTTATCGTACGTTAATAAGCTTTTCTTTCAAAAAAAATTAAAGACACTTCTCAGCAATAGGAAGTGTTTTTCATGTATTGGTTAATTTGATATTGATCCGTCATGTAAGCTTTACTGAAACATCTCTAAAAGCAAAGTAATCCAAATTCTAACAGCACAAGCGGTCTAACAACTGAGATTTCCACTTTCGTGAGAATTAGAAATACTGTCCAATTCCGAAGACAATTCCGCTACTAGATTTTCTGGTAATTCCGTAACCATAATCGATTCGGAAAATTGCGTTAAAGATCCGTTTGTGAATAAATCGTAAACCAACACCAGGATAAATTCTGAAATTCCTACTTTCTACAAAATCGCCAAAATCGCCACCTGGATTTCGCCAAGTTCCTGCATCTACAAAGCCGTTTCCTTGCAGAATAAACCAACCTTTTTCATACAATGTATAACGATATTCAGAATTTAACACCATACTTGCCGTTCCACGATCAATAATGTTTCCTACACCACGAATATTCAAATTATTATCTACGGAAAAAGGTGCAAACGGACTTGCATTATTGGAAGCAACACCAAATCGGAAACGGTTTGCCCAATTTCCTTTCGCGCCTACGCGTTCAAAATATAAAAAGTCGCTCCAACCAATTAAAAAGTTATCTTGAAAATCGTTTTCAGTCGTAACATATTGTAAGTAAAAGGTGTTTTTGATGCCTTCTACATATTGATAATCGTAGTTTAAATTGTCGTATTCATACACAAATTTCAACATTTGCTTGTCCAATGCTAAACTTTGCGGAATGGCATCCGAAGTGATTCCATTGAGATAACTATATTCTTCTTTAAAGACATTAACTCCAAATTGCAATCGATGTTTGAAATTTATTTGATACAACGCCAATACTTCAAATGAGGTATTGCTGTATTTGTAATTTGCCGAACCACCATCAAAAAATAACGGTTCTTCACTTGTCCAATTTTGATGATTGATGGCAACTCCAAAGTTTCGGGTAAACAAATTTGGCGCTCGTAAATTGATTCCATACGAATCAAATCCGTTATTTTGGTAAAATCCGCCAAAAGCAATATTTCTTCCCAAAAAATTATAATCATACAAACCTACTTTGTATGCAACTTGCTCATTTGTAGTTGTCCACACATTCACATTAGGAATCAGCGTAAAGTTTTCTTCTATATTAAAAAATACATTGTATAAGTTATCATGCGATAGAAATACTTGGTAATACGCATGTGAAACACCAGCCAAACGTTTTAATAATATGACATCTTGTTCGAGCTGCAGCGAATCTAATACATCGCCAGCACGAACGCTTACATATTTTTTCAGAAAGCCAACTTTGTTCTTTTTTTGTCCTTGAAATTTTACATCATACACAATATTGTCCTGCGCAAATCCGTAGGAAGCAATTAAAAAAAATAGTAAAAGAAGTATTGTTTTTTTCATAGCTATTCAGCCATAAAGATACTCTGAAATACTGTATTTACCCAATTATCTTCACTGACATCCATGACTAAAAATTTATATGAATTTCCAGTTGTTAGCATTAGTGGATTTTCGGGAGTGATGTTTAAAACTACATTGGAAGTGTTGTAGTATTGAAAGTGATTATCATATGTATAGGTTCCTGAAAGCAGTCCGTTATCAAGCGTTGAAACTACTTGAAAGTATATTTCGTTATCGCCATTTGCGTTGTGTTCCCAAGTAAAATTTGGCATTTTTGGTGTTTGCTGATTCACAGTAATATCGTCTGTCCAAACGGTAGCTTTCGAGATATTTTTAGTTCTAATCGGATTGGAAAGTTTTACTTCGCCGTTGAGTTCAAAAGTAATAATTATCCATTGTTCCAACTCAAAAGGTCGTATAAATTGCTGAATAAAACCTTCATAAAGTGGTTGCGAGGTAATGGCTAATTTTTTATAATTGGAATAGTCATTTTGATCAACATTTAGGGTATTCGTTTCAAAAAACTGCACATTGGTAGCGCCTTCTTCTAAATAATAATACACATGTACGATTGCTGAATTGTCAATATCACTTGCCGCACAAGCAATTACAGCGCCAGTTTCAATGATTTGATTGTCTATGATTTGAGATAATCTTGGGGAATTTTCGATCTGAATTGATTCCGAAGCATCATCAGACACACAGGAGACAATTGTAAAAAACAATGTGATATATATAAGTTGGGTTACAATTGTTTTAAAGGTATTCATGTGTTTATTATTGATGTAATTTATATTGCTGCCGAACGATTTCTTCAGCAGGTTTGTTTTGTGGTGTAAAATTAAAATCCTTCAAACCACCTGATTTTTCATAGTTGTGAAACCATTTCCAAATGAATCCGCCAGCAAACCATTCTTCGTTCCAAAATTCATTATACATGGCTTGCAAAGCAACTTCTTGTGCTTTCAAATTGAGCGTTTTTCCTTTTCTGCTTGAATCCCACGGTTCTTTTCCTGTGTAATCTACACTACGATATCCGTATTCGGTAAAAATCACTTTTCGGTTTAACTTTTTGGAAAGCGCTTGCATTTTTTCTTTGTGTGATTGCCAACCTTTTTGCAAACTTTCAACAGATGGCATTTTTTCTTCACTCAATGGAAAATACGCATCAACTCCTATAAAATCAAGTTGTTCCCAAAACGGAACTTTGTCAAACGAATCCCAGTTTTCAGCGTAGGTTAATTTTCCTTTGTACACTTTTTGAACTTTACCGATAAACTCCTTCCAAAATGCTGGTCGAGCTGCAACAAATTTGTGCAATTCGGTACCAATACAGAGCATTTCAGCGTTGATTTCTTCTGCCAAACTTGCGTATTCTAAAATAAAACGTTCGTATGACGCTTCAAACGCTTTCCAATCTGCTTCATTTTCCATTGTAATGAACCCTGTAAACTCACCATTCCAAACCCAAATTTGCGGCTTAATCATGATTTTGATATTGTTTTTTTGTAAGAGTTCCGCATATTGCTTTGCTCCTTTTCTGGTTTCACCAAACCATTGTCGATCCGTATTGTGAATGATTTCAGTTGCCGCCAATTTTTTCATAAAACCAAATGGCATGATTGCGGCATAATTTGCGTGAAGCTTTATGACAGGATCAATATTCGTTTGATCAATAGCGTTTGGAGCCGCTACAAAACTTACACCATTCATTTTTTGGGACTGACTTGTGCATGAAAACAACAATAAGCCAACACATACGAAAAGAAGTCTACATTTCATCAATGATTTTTTTAGACTTCTAATGTACTATTATTATTAAAAAATGGCTCTTAAACCTATGCTAAAAGTTTGTCCTAATCCTTGAAAATTATTTCCTCTTACAAATTTGTCAAATGACGCTTCTACGTTCAATACATCTGTTAATTGATACTTACTTCCAATTCCTAATGAGGTTGAATTTTGTGCAAAATCGTTTCCTAAATCAATTAAGAAAGCTTGTTTTGTATTTCCATAAAACGTTAACTCAGGCGTTGGAAAGTAGCTTAAAAATACCGCCAATGGTAAAAATAAACTGTTGTTTGCAAAACGCTCGCTTATGTTCGCTGAGTTTGGATCTGCATCGCTACCTTTTTCTCCAAAATTGAATCCAAAATCAGCTTGTGTAAATAACTGCCATTTGTCTTGCCCGAAAGTTTTATCGTAGAAAAATTTAGTTTCCCAAAATACACTTCGTTTGTCTAAATATGGTGCATTTGCTTTGTCTTTAAAGATTGGTAAATACACAGAACTTGTAAAAGAGAAGTTCGAAATATTTTTGAAAGGTTGTACACGAATAGAAGGCGCAATCGTCGTTAATCCGCTTCTAGCATTGTCATTATCTTTAAATTGCAATACGTCTAAAGCGCCAGCGCCACCAAATGTATTTGATCGTACTTGAAAAATAAATCCAATATTTACACGTCTATTATCACTAATTCCTGTGTAAATTTCTGTTGTGTTTGTAAAAAACGTTTCTCTCGGAATTGTTACCGAATTATTTCCTGCATCGGTTCGTTCGGTTTGTGTGTAAATACTATTGAAAAATTTTATATCCCATTGTCCTTTTTTCAATAATTTTGAAGGTGTAAACTCCTGAATATTATTTTTTTGATCTGCCGTATCATCATCTTGATCTTGATCTTGTGCAAAAGAGACGCCTACAAATAATAAGGCAAGTATGGTTACAAATAAATTTTTAGTGTTCATGTTAGTTTGTATTTAGTAGTGTAATTAGTTTTTATTTCTTGTTTGATGTTGAATGCTAAATGTTGAGTTTTAAATTATTTACAATTCAACATTTAAAATTTACAATGTCACATCGAGCGCAGTCGAGATGCTACTTTGTTTCATTCAATTTCCAGTTGTACGGATAGTAGCTAATTTTAGATTTTTCGGCTATTTTTTCTTCTCTATATTTGTTGATAAAATCGATTTCATTTCCGTTTTGCGTAAAATCTTCTTTATACCATTTCATAATTTCAGACAATTGTACACGTTTTTTCTTTGCGTTTACCTTGATAAAATCATCGTTATTTAAGGCGATTCGCGTTTGTCTGTCTAATTGTGAATCTAAAGTGTTTGGCATATATGCTTCCGCGATGATTGGCGGACAACCTAAACCTGCACAAACCAATACAAAATGAAATCGTGCATCGTTGAAATTTCCACGTAGTAACTTGTGTTCTATATCATTTAGCGTAATTTTCTTTCCACCAACTGCATGTTGTGTTTTATCAAAGAAACCGTTAATATCTAACGGAGATTTTACAGGATAATTTTCTACAATTCCTTTAATTACTGATAAATTATACACATTAATCCAAAATGCTTGAAACGTTTCGGCATCGCTTTTAGCAACCGAAATCGTATTGGTAGACGCTAAAATTTTATCCAATTCGGCTGTATTTTTTTTAATGGCTTTATAATTTACCTTTCCATCTTTTACATGTTCCTTAAAAAAAGCATCTGAAGCTTTAAAAAATGTAGCGGTATCTTGCGCAAAACTTACTGTTGTAAATAATACCGTTAAAAATGTAATTGTGATATGTTTCATAAGTATGAATTTCAATTTGTAATGCTGGGTAAGTCCACAAAACTTTTAGGAACTTACAAATCTTTCAAAAAAAAAATTTCGCTGTATGCATTTGATTTTCAAGCGCAAAACGAGTTGTTGTTTTCTTTAAAACCTTACAATTGATTTTTAATTTATAATTATTCTAAATTCAAACTCAAAATATAAGTTCTTAACTTTACTAGCGACAGAATCCTCGACACAAACCAATTCCTGCACAACAGGAAGTTAAAAAACCAACCGCATTTATATGGAACACATTGTTATTATAGGAAATGGAATTTCTGGAGTTACGGCTGCCAGACATATCCGAAAACTTTCCGATAAACGGATTACTATTATCTCCGCTGAAACGGAATATTTCTTCTCACGTACTGCGCTCATGTACATTTATATGGGACATATGAAGTTTGAACATACACAACCGTACGAAAATTGGTTTTGGAAAAAGAATCGTATCGAACTTAAAAAAGGATATGTGGAACAGATAAAAGACGCTTCTAAAGAATTGATTTTTGTCAATGGAGAAACCATGAGTTACGATAAGTTAATCATTGCTACAGGTTCAAAACCGAACAAATTTGGTTGGCCAGGACAAGATTTAGACGGCGTAATGGGTATGTATCACAAGCAAGATTTAGAAAATTTGGAAACATATGCACCTAATAATAAAGTATGTCAACGTGCGGTTATTGTTGGTGGCGGACTTATCGGAATTGAATTGGCAGAAATGCTTCAAAGTAGAGATATTAAAGTTACTTTTTTGGTACGTGAAAGTAGTTTTTGGAATGGCGTGTTGCCTGCTGGCGAATCAGAAATGATTAATCAACATATAAAAGAACATCATATTGATTTACGCTTGGGCGTGAATTTACAAGAAATAAAAGCAGACGAAAACGGAAAAGTAAAGTCTATAATCATCAAAGAAACTGGCGAAGAAATTCCATGCACAGTTGTCGGATTAACGGCTGGAGTTTCGCCAAATGTAGATTTCTTGAAAACTTCCAATATTGAAATTGGACGTGGCGTCAAAGTGAATCGAAAATTAGAAACAAATGTTCCTGACATTTATGCAATTGGCGATTGTGCCGAACAACATGAAGCTATTGGAAATCGCAGACCTATTGAAGCCGTTTGGTATACAGGTCGTATGATGGGCGAAACGGTTGCACAAACCATTTGCGGAAATCCGAAGGAATACAATCCTGGGCATTGGTTCAATTCAGCGAAGTTTTTAGACATTGAATATCAAACCTACGGTTGGGTTTTTGGCGAACGTGGACGACCTGATTATGAACAGCATTTTCACTGGAAACATCCTGAACAACATCTCTGCATTACCATTGCGTATCACAAAGAAACTAACAAGTTCTTAGGAATTAATACGTTTGGAATTCGCATGCGTCATCACAGTTTTGATACATGGCTCAACGAAGGACGTTCGGTAGCATATGTGTTGGAACATTTGGCGGATGCTAATTTTGATCCTGAATTTTACAAACTTCACGAAAAAGAAATCGTAGCACAATTCAACAAAGAAAACAACACAAATATCCAACTCAAAAAGAGAAGTTGGAAACGTATTTTTCAATTCTCTTAACCAACTATTATGAAAACATTACAACATATAGGATTGAGTTTACTATTAGTAGGACTCGCCATTTTTACCATACTTCCATTTGTAGGTTCATACGAACTGAACGCTGAAAAATTTGACGAAATTGTCAAAAACAAAGGCATTAAAAGCGAATTGTTTATTGAAGATTTAAAAGCAACCACAGTTGACAAAGAATTTTCAAATCCGTTTTCTTTTTCATCAAACATTACAACTGCCATTGCTGACGCGAATGAAAAACACAAAGCAAATAGCGAGTGGGACAAAGTAATTTGGAATAAACCACACAGTTTTTCATACGAAATTGCCAAAGATGTCGGTTCAGGACCTGTAAAGGAACATAAAGGATTGTTTTGGTTTTTAACCTTCGGTTTGGGAATAATTGGTGCTTTACTCTTCATCATTCCACAACTCTACTTGAAACCAATTCCTGGAATTAAAAACAATGGAATTTGGCTCAATGCTTCCACCAATAGAGGTTGGATCGCTTGGTTTGTCTTTGTGTTCCTTGTCGGATTTTACATTTTGCTCTACTTCTACCCTGATTATATTGTGAACTGGACTTATTTGGTAGATCCGATAAGTCAAAGTATCAGCGGCAATTTGGCAAGTCAATGGTTTTTATACGGATTCCTATATTGTACAGTAATGACGGTAATGGCAATTCGTATGTATATAAAATATCGTCATAATAAATATCAAATGCTACGAACGACTTCGGTATTGTTCTTTCAAATTGTATTTGCATTCTTGATTCCAGAAATAATGGTAAGTTTTGAAATGCCTTGGTACGATTTTAAAAATGCGTTTCCACTAGATTATGATTTCTTTTTCCAATGGAACTTGAAAGAATTAATCAATAGTGGCGCTATCGGAATTTTTATCCTTGTTTGGGGAATTTTATTAACGATCGTCGTCGTGCCTGTCATGGTGTATTTCTTTGGAAAACGTTGGTACTGTTCATGGGTTTGTGGTTGTGGTGGATTGGCAGAAACACTCGGAGATCCGTACCGACAATTATCAGACAAATCCTTAAGATCATGGCAAGTAGAACGTTGGTTGATTCATGGCGTGTTGGTTTTTGCCATCATAATGACAGGAATGACTTTGTACGCCTATTTTACGGGAGCAGATATGATATTAGGAATCAAAACACAAACCGTTCAAGATACGTACGGATTCTTAATCGGATCTATCTTTGCGGGCGTTATCGGAACAGGATTCTACCCAATTTTCGGAAACAGAGTTTGGTGTCGTTTCGGTTGCCCGTTAGCTGCTTATTTGGGAATTGTACAACGTTTCAAATCGAAATTTAGAATTACAACGAATGGCGGACAATGTATTTCTTGTGGAAACTGTTCTACGTATTGCGAACAAGGAATTGACGTGAGAGCGTATGCACAAAAAGGACAAAATATTGTGCGATCATCATGTGTTGGTTGTGGAATTTGTAGTGCCGTTTGCCCAAGAGGAGTTTTAAAATTAGAAAATGGAAGCGACGACGGAGCAACACGTCACAAAGTTCCTGAAGTTATGTTAGGAAACGATGTTGATTTGTTTCAAATGTTGGAGGATAATAAGTAATGAGAAATTAGTATTGAGATAGAACTTTCATTCCGCACTTATTGCAGAATCCAAGAACTATTAATATAGATTCCTGCCTGCGCAGGAATGACAAAATTATAGAATAAGAATTATGAAACACCTATTAATCATTATATGTTTCTGCGTCACATTCAGCGTAAGCGGACAAAAAAAATATCATAAAAGTTATTACGACAACGGACAATTGAAGGAAGAAGGTTGGATGAAAAATAATATCAAAACCAACTATTGGAAGTTTTATTACGAAAATGGTGTTGTGCAAAAAGAAGGTAGTTTCAAAAATGGGAAACCAAACAAATATTGGTACTTTTATCGCGAAAATAAAACGAAGCTACGCGAAGGACATTATGTGAAAGGTGTAAAAAGTAAATGGTGGCTTTTTTATGATGAAAATGAAAAAGTAAATCATAAATGCCAATTGAAAAACAATCAAAAAAATGGATACTGTTTACGATATAAAAATGAAGAACTCGTAAGCGCTGAAAAGTATAAAAACGGCAAAAAAATTGGCGAGTGGACAGATTTGAAGAGTTTTAAAAAAGAAAATAGTGTTTGGGATTTGAGGTAGATTGGTTTTTTGGTTTTGGGTCTTGGGTCTTGGGTTTTCAACAAAACGTCAGTTCGAATGTCCTGAACTTGATTTAGGATCTATCGAAAACTCCTTTTAAAACTAGAAATACCAAAAAAAAACTAAAACTGAGAAGATGTGTCATTCAGCACTTGATGCGGAATCCACTTTGAATTAAATATAGATTCCTGCCTGCACAGGAATGACAAAACAGAAGTAAAATAATATGATTATAAAAGTCATTATTCCTGCATACAATGAAGAGGATTCTATTGCGAATGTGATACAGGAAATACCAAAAAATGTAACGGAAGTTATTGTGGTCAGCAATAATTCAACAGATAATACTGAACTAAATGCACAAACGGCTGGTGCAACAGTTTTAAAAGAACCCCAAAAAGGCTATGGATATGCTTGTTTAAAAGGAATGGAATACATTGCTAATCAACATGTAAAACCTGATATTTTAGTGTTTTTGGATGGCGATTATTCCGATTATCCAGAAGAATTGACAAAAATAGTTGCCCCAATTATTGAAGATGATATCGATTTTGTTATTGGTTCAAGAGTAAAAAAATTACGCGAAGACGGTTCCATGACACCACAACAAGTCTTCGGAAACTGGCTTGCTACCTTTTTGATGAAACTATTTTTTGGCGCTAAATTTACAGACTTAGGTCCATTTAGAGCTATAAAATACCAGAAGCTTTTACAGTTGCAAATGGAAGACAAAACTTATGGCTGGACGGTAGAAATGCAGCTCAAAGCATTGAAACAGAAATTATCATACACAGAAGTTCCTGTAAAATATAAGAAGAGAATTGGCGTCTCAAAAGTTTCAGGAACCGTAAAAGGTACTATATTTGCTGGCGTAAAAATTTTAGGTTGGATTTTTAAATATAGTTTTAAATAGATGGAATTTGATGCAGAGTTTTTTAAACTAGCGTTGTCTTTTTTTATAATGGCAATATATTCAATTGCGCTGATACTGATTTTAATGTACAGTTTGGCACAGTTGAACTTGTTAGTCAATTACTTGAAAGCAAAAAAGAATGAAGATACATGCCCAAAGTTTGATTTAAACAATCCAAATGAAGTTCCGTATGTAACTATTCAGCTTCCTGTGTACAACGAATTGTATGTTATGGAACGTTTGCTCGATAATATTGCTGAAATCGATTATCCAACCGAGAAACTTGAAATTCAAGTGTTAGACGATTCCACAGATGAATCCGTACTTTCTACAGCTGAAAAAATTAACGAACTCAAAGCAAAAGGACTTGATATTTTACACATTCGTCGTGAAGATCGTACAGGTTTTAAAGCTGGTGCATTGAAAGAAGGCTTAGTTGACGCCAAAGGAGAATTCATTGCTATTTTTGATGCTGATTTCTTGCCGAAAAAAGATTGGCTCAAACAAACGATTCCGTATTTTAAAGATGAAGAAATCGGCGTGGTACAAACACGTTGGGGACATATAAACCGCGATTATTCATTGTTAACCAAGATTCAGGCATTCGCGCTCGACGCACATTTTACGCTAGAACAAGTAGGGAGAAATTCTAAAGGACATTTTATCAACTTTAATGGAACTGCCGGAATTTGGCGTAAAACCTGCATTATTGACGCGGGAAACTGGGAAGGCGACACCTTAACCGAAGATTTAGATTTGAGTTACCGCGCACAGTTGAAAAACTGGAAGTTTAAGTATTTAGAAGATGTAGAAACGCCTGCCGAATTGCCTGTAGTGATTAGTGCGGCACGTTCGCAACAATTCCGCTGGAATAAAGGTGGCGCAGAGAATTTCCGAAAAATGATAAAGCGAGTTATTTTTTCAAAAAACATCTCTTTTAAAACAAAAATTCACGGAATTTTACACTTACTCAATAGTACCATGTTTTTAAATGTGTTGATTGTTGGCGTGTTGAGCATTCCCATGTTATACATCAAAAACACCTACGGACATTTAGAAATTTACTTTACCATTTCAAGTTTCTTTATCATTAGTACCATCATATTTTTCGTGTGTTTTTGGTTTCCATACAAACGCGTACAAGGTGGCGGTTTCCTAAATTTTATAGATTATATAAAGATGTTTTTTACTTTTTTTTCTGTAGCGATGGGATTTTCCGTTCACAACTCAGTTGCCGTGTTGGAAGGTCATATGGGAAAACGAAGTGAATTTGTACGAACACCAAAATTCAACATTAAAACGTTGAAAGATTCTTGGAAAAACAACAAATACATCAAAAAGAAAATTTCAACAAATACGATTATTGAAGCGTTTTTAATGATCTATTTTTTGTTCGGAATGTACAGCGCATATCCGTTAAATGACTTCGGATTATTTCCGTTTCACTTAATGTTATTCTTAGGCTTTGCCTTTGTGTTTTTTAATTCGATTCGTTCCAAAGTGTGATTGCTTCCGCAGCGAAATATCACAAAATTTCCATTGTACTTGTGCTTCTCAGCGCCTTTGTATACTACTACATTGGCTATCCATTAATTCGAACTGATGTTACCATTTTAATTTCGGTATACAGTATTGCTTTTCTAAGTTTTCTTGGATTGATTACGTTAGAAAAGTCCAATTTTATGTTCCTTACGGGAATTGCCATTGTGCTGAGATTGGTTTTTGCAGGAAGTATTCCAAACTTATCACAAGATTTTTACCGTTTTATTTGGGATGGAAGAATGCTCATTGCTGGCTGGAATCCGTATTTGTACTTGCCAAACGATTTGATGGCTTCTGGAACGGCACCAATCGCGGAAGCGCAAGAATTATTTGACGGAATGGGCAATTTGAGTGCTTCACATTACACCAATTATCCGCCTATAAATCAATTGTGTTTTGCAATTGCTGGTTTCTTTTCAGGAAAAAGCATCCTAGGTTCCGTTGTCATTTTACGAATGATCATCATTGCAGCAGACATTGGAACGCTGTATTTCGGCAAGAAATTATTGGAACGCTTAAATATTCCTATCAAAAATATTTGGTTGTACATTCTGAATCCGTTTATTATTATTGAACTTACAGGAAATCTACATTTTGAAGGTGTTATGATTTTCTTTTTAGTTTGGAGTTTGTATTTGTTACACAAAGGATTTTGGAAATGGGCAGCCGTTGTATTGGCATTATCCATTTCTGTAAAATTGATTCCGCTGATTTTTCTACCGCTATTTTTTCAATGGTTTACCAAGCATACAGTTTCAGAATTCTCTAAAAATACTTTTTCAACCATTTGGAAAGGAATATTACAATTGCTTGTTTTTTACGCAATTGTCATCGGCACCATTGTCGTTTTATTTTTACCGTTTCTTTCTCAACAATTTATTGAAAACTATCAAGCGACTGTTGGATTGTGGTTTCAAAATTTCGAATTCAACGCAAGTATATATTACATTGTACGCTGGATTGGTTATCAAATGGTAGGTTGGAATATGATTGCTACTATTGGTAAAATTATACCAATTATCGTATTGCTTTTCGTTATCGGAATCAGTCTATTTCGAAATAATACAAGTTTTCAAAAAACGATTACGGCCTTCCTTTTTGGGCTTTCGTTTTACTTTTTTACGACGACAACCATGCATCCTTGGTATTTGGCAACTTTGCTTGTGTTGAGTGTTTTTACCAATTATCGTTTTACGGTTGTTTGGTCATTTATGATCATTTTTAGTTATACCGCATATAGAAATGAAGGTTATGCAGAAAATTTAGCGTTTGTAGCATTTGAATATGTCGTTGTATATGGTTTTATAGTGTACGAAATTTGGAATCAGACGAAGAAAAAACCACTACTTTCTTCTTAAATCGCTGATTTTCTTCACTTTTTTTCAGTAATTTTATAGTGAAACCAATATTTTATTTTGTTATGAAAATAGTACGACTGTTACCAATAGCCTTTTTATTCATGTTTAGTGCTTCATTATTTGCACAAATTAGTGGCGCACCGAGAGAGTTTGAAAGTACGTCACAGATTTATGATAAACTCCGAGATTTTTTAAATCAAAAAGAAAAAGATCCGTATGAAATTGATTGGGATAATGTAAAAGGAAGTCCGTATTTGTATGAAAAATATAAAGTAGGAACATTTTTTATTGGAGATAAATCGTATGGACAATTAATGGTGAGATTTAACACTTATAGTGATGAAATTGAACTACTTACTGAAGATGGAGAAGAAACTGGCGCATTGAGAAAAGTAGAAAATTCTAGAGTTGAATTTGGAAATGAAACTTTAAAATTATTCAAATATAATACTGAAGAAGGATACGAAGAAGAAGGTTATTTTTTGGTATTGAGTGAACAGGAAAATATTTCTTTATTACTCCGAAAAAAATGTGTGTTTTCTCCTAATGAGAAGGCATTAACAGCAAATCAGGCAGATAGAGCGGCAAAATTTACACAATACGATCGCTATTATATTGTGAAAGATGGTGCCAAACCAGTACAAGTTGATCCAAAAAAGAAAGCTATTTTGAAGTTATTTCCAGCTAAGAAAGAGGAAATTAAAAAATATATAAAGTCTGAAAATTTAAAATTAAAAAGACAAGAAGATTTTGCGAAATTGATAACCTATTTAGCGTCTATTTAGCAAAAGATACGACATCCTATAACAAAAATCCGTTTCAAATGTTTTGCACAGAAAGTAACGGATTTTTTGTTTTTTTAGATCAAACCTAAATCTTTTGCATTAGCTATTAAATGCACAGCATTGTTGGCTTTGAAGTAAATTTTAAGCTTACTTACACGCTTTTCTATGGTACTTAAGCTATTTGGCGAAATGCTGCGTTCGCGTAAATCTTCTGCAATTTCATCTTGATTCATTCCTTGAGAAAGTAATTTTAGCAATCCAATGTCGTAATCATCGATTTCCATATTCTTTTTATTGCTCAACGCTATTTTTACTTCAGGAGAAAGATGCGTTTTTCCATTTGAAACGGCTTTGATAGCTTTGATTAGTTCTTTTAAACTTTTACGACCTTTACACACATACGCATCAATTTTATGCTTGTTGAAAAGTCTACGTACACGTTGTAGTTTATCTTCCACGGAATATACAATTACTTTAATGTCTGGTTGATCTTCTTTTATTTTTATGAGTAACTCTTCTCCAGAAGTTAATTGTTGTTTTCTGTGATCTTCTTTAAAAGATAAATCTGTGATTAACAATTGGTACGGCGCATTGTCTTTGCGAGCTTTTCTGGCTTTTAGATCAGCATCATCACAATACTGAGCTTGGTCAATTGTAGCGATTTCCAATTCGGAAAGTGCAGTTAGGACACCTGTATTGATGTCATCCATATCTTCGGCAATTAATACTTTAGTAAACATAGGCAATCTATCATAATGGAACATTGATATTAAACTTACATCCTTGATGAAATTCTGTATCAAAAGTAAGTTTTCCTTTAATTGCATGAATACGGTTTTCCGCATTCTTAAGTCCTCCCTTGGAAATTTTTTCTGAAAAACCATCTCCATTATCCGAAAATTGAATCAATAATTCTTTTTTCTTTTTTTCTATAGAAACCGCCACAAGCGTAGCATTGCTGTGCTTTTTCGTATTGGTCAACAATTCTTGCAGTACTCGATATAAGGTAATTTTGACATGTGAAGAAATTCCGTTCCAAATAGTTTCATCATAGCGTTTTAGAATCACATTTACGGTATCAGATTGGTAACTAGTAAACAAATTGATCAATTCATCAGGGAATTCTTTACCAGTTTCTACACTTCTATTTTGCTTAGAAATATCGCGTGCATTGTGATAAATCATTTCTAATTTGTCCAATACATTTTCTTTATCTGGATCAGATGTTTCTAATTTTGCCAACAAATTATGAATATCATTGGCGAGTTCGTCGTGTACTTTCGCAGAAATACGTACTTCTGTATTGTGAACTGTTTTTACTTTTTCAATTTTATGACGACGTTTTATTTTTTGGTAGATGAAGTAGGTTGCTATAATTAGTATAAGCAGCGTAAGCAATAAAAGTAAATTACCTGCTTTTGTTTTTTCAGCAGCTCTACTTGTTTCTAGTTCTTTCCGTTCTGCCGCAAGTCTTTTCTTTTCTGAGGAATCAAAGTCAAATTTCACATTCGCAATCAAACTCTGCATTGTATACTCTTTTTGCTTAATTCTTTTTCTTATGTTTTGATATTCATGAAAATCACTAACATTGAAACTAATATCCATTCTTGTTGCTAATGCTTCACTTACTGCATTTTTATTTTCTAATCCTCTAGCATAAAAAATAGATTCATTAATATATTCAATAGCTTTAGGTTTGTTGTATTCTTTATATAACTGCGCTAATTTTAAATAAATTGAATGTAAACCCGATTTATATCCTAACTTTTTATTAACAGCTAAAGATTTCATTAATAATGAATTAGAATTCTCATTATATCCCTTTTGCTTATAAATAGCATGTGCTAAATTCCCATTAATACGTGCTATTTGTTGTTCAGACAGTTTGTCTCTTTTATTTACTAATAAATCTTCGTAAACTTTTATTGCCTCATCATATAATTCTTTTTCTTTAAGAATATTTGCCTTTGTATTATTGTAGTCAATTAAAGTTTTTAATTTTATTTTTTTAATAACTTCTGGAGCTTTCACTAAATTTAATGCTTGATTTATTCTATGTTCCGCGGTAGCTAAATCTCCCTGCTCTTTTGCAGAAACAGCAATGCTATAGTAAAGCTTACTTTTGAGTATATATTCAGAAGTATTTTCAATATATTTTAATCCTTCTAATGCTGATGACTGACTTTCTCCAAAACTTCCTATTTTTTTTTCAAGTTCAGATATAGCCAAGAGCGTATTAGCAACTTCTTTTGCATCTCCAATTTTTAGAAATAATTCTTTTGAAGAGGTATAGTTTTTATAGGCTAATTCAAAATTCCCGATACTTTTCTTAATAAAGCCTTTACGATGTAAAGCCTTCGCCATTCCAAAACTATCTTTCATTTTTCCAGAAAATGCATAATATTTGTCTGAATATGCAAATGCAGAATCATACATTTTTTGATTTTCATAAAGATGAGATAGACTAGAATACTCAAATTGTATAGAAATTGAGTCTTTTAATTTAAGTGCTTCTTTAAGTGCTTTCTTTTGGAATAAAACGGCTTTTTGATATTCTCTTTTCTTTAAATATATAGCCGCAGAATCTTCATGCTGAATGATAATAGGCGCAAACACAGGCTTTTCAGTAGTTACTTTATCATCACAAGAGACAAAAAAGGTCATTCCTAATACAAATAAAAAGAAGGATGTCACTGGTAGTAGTTTCATCCTTCTAAAATAGTAAAAATATCATTACAATTATGATCCGTCTCCCTTTGTTGGTGGATCTCCTCCATCAGAGACTTCTCCATCATCGCCTTCGGTTGCTTGTTGTTCAAATTGTATTTCGTCCTCTGCAATTGAGGTCGGTGTGCAAGAAAATATTGCCGCATTGAGGAAAACCGTAAGTATTATTAAGCTGAATTTTTTCATTTTGTTAGAATTAAAATTGGACATAAGTGTTGCTGTCCGAGAAATACTCAGGTATTCATGTGCAGCAACGCATCGAAATAGAAAAGGCGCCGTTTTCTTGTGTTTTGGGAAGTGTAGAGACAATAACAAATAGAGTAGCTACTTCCAGGAGCCGTCCTATTGCTTCTTATCTCAAGAATAAACCGAGTATAATGCAGGAGATCAAGTTGATTAAAACCTCAGTTTGAGAAATATTTCTGAAGCAAATTAACTGAGGATTTGCTGGAATTAATGGAAGGTTTAGGGAAGAGTTTGGGAAAGTTTAGGGAAAGTTATTTCCCTGTATTTTTCTATGTAATTCTAATTGACGCTTTGTTAAAAAAAGAAACCTAAAACTACAAATCATGCATAGAGAATTAGTATTAAGTGCTTTTAAGAAAGCAAGAGAAGAAGCAAAAACAGCAACTGGTGTAAATATGTCAGTTACCGCATTAGCTAAAAAAATTTCAGATTATATGTTGGAAGAATGTCGATTTCAATATCATGAAAAAAGCCTGCGAAATAAGTATAATTTAGCGTTGAAAGCTACTGAAAATCTAGAGCTGAAAAGCGCTGTAGCCAACTGTCTTTGTTGCTATTTGGGCTATAAAAATTATGAAGAGTTTGTAATTAAAAATGATGTACAAGCAGAAACGTTCTCAGTAACGGAACATAAAATTAGTGCTCCTGTAAAGACCGCAAAAACAGTAAAACCCGAACCAACTTCTTTTGGAGAAAAATTGAAAATTGTAATTCATAAAAATAAGGTAACACTCATTTTCTGTTCGCTTATTTTTTTACTCTATTTTGGGTTGTATGCAGTTAATCGGCAACGGTGGATGATTTGGAATGATACTCATTATGTAGAAGTACCTTTTGACGTAGATAAGTACGGAATGAAAAATTTAAAGCTCTACAAACATGAACGGATTAAGGGTTTTCAAAAAGTAACACCTGATTGTAATTACACTTTTTTTAATCCTGATGGAAGTGAAAATTTATGGTATCAAAAGTCTGTAAGTGGACAATTAGAGTTTTTTAGTTCATTTGGATTACATCCCGAAACTGGAAAGACATTGAAAAAAATAACTCCATATATGATTCGAAAGTATATTTGTGAATCGTTTTAAACTAAAAAAACCTCCCAAAATTGAGAGGCTTTCCTTTATAAGTTTTTTAAATTTATGACTTCCTGAGCTGTCAAATGTCGCCAATTACTTCGCGGTAAATCTTTCTTCGTTAATCCCGCAAAAACTACTCTATCTAACCGAGCAACAGTATACGACAAATGTTCAAAAATAGCTTTTACCAATCCATTACTTCCTGTGCTGAGCTTGATGCCAACTTCACGTTTTGAAGCACCTTGAATCCAAGAAATTTCATCAACTTCATACACATCTCCTCGAATATTGACACCATCTTTTATTTTGTTGAAATCTGCTTGACTCAAATTTCTATCCAACTCTACATGGTATATTTTACGAACTTTCTGATTCGGATCTGTCAATTTTCTTGCCAACTCACCATCATTGGTAAACAACAGCAAACCGGTTGATTGACGCTCTAAACGTCCTACAGGTACAATTCTAGATTTTGTAGCGGCTGCCACCAAATCCATCACTGTTTTACGATCTTTTTCGTCCTTTGTAGTCACTAAGAAACCTTTTGGTTTGTTGAGTAATACATATTCTATTTTTTCAGGATTTATAATACGTCCATCAAAACGAACTTCATCAGTCAACTGAACTTTATAACCCATTTCTGTGATTACTTTTCCATTAACCGTTACGCTTCCGATAGAAATATGCATATCTGCTTCACGACGTGAGCAAATACCTGAATTTGAAATATACTTGTTTAAACGAATTTCATTCGGATTGCTTGATGATTTCGCTTTTGGAGCTGTTGATTTCTTTCTGTAATTTGGCTTTTTTAGATCAAAAGGCTTCTTTCCTTGAAAAGATTGTTTTTCCTCAGAAGTTTTGTTTTTCTTGAAAGGCTTTTTTCCTCCAGGATCTTTACTGCCTGACTTCGCTTTGCTCTTTCCGTGTCTTTCTTTTGCCATTGTACTTAATGCTATAAATTTTGCGCAAAGATACTTTTTAATTTATGATAAACGAATCTAAGTTCAATTATTCGTTTTATAGTATTAGAAAAGATAATGCATTCAGCATCAACTACTAAACGAATCGTTAATTTTAATTGTACGTTGACGTTCTCTGTTTAGAGTCAATTGTGTCACATCTGGGCGCGAATAATGTCCGACAGCATCAAAGTTTTGTCGTTCTTCTAAAACGAGATTAAAATCGAGCGTAGCAATAATTAAACCTTCTTTGTGCAATACTGGCGGAATTAACCATTCGCCATCAGGACTTGCAATACACGATCCTCCATTTGCGAGTTCGTCAGGTACATTGTTCAATATTTCGTCTACATGCGGAATATTGGAAGGAATATCACTTTTACGCATCAAACTAGACACAGAAATTACGTAGGAACGTGATTCGCGGGCTATAAATCGTGTAATATCTTTGGTATTAGCTTCGCTTCCTGGCCAGACTGCAATGTGCAAATTTTCGCCCATTCCATACAAAGCTGCTCTTGGTAACGGCATCCAGTTTTCCCAACAATTGAGTCCGCCAACGGTAAAATCTTTTAATGGATGCACTCGCAAACCATTTCCATCACCGCTTGCCCACGTGAGTCGTTCTTCATACGTTGGCATTAGTTTTCTGTGCATCGATTCAATGCTTCCTGCTTGATTTATGTATGCCAACGAACAGTAAATACTGTGCCCACCACGATCTGCTGCGCGTTCCATTAAACCTAAATAAATAGCAATGTTATGCTCTTTAGCCAAATTGCAAACTGCATCTAAATCGCCTTTTTCTACTTGAATTGAATTTTGCACATAATGACGATGAATTTCTTTCTGCGTCGTTGAATTGAATGCAGCGCCGTTGGTATTAGCAACCCAAAACGGATAGCCTGGCAATAGTGCTTCTCCAAAAACGATAAGTTCACAATTTTGTTGACTTGCGTCAAGAATTTGCTGTTTTATTTTGTCTAATGTTTTTGATTTATCTAACCAAACTGGAGCAATTTGCGCTAAGGCAACTTTTAATTCATGTGAAGATGACATAGATTTATTTTTTATAGTTTGACGATATTTTTGCTGATGCTTTCAATGAAACGTAAAAAATTCTTGAACATCACTTTCTTCTTTACATTACAAAACCGTATTTATTTTATTTAAAATGGCTTCTATATTTAATAGTGGAATGCTAAAAACTCCTGCGACAATGGCAAATTTTAAAATGTTATGCAATATTAAATAGTGTGATTTTGAAGTTGCTTTGTGTAGTATGAAAATAGAAATTAGTAATAGAAGAATGCTGCCATAAAAGTAAAATCGCATGTAACCCAAATCATATTGAGAAGTTAGAAATATCGTTACAAATATTGCAATAGCTGCAAATAGTGTGATGAATCCTTTGGAGACTTTTTCGCCGTAGATAACAGGAATTGTTTTGTAATTCTGAGCCAAATCACCTTTGATATTTTCCAAATCTTTGATGAATTCGCGAATAAGAATGAGCAAAAATAAAAAGGTTGCATGCACAAAAATAACGCTGCTGAGATTTCCGTAGTAGATAAAAACGGCAAAAAATGGCGTAATGACTAACATTGCCGAAGTAAGATTTCCTAAGAGTGGAATTTTCTTCATTTTATGCGAATAGAACCAAATTCCAAAAATGTAAGCTGAGAAAAAAATTACAGCATTCAACGAGACAAAACTTGCAATGACAGCCGAAATGAAATTCAACGTAAAGTATGCCATAATTTTGGTTCGCTGACTTACCAAACGATCTAACATGGACTTTTTGGGTCTGTTGATTAAATCTTTTTCTGCATCGTAAAAATTATTGATGATATATCCTGCGGCGATGGCTACTGCGGAAGCAAAAATTAACGCAAATAAATGTCCGTCAAAAGCAACTTCCATAAAGCCTTTATTGGGCGCTAAAATAAACTTAGCTGCCAAATATTGTGCTATTACGATAATGAGAATATTGTAGCCTCTTACAACAGAGAACAAGCTGAAGAGTTTGTAATAAAATAGCTTGCGTTTTCTAGATAACATGTGTGTCTAAACTTTAGAAGTTATAGACTACTTCAAGTTTGTAATCTTTTAATGTTTCTTTTGTTTTTTCGATATTTTGTGTGAATCCTAAAATGTATCCACCACCACCAGAACCACAAAGTTTCAGGTAATAATCGTTGGTTTCAATTCCTTGTTTCCAAAGCGAATGAAATTGTTTTGGAATCATCGGTTTGAAATTATTGAACACTACTTTTGATAAAGATTTAAGATTTCCAAACAATGATTTTACATCTCCTTTTAGGAAATCTTCCACACAGGAATCTGTATGTTTTATAAATTGATCTTTTAGCATGTTACGGAAACCTTCTTTCTTCATATTTTCCATAAAAATGTTGACCATCGGCGCAGTTTCGCCAATAATTCCGCTATCTAATAAAAATACGGCACCGTTTCCAACTTCGTTTTGAGAAGGAATTCCTGTAGGTTCAATATTGTCTTTCGAATTGATCAAAATTGGCAAACTCAAGTAACTGTTTAGTGGATCTAAACCAGAACTTTTTCCATGAAAGAATGATTCCATCGCACCAAAAATTTCCTTCAATTTTAGCAACTTTTCTCTCGTCAAGTTTTCTAAAACGGTAATTTTATCATGTGCATATTTATCATAAATAGAAGCCACCAAAGCACCAGAACTTCCAACTCCGTATCCTTGTGGAATAGAAGAATCAAAATACATTCCTTTCGCTAAATCATCTTTTAAGATTTCAATATCAAACGTTACTAATTCATTATCTAATGCATCTAAATGATCTGCGAATTTTACCAAGCTTTTGTTTGATTCAATGGCTTCTTGCGAAGGATTTTCATCAATTTTCAACGCTCCTTTGTAGAAATTGTAAGGAATAGATAATCCTTTAGAATCTTTGATGATTCCATATTCTCCAAAGAGTAAAATTTTTGAATAAAAAAGTGGTCCTTTCATTATTGCTACTTTGTTTGAGGCTTTTTATATATGTAAAATTACGCTTTTTTTGCTCCAAAACCTATTCTGTCACAAATGTGATGTCCATTTTGGCAAAATTTTACCAATTCTTCCTGAATAAATGGATATATGCTATCTTTTTCACTTTCAGGATATAATATATGAACGTTTGCTCCTGCATCGAGCGTGAAACAAATATGCGTTCCTGATTCTTGACGAAATTTCCAAATGCGATTGATGATTTCCAACGTATTTGGCTTCATTAAGATAAAATATGGCATTGACGTCATCATCATGGCATGAAGCGTTAAGGCTTCACTTTCAACAATAGCGATAAATGCGTCCAAATCGCCATCTGCTAAAACGGACTGAATTTTTGTTAGGTTTTCATGTGCTTGCGCAAAACGTTGTGCAGCAAACGGATGATTGTGCATCAAATTATGTCCAACTGTACTACTGACTTGCTTTTCGCCTTTGTCGACTAATAAAATAGTGTCGTGAAAGTTTTTGAAAACATCATGAACTTTGTACGGATATTTTACCGCGTATAAATCGTTGCTTCCAAACGTATCTTCGTGTGTTCCCCAAACTATTAAATCGCCTTCTATACTTCTACTTGCACTTCCAGAACCCAAGCGTGCTAAAAACGATGCTTTTTTGTTAAATTCTTCATCAGTCATACTCGGATTGAGTTCTTTTTCTAAACTCATTAAACATAACGCCAACGCGCTCATTCCTGATGCAGAAGATGCAATCCCGCTACTGTGTGGAAACGAATTTGAGGTTTCTATCGTGAAATCGTATTCTTTTAAAAATGGAAGGTATTGTGCTATTCGGTTTAAAAATGTATTGATTTTTGGTTTAAAATCATCTTTTTGTTTTCCTTCAAAGAATAATTCAAAAGAGAATTCTTCAGATACAGTTTCACGTTTTTTGTACGTCAATGTTGTAGTGGTTGCGCAGGCATCAAGTGTAAAACTGATCGAAGGATTTTGCGGAATTTGGTCTTCCTTTTTCCCCCAATATTTGATTAATGCAATGTTGCTTGGCGATTTCCAAGTGACGTTTCCGTTTTCAATACTTTTTGTGTATGCTTTCGGTAGAAATGTAGCTATTTCCATGGACGATTTTAAAATTTATGCAAAGATAAGGATTTTGGTATATTCGTATTGGCTTTGCCTGTTAGTATTTTAGTATCGCTTCGCTATGAGCACAAAGTAGAACGTACTTAACAGCTTAAAAAGCTATGGAATACAAATGAGAAACTCGCGTTTGCTTCTCGATACAATTTTCTTTATTTCATTTCAAAATTACTCGAAGTGATGGTGTTCGGTGTTCAAAACTACTTTGATATTTATAATTCAACATTCAGCATTTATTATTTTAGTCACGAATGATGTTCTTTGTTCTTTGTCAAGTTGTTGAGTTGTTGAGTTGTTGAAATACTTTAACATTTTGCATTTGAAAGCTCTTCTCAATACTCACTTCTAACTACTCAATTCTCAAAACTCAATACTATTCGCTACAATATAACTTCCTGTCCAAGCATTTTGAAAGTTAAATCCGCCAGTAATGGCATCAATGTTTAGAATTTCGCCGGCAAAGTATAGGTTTTTATGTTTGCGACTTTCAAAGGTTTTGAAGTTTACTTCTTTGAGATCAATGCCGCCAGCCGTGACAAATTCTTCTTTGAATGTACTTTTTCCTTTTACATTGAAAATTGCTTCTGTGAGTTGACTCGCCAATTGTTCTGTTTGTTGTTTGTTTAAATCTGCCCAGCGTGTTTGATCTTTAATTCCAGCTGCTTCGATGATTCGATGCCACAATCGTTTTGGCAATTCGAATGGATTGTTTTTTTGAACCGTTTTTTTAGCGAGTTCTATTTTAAAGTCTTTTATGTTGGTCATACAATCTTCTTTTGAAACCTCATCTAACCAATTGACTTTTATTTGAAAGTTATAGTTTTTATCTGCTAAAATTCGTGCGCCCCAAGCTGAAAGTTTAAGAATTCCTGGTCCACTCATTCCCCAATGTGTTATTAATAAAGGTCCGTTAGATTCTAGTTTTGTATCAACAACTGTTACACTTGCTTGTGTCGCAATTCCGAGCAAATCTTTGATGCGCGGATCTTTTATGTTGAATGTAAATAGTGAAGGAACCGCAGGAATAATCTTATGTCCGAGCGTTTCCAGTAAATTCCACATTTTTGGATTGCTTCCTGTTGTGAAAATTACGTTTGTAGCTTCCAGCGTTCCCTGATTTGTTTCTACCTGCCACAAATGGTTTGTTTTTGACACATTTTTTACGGCATGGTTGGTTCTAAAATCTACATTGTACATTCGCGCTTGACGCAAAAAACAATCAATAATCGTCTGCGAAGAATTTGTTACGGGAAATATTCGTCCATCATCTTCAATTTTGAGTTCCACGCCACGTTCTTCAAACCAGCCCATCGTATCGCCGCAACAAAACTGATGAAATGGTCCTAAAAGTTCTTTTTCGCCTCTTGGATAGTAATTTGTGAGTTCTTTAGGATCAAAACAAGCATGAGTAACATTGCAACGTCCGCCACCAGAAATACGTACTTTGGTCAAAAATTCTTTTCCTCTTTCGAGAATAACTACAGATTTCTCAGGATGTTTTTCTGCACAGTTAATTGCTGTGAAAAATCCTGCCGCGCCGCCGCCAATGATGAGTACGTCTATAGGTTGCATGTTTGATTTGATTAAAAGATTCAAAGATTCAAAGATCGTAAAGAAATACTTTTTATTTTAAAATTCAACATTTTACGTTTATAATTTCTAAATCATAAACTCTTCTTAATACGCATGTAAAATTTCGTCTTCCGTAAGGAAAGCAGTATTTTTACAAAAACCCATGATACATGATACTTACATTTTTTAAACGTTTATCGATTATTTTATTGTTTACACATTGCACTGTTAATTACGGTCAACTCAATATGATTGCCCATTTGCAAGGCGATTTACAGGAGGTTTCAGGAGTTGAGATGACAAGTGATTCTAATGGTTTTTATATGATAAATGATGGCGGAAATGGTTCAAAATTGTATTTTGTAAATTCAAAAGGAAAGATTGAAAAAACGGCAAATATTCAAGCAAAGAATAATGATTGGGAAGATTTAACCACTGATTCCGAAGGAAATTTATATGTGGGTGATTTTGGAAATAACGAAAATGAACGAAAGCATTTGAAAATTTATAAGTTGTCGGCATCGGATTTGGCAACTAAGAAAAATATTGATCCGATAACAATTGAGTTTTCGTTTCCAGATCAGAAAAAGTTTCCACCAAAGAAGAATGATAGACATTTTGATGTAGAGTCGTTTTTTCACCATAATGGGAACTTGTATTTGTTTACAAAAAGTCGTTCAAAAAAAGCATACGGACGTACAAATTTGTATAAAATTCCTGCAACAGCTGGAAAACACAAAGCGCAATTTATTAGCACATTTACTACTTGTGACGACATGGATTGTTGGGTAACTTCCGCCGCTATAAGTCCTGATGGAAAAAAAGTAGTATTACTTTCGCATGAAAATGTATGGCAGTTTACCAATTTTAAAGGAGATGACTTTTTGAATGGAAAGATGACAAAGTTTGATTTGGATCACAAGTCACAGAAAGAAGGCATTTGTTTTAAAGACACTAATACGGTATACATTACCGACGAAGGCTCACATGGTAAAGGACGAAATTTATACGTATTTCCACTTGATTAATGGGTATTATTTTCTTGTGAAGTAGTTTTTCCGTAATTTGATTGTTATTAATCTATTAAATTACCACCATGTCTAACTACGTAAAAGGAATTGACATTTCATACAATCAAGGAAATTTGATTGATGCTATTGACACCAATAATACCGATATATCGTTTGTAATTTGCAAAGCAACTGGCGGAATTACGATTCAAGATCCAGATTTTGCACACAATTGGGAAACCATTCCTCAAAAGGGTTTTATTAGAGGAACCTACCATTTTTATTATACCAACGATGCCGCACAATCGCAAGCAGATAACTTTTTTAATGTCGTTGGAAATAGTTATCCAACGGACGCGTTGCCGCCAATTGTTGATTTTGAAGAATCGAGTATTAAAACGACAGATAAAAGTCAAATTGTAGAAGATTTGTTATCTTTTTTAAATCTTATAGCGCAAAAATACGGTCGTACTCCAATGATTTATAGCAATGCAAATACGGCAAACGAGTATTTAAACGATCAACGACTTGCCGCGTATCCACTTTGGGTTGCCAATCCTGATGCTTCCGAACCGACATTGCCAACTAATTGGACAAATTGGACATTATGGCAATATAGTTTTACAGGAAATATTAATGGTGTTACGGTGGATGAAGATTATTTTAATGGAAATTTACAAGCTATGAAACGATTTATTTCACAAAGTATCATTTCTAGTTAAGTCTGTAAATACGGCATGTTTATTTTGCGTAGCTTTGCATTTTGAAAGGAAATTAAATGAGCGATATACAATTGACACGAATCAATAAGTTTTTAAGTGAAGCCGGTTACTGTTCGCGCAGAGCTGCTGATAAATTAATTGAACAACGACGCGTTACGATTAACGGTGTAGTGCCTGCAATGGGAACTAAAATTGCACCTGGCGATGAAGTACGTGTGGACGGCAAATTGATTTCTGATCCGAAAGAGAAACCTGTGTATTTGGCGTTTAATAAACCTGTTGGAATTGTGTGTACAACCGACACAAAAGTTGAGAAGGATAATATTATTGATTATATTAATTATCCGAGTCGAATTTTTCCTATTGGTCGTTTAGATAAGCCTAGTGAAGGTTTAATTTTCCTTACAAGTGACGGCGATATTGTGAATAAAATTTTGCGTGCGCGAAATAATCATGAGAAAGAATACGAAGTAACGGTAAATCGTCCTATAACCGATGATTTTATTCAAAAAATGGGCGATGGAATTCCTATTTTGGGAACGCTGACACGACAATGTGAAGTGGAACAACTTACGAAGTATACTTTCAAAATTATCTTAACACAAGGGTTGAATCGTCAAATTCGAAGAATGTGTGAGTATTTGGATTATAATGTGGTAAAGTTGAAACGTACGCGAATTATGCACATTCCATTAGATGTTCCTGTTGGACAATGGCGTGATTTGACTGCGGAAGAACTGCAAGGTATTTATGATTCTACAAATCATTCTTCAAAAACGCATCTTGATAAAACTTAATAAGGTATTTAGTGTAGCTTAACGTCAGTTCGATATAAGTGATTCAATTCATATTTATAATTGAGCTTAGAAACTCCTTACTAAACACCACTTTTTCAGTATTTTATTTTCATTTTCTTTGCTTTCCCAAAGAAAAGAAACAAAAGAAAAGTATCGAACTAAATTTTTAACGTCGAAATCAGGTTAGCTTATATTCAAAATCAGGAATTTCCTTTATTACATAGTCCATGGAGATACTATTTACTGTTGGTTTGACATCTGCAATGTTCAAGATTCTTTTAGGAATTGTCAAACTACTTAAATCTATATGAATCCATTCATCTCTGTATACTTGAATGGACGTTAACATTGCCAATCTATCAAATGTATTGTTGGTTTCTTCTATAAATTGTAACCCTTCACACAATTCAATTCGGTTGCTTCGCTTTATTTTTTCTGCGTTTGTATGAATGAACTCAGTGTCAAATTCCAAGACGGTTTTTAACACTTTAAATCGTGATTCAAATTTATTGTTGATTATTAATTCCGTATCTGCATTCATCAATGTCAAGTCTAACTTTATGTTTTGCGGAATCATAATGACATCTTTTCGCAATTGAGAAACTAGATTTAGTGCTATTGGCACTTGTTGTTCTTTTACCAAACCAAACTGCATCGTTTCACTTATGAAAATGTCTATTTCTTCTTTTTTGTTTGTTTTGTGTTTGGAAGCATCTTCTTGTATAATTTCCGCAACGTATTCTTCTATTTCTAACTTCTTTATCAATCTTTTTAAACAAGCAATTGTATCCTTATTGACTTCTAATAACGTTAGTTGTAATTGATCACTCGTATATTTTGTGAGTAATGGCAGAATGAGCATTGCAAACGGACCTGTACCTGCATACATGATTTTTATTGTTGTCGATTTTTGTTGTTGCACGTGTTGTACAGCTTTCAAAATTCCTCTAATAAATTGTCGTGTACGAATAATATCTACCACACACATGGCAGCATCTCGTGTGTTTAAAGCAATACCGTTTTCAAACTGAATGTCTGCATCTTTGATGGGCTCATGAAACTCCAATTGCGTAAGTTCTATTAAAAACTTCATAAATTCTTGCAACTTATCTCTTAGTGATTGATAATTGATATCGTCTAACAATAGTTCCTCTGTGATATTTTCTATAATTTCTCTGTGTTGCATTGCGATGTATTAAAAGCCAAAGATATCTTTAAATTTATACGATTGACGTCGAGAAACTTCAATTTGTTGTCCAGAATTTTTCATCACGGCTTTTAACTTTCCGTTGAACCAAGGAATTACTTTTTCTATATGGTTGAGATTGATGATTTGTTGTCGATTCACTCTAAAAAAAGTTTCTTCAGGTAGTTTCGCTTCTATTTGATTGAGCGATTTGTAGATTAACGGTGTGTGATCTTCAAAATATACACGTGTGTAGTTTCCAACGATTTCAAAAACAGCAATTTCAGCAATTTTTATCAACCAACAGTTTTCGCCATCTTTTATAAATATCTGACGATGCAATTCAAACGGTTTTTCATCAGTTGCTTCTTTTTCAATAGTTGCCACTACTTTTTCTATTGTTTTGGAAAATCGATCTTGATTGATGGGTTTTAGCAAGTAATCAAACGCATTGTATTCAAACGATTTTATAGCATATTCATCATACGCTGTGGTAAAAATTGTAAGTGGTACATTTTCTAACATTTCCAACAATTCAAAACCATTTTTTTCTGGCATATTGATGTCTAAAAACAGAATTTGTGGTTGCACATCGTTTATTAAATCATACGCTTTATCTACATTTTCAGCTTCGCCAAGCAATTCAATTTGCGGATGTTTTTTGAGCAATTCTTTTAATTCGTTTCGTGCCAAACGAGAATCTTCTACGATAACTGCGGTGATATTTTCCATACTACGATACAGGTATTTGAATGATGGCATGTACTTCGTCTGCAACTTCTTTTAGTGTAAAATTTGCATCATTTCCATAGTGTAATTCCAAGCGTTTTTTAATATTGTTTAATCCGATTTGAGTAGAATCTGTCTCCGTTTGAAGCGTTCCTGTATTGTTGACTTGCAGGATAATTTTATCATTATTATCTGTGACAATCAAGGTTATTTTTCCACCATTTTTTTGATTGGAAACTCCATGTTTGATGGCATTTTCGACCAACATTTGCAAAATCATTGGCGGAATTTTAATTTGTGTGAGCTCATTTTTTACTTCTTGCACATATTCCAATCGATCTTCTAGTTGTATTTTGGATAATGCTATGTAATTGTCTACAATTTCGAGTTCTTCTTCGATACGAATGACATCAACTTTATTCATGTTTAGCGAATAGCGTAACATTTCCGAAAGTCGTGTGAGCATGTCTCTTGCTTTGTCAACATCTTCTAACATTAATCCGCGAATATTGTTGAGACTGTTGAACATAAAGTGCGGATTCAGTTGTCCTTTTAGCGTATTTAGTTGTGAATCTTTTAGTTCAGTTTCAAGCCGTAAACGATCAATTTTGTTTTTGCGCAAGCGTGCTAATGACTTGATTACGATGTAAAAGATGAGCCAAAAGAAGATAAAAATAGCAATATTTAGCGTTGTTGATAAGAATTCTAATGCTGAAATTTCTAATGATCTTCCGTTGATATATGAAAATGCATAGTACGATCCTCCAATGAGTAGTATGGTAAAAATCCAAGAAGCCAATCCGTATGCGATGAATACTCGTATGTAGTTTTTTTGATTTTGATTGGCGACAAAATTAATTCGTTTTAGATAATTTCTAAGAAGTGTCGTCAACCCAATTCCTAAGACGATAAAAAACAATCCTTCAAAGAAAAAGTAGATGGCTTTGCTTTTTTCTTCGGGCACAAAGTACATTTTGGACCAAACATTTGCGGCGGTTATAAATCCCCAACCTATAATTTGTAATACCCAGAATAGTATTGTGTTTATTTTGGATGAATTTGCCATGGCTTAAATATACTTGTAAAATTTGAAATGCACTTTTTGACGAACTTTATTTGGCGTCAAAAAAGTGCATTTTTTTGGGTTGGTTATTAGAATCGTTTGTTGATCCAGTTTGAAATGTATGTCAACGCTACTGGAGCAAATGTTTCTTCTATTTCTGAGTATTCGCTTAAAGCGCCTGTTTCTGAAGTTTGAAATAAATGATTTAAATCTTTAAACTGTTTGATGGTAACATCGTTATTGTTTTTCAAGCCTTTTTCAATAGACTTTAGATTTAATTCTGGCAGTACTTGAAAATCTTTTTCTCCATTGACCGCTAATACAGGACAAGTTACTTTTGGTAATGTTGTTTGTGGATTGTATCCTAAAAAAGTTCTCATCCAAGGAGCGGTAATCATTGTTACTTGTGTAGTTATAGCCGATTCTGTAAATTCTGTTTTCGCTTTTTCAGAAGTCATCTTAGCACGTAACTCTTCAAAGAGTTTAGTGATTTCTTTTTTTGAAGCTTCACCTTTGTAATTGTCGATAATTTCAAATACTTTGACATATGTTTTCTGAGAATTTTCTATATCAATTGCTGGATAATTTTCCAACTCGGAAGCTCTTTTGGCTTGTGTTAGTAATACTTCTTTTCCATCAACTCCAGGACCTGCAAGCAATACACAAAATGCTACATTGTTGTTTCTTGCAGCAACAATTGGTGCAATGAGTCCACCTTCACTATGACCAACCAAACCTATTTTATTGGTATCAACAACGTCTTTTCTTGTTTGTAAATATGCCATTGCAGCTTCTACATCTGTTGCAAAGTCAAATGACGTTGCAGATGCGAAATCGCCTTCTGATTGTGCGGTTCCTCTATCGTCATAACGTAAAACTGCAATTCCGTTTCGCGTTAAATGATCTGCCAAAACTAAAAATGGTTTGTGTCCCAATAATTCTTCATTCCGATTTTGTGGACCTGAACCGCTGATAAGAATTACAACTGGTGGATTTTTCACATTTTGTGGCAAAGTTAAGGTTCCTGCAAGTTTGATGTTTCCTGCTTTAGCATTTTCAAAAGTGATATCTTCTGAAGCGTATGGATAGGGTTTTTTAGGTTCTTGTGGTTTTGGTTTTTTTTCTGTTTTTTCTACTTTTTCGCCTTTTTCTAAATCTAATGGAAATACTTGTCCTGATTGTTTAAATGTTCCTTTGAACATTCCACCTTCATAGGTTGCTGTATATTCCATTCCCATTTGACTTTGTGAAATTGTCAATTGATTGTTTTCAAACGTAGTTTTATCAATCGGAATTCCAAAGGCACCTTGTTTTGGACTGTCTAATGTAGCCGAATATTCGCCATCAGCTTCTGAAATATTGAGTGCTAATGGAAGTTCCATTCCTTGTACTTTTAAAGCACCTTTCCAAGTTCCTGAAATGTCTTGCGCGGAAGCTAAAACGGTAGCTAAGAAAAACGCTATTGTAAAAACAATTTTGTATAAAGTAAATGATTGCATGTCTGTTTGTTTTTTGATTACGATGTAAAAGTAGTCTGCAACGTCGTTTTACACAACGAAATTATGACGAACGGAAATTAGCTTATGCCGAACGGTTTTTGAACTATTGAATGTTGAAAAAAGAGCTGAACATTCTATATTTGACTTCAAAAGTGTAATGGTTATTGCCAAATATCGTTATACATTACTGAAAAATCATCAACCTCAACTACTTCTATACCAACTGATTTTAAGAAAAATTTCTTTCCAGCAGTTCCTGGATTGTTTTCTGAAGCGGGCATTATATACCAACCTTTGTGACTGAAATTTGGAAAGCGTTTGAAAAACTTGGCACGTTGAATGAGTAACCAACGGAAGAAAACTTCGGTTTCATCTAAGCCTAATCCAAAAATACAAATCGATTTGTTGAATATGATGTCTATCCACGTGTTGTTCGTATTCCAAGGATTGACACCTTCCGTGATAGTTTGACCGTAATTGTTGTTAACCAATTTTCGAGCGCGTTCTACATTTCCCATATATTCAGACAAACCAAGTTTGATACTTCTGTGGTATTTTATCATTCCATTTACATACCAAACTCCAAAACCGTCTAGTGGACTTTTTAGTTTGTTTGGCGCGTAGTACGAAGTCCAAGGATAGAAGTCTGTAAAACTTGTTCCTAAGATTTTATGTGCTGATAATTGCATTGATTTTGGAATGAGATCGTCAAAGTTTGTCGTCAGAATTGGCGCATCAAACGATTTTATTTTATCCAATATTAAATTTTGATCATTATTGGGTTGCCAATCGCGCATACTACTTTGTACATCTTTTTGCAATTGTGTAGAAAATCCTGTTTGGGTTACGTTTTGCAAATTGAGCGCGTCATAAAATTCTATAAATGATATCCCTGCTGGAATTTCCGAAATGGGTTCTTCTGAGTGTTTTTTCCATAAATCAAGCAGCAAATCGTTCCAAGAAATATTATCTTTTTGAAAACTTAAATTGATTCCGTTTCCTATGACAAATGCCAAATCATTTTCGTTATCGGAAAATAGTTGTTTGATTTCTGCTGCTGTTTTTTTCATGGTTTTCAGTAGTTTTGGTTATAAAAAATCATTCTTTTTTTCGCTTCCCTATTTCTTCTAGTATGACTTTTGCTTGTTTTTTAAATTTTTCTAATTCGGGTAAGAATACTTTATAGGTTATGAAATAAATCGTTGCAACTCTGTTTTTATAGTCAGGATCTTTTAATGCATATGCTACAAATTCTTTGTTGGGTTTAAAAGAGATTAAATCTGCCCACCATGTATAGTTTTTCTTGAAGTGTGAGTAGTTTTCTTTGAAATCAGTAGCACGCATGTCGTCATCAATCTTTATTTCACGCAAACGTTCTGTATAAAATTCTATGATTTGCGTTGGCAAACTATCAGTATAACTATCGGTATTAAAGTCTGTAAGCTGATTGTATCCGCGTTTGTTGAATGTAATTTCGGGAAAACCAATGGTTAGGTATGTGTACTGCGGATTTATCACATAATCGATAGCACGCACAGAATCATTGAGGATTTTTGTGTACAATGGATCAACCGTTTTGTAAAAGCTTTGAATTTCGTCTATTTCTTTTAAATCATTTTGTAAATCGCTCTCAATAATACCGTAAATGTTGAGTAATTGTTGTTTTTCTTTTCTACTAGAATTCCAATTGTTTAGTGAAACTGCAATTAGAATTCCTATCACAACCAAAATAATTTCTCCTGTAGCGTACGCGATGTATTTCCCTATTTTTTTGTTTTTCAAAAGCTGGCTTCTTTGGTTTCTGAATAGTTTCATATGGTTCGATTTGGTTAGAATCCGAATCCTACACCAAATGCAAAACGTCCGCCATCATCAGAACTAAATAGTGAGAAACGCGCTGTTAGCATGTCTGCTCCACTAAGCCAAATTCCGCCACCGAGCGAAGTATTCCATTTTTTTGAAGGATCATTTTCAGCCCAGACTCTACCGTAATCAAATCCGCCAAAAAGACCAACATTTACAGGTAACAGTCTTGTTTTTATTTTGCGAAGATTTAATCGAATGTCCGTAGATTGTACAAAGGCACTTTTACCCGTAAAGCGTTCGTGTCTGAAACCTCGTAAACCCGTGCGTGCGCCTAAAGAAGCACCTTGATAGAACTCAAATTCGTCTCCAAAATTAACATGTCCGCGTAATTTTGTCGCTAATACTAATTGTCCGCTTGCTATTAATCGATGATCTATAGAAAATTCTGGAATTACATACGCAAACCCTTTGGAAGTACTTACATTGTTTTTGTATCCTGTTTCTAAACTTACTTCGATTCCCATGGTTGGAAATGCTGCATTGTCCACATTTTTAAAGTGATATTTTGCGTTGACGCCAAAGAAATCTTGTTGATCAAACACACTTGAATTTGCAGGGAAATTTTGTTCTAAAAAGCGTCCAGGTGTACGTTCTATTTCATTGCTTTCGTATGATAATCCTGCTCGAAAGCTTCCACCAAGTTGACCGCGCCATATTAATGATGGTGTAAATCGTATGGTTCGTATTTTTACACGATTGTAATCTAAATCGACATCCAAACCATCGTTTTCATCTGCTTCTGGATTTGGCGTGTTATTTCCAAATCCGAAGAAGTTTACGGCGTAGTTTGGACTGGTAAAATCTAGATTTAATAATAAATTCCAACGTCCGATAACGTTTCCAAATTCGCCTGTATATCCAAAGTCAAATCCGCTAGTAGCGAAATAGTATGAACCTCTAAAGGTATGACGCGATGTAAATGGATTGCGTTCAAAACCGTAGTCAGTAATGGTTGTAGCGAATCCTAGTTTGAAACCATCATCAGGATTGAATCCTAAAGTTGGTAATATTTGTGTAGCACCGTTTTTTATCTTTTTGTAATCGTATACATTGGTATCGTAATTGTCGGTTAATATTCTGTTTCCTTTTGTCGTTAGAAAGGTATTTTTCTTTGATTTGTAATCGTAATAAGTAATTTTTTTCCCGTTTCTAATTTTGTATGTGTCGTTATTTTGGCCACCAATTAAACGAATTTTAATGTATTCATCTCCTATTCCGTATACATCAAAAACGTCATCATCGTCTAAAGCGTAAATCCAAATTTCTTCTGTTTCTTCACTATTATATGTACGTTCATGAAAGATGTCTTTCCGTTTTCCATCTTTTATTCTGTATGCTGTTACTTTGGTTTTACCATTTGGCAAACGTTGCACATCAAACCAATCGTCTTTGTTGGTTCCTTTTATAATAGCAAGTTTGTTGAGCAATTTATAGTAACGATCTGAGATCGCCTGAAGATTTTCGCGTCTTGAACTCAACTTTTGTTTAATGGATTCCATTTGCGCATCGCGTACAGCTTCTGGAAATTGTAAGAATGCTTTTTCAATAACTTCATCCGTCAAGCCTTCTTGAATTGCTTTTACTTGCGCATCCCAAACATCTTTTCCTGATTGTAAAATTAACGTCATATCTAATGGATATGGCTCAACATTGATACCTTTTACATCTTTTAGATCGCCACTGTATTCTCGTAATAAACGTGCAGTTGGAATTATTTTTACAGCTGTAGAAAGTAAGAATCCATCTGACATTTTGGAAAAAGCCTGATCGCGATCTCTCGGCAATGGACGAAATACACGTTGTCCGTTTTCTCTGAATTCTATCCAACGCCATTGATCTTGGTGTCTGTCCCAATCACCAATTAGCATATCAAATAAACGCGCACGAATGTAAGATGCTTCATCTAATATAACGTCTTCATCTTTGTCGAGCTTTTTTAGCATGTCATCCGTACTTTCTAAATCGTTTTGAAATCCGAAACTCGCTTTGTCATCGTGACCTTCAGAAGTATGTTCTTCAATCATATACAATTCGCCACCAAAATCGTCATTGAAATCTCCGAGTGCTTTTTGTTTTGGAACATAGTATAAAACAGGATTTGTGTGGTAAACGCCAACAGCATCTGCCAACGTACCTACGGCAAATGGTGCGTATGGATGTGCTCCAGAGAACACATCTAAAAGCAAGTCTTCTGTAACCGTATCGTCAAATTGTCCTTTTATGAATTGATCTTTGAATAAAACCGCTTGTAAATAGCGTAGTGCTTGTTTTCGCAAGGCTCGCATAACGTATTGCGCTCCGTTTTTGTCTTCTAGTCGTAACGATTTTGATTGGTTTCCACCACCTTTTCGAACAGGTTTTAGTCCACCAAACAAGGTATCTAAATCAACCGTTGGCGCAGTTACTGGTGTGCTGTATTGTTCACGATAACGTTCGCCCCAAAGAAACTTGTAAAATCCAGACTTATTAGTTTCCTCTTTTGTATAGATTGATGCCGAAACTTCTTTTGGAAATGTTTCAGGATATACAACATCAACTTCTGCTGCTTCTTTTCTGATGACTTGTGTTTCATATACAATTTTATTGTCTACCGCACTGTAAAAACGCACATATGATGAACCGTCTTTAAAGACATCTAAACGTGCAAATCCATACGTTCCGTAGGTGAATTTTGCGCCACCAACTCTGCGAGTTCCAGACATTTTAGCTCCAGAACCACTTACGATTTGTCGCAAATTATCTTCTACAATATATTGTAAACTGTGTTCGTGTCCTGAAACAAAAATGACTTTATCGTTTTCTTGCGATAAGGTAATGATGCGTTTTCTTAGTTCGTTGTAACGTTTGTTGGACTGATCAACGTTTGCTGTTCCGCTAGTAGAACGCACTAAGTTTTTTATAGTTCCCAAAATTGGAACTGGCGACATATGAGTGTTGAAGGTGTATTGTGCATTGTGAGGTCCGTACGTATACATTGGATGGTGTAAAGCAACTATGGTAGTTTTTCCACGTGCTTTTTTGACCAAACTGCTATATTCTTCTAGAAATTTTGTGCGTGTTTTTATTTGACAATCGTCATTCATTGTTGGATGGTAATCCCAATTGGTAATGTACCACTGTGTATCAATTAAAATGAGTTCTATGTCATCACTTATGTGAATTTTTTCTATTGGACAACCGTTTTCGGGTAGAAATGTGTTTTTCCCAAGAATATCCTCAATATATTTTTCTTGTCGTTTTAGTCCTTCTAAACCTTTGCTATACCAATCGTGATTCCCAGGAATAAAAATAGTTTCTCCTTCGAAATTTTTTACAATGCTAGTTTGCGCATCTAATTGATGTGCCGCAAATTCTCTTTTTTTATTTGATTTTTTTGGTAAACCTAAAGGATAAATATTATCTCCTAAAAAAATTGCCGTACTATTTTTGGAAGCTTTTTGCAGTTCTTTTTCCATCATCTGCAAGGCAATGGCTTTTTTACCTAATGCAGAGTTTCCTGCATCTCCAATTAAATAGAAAGAGTGTTTTATTTCCTTATCTTTAGGGAAAGTACTAGGAACCTGATCATTAGCGTATTGTGCTTCGAAGGTTGCGCATGCAGTAAACATTAATAAAAGAACTATTATTCCTACCGATTGTAACGATTTTATCATTGGTTAGCGTTTTAGCACCTTAAAGATACTGATTCATTTGCAAAATGTTAATATATGATGCTGTAGTTTTCTAAAAAGTGAATGACTTTCTGTTCGGGCATTTCACAAGGTTTTAAAATTTCATGCTGACTTGTACAATAGTAATTAAGACTTATGAAATTGTTTCCTCCTAATTCTTCCGCATAAATTTTGAAACTATTGCCTGAGTTAAATTCACTTTTAGTGACACCATATTTTTTGTCATTATAATGTACTTCCGAATACCCAAGTGGCAATTGTTGAATTTTTTCTAGTAGTTTCATTTGATTAGTTTTTGCAACCATTTTTCCAATTCTTCTTTACGCGGATTTCGAAGTTTTTTATGTCCAATAGTTAGTGTTGGAAAGTTTAACTTCCTATTTTCGTATAGATTTCGTAGTGCTTCCGCGTGTGCTTCATTTTCTCTGACATCTAAAAATTGATATGAAAGTTCTTTCTCTTCAAGCAGCGCTTTGTAATAATTAGTTTTGTGGCAACTTGCCGTTCCGTATAATTTTATTTCAGGAAAATGTTTCATATAATTATAGTCTTCTCTTTTAGTTAAACTTACATAAAAAATATTTCAAAAAATCTTAGAAATTATGTCTTAAAATAAATACTTTATCGCTACGTTTTATGCATCTTTCGCAAACATTAATTAAAGTTTAGTATTTTTACTCAAATTAAAGAAACCTATATGGAAACTCTTATTGTTGAAGTTGAAAAGTATGTTGTTGATTTTCTGAATAAAAAAGTAGATCAATCATACGTATATCACAATTTAACGCACACAAAAGCTGTTGTTGCCAAAACGCAAGAGCTTATTGAAGGACTTGAAATTGAAGAAACACAAGCAAATCAGCTGATTATTGCCGCTTGGTTTCACGATACAGGATATGTAAACGGAATTAATGACCACGAAATTGAAAGCGTACGAATTGCTACGGAGTTTCTAAAAAAACATAATATTTCAGACGCTGATTTACAAGTGATTAGTGATCTTATTTTGGCAACAAAAATGGGGCGTAAACCTGAAAATCTGCTTGAACAAATTATCTCTGATGCCGATTGTGGACATATTGGAAGCAAAAATTTTGAGGAAGTTACCGAATTGCTTCGAAAGGAAATTGAATTGACGCAAAACGAATCTATTTCTGAATCTGATTGGCTGAAGGAAAATATTAGGTTTTTATCTGAAGATCATACGTTTCACACTACATATGCTTCAAAAAATTGGCAGAAACGCAAAGGAAAAAATCTCGCCAAATTATTGAAAACAAAAAATAAGGTTTCAAAAGAGGTAAAAAAGTTGAAGCAGAAGAAAGCCGAATTGAAGTATAAGAAAACAAAAATTAATACTCCCGAACGTGGAATTGAAACCATGTTTCGTGTTACATTAAAAAATCATATTGAACTAAGTAATATTGCTGATACCAAAGCAAATATACTTTTATCGGTAAATGCCATTATTATTTCTTTGGTTTTATCGACCTTGGTATCAAAGTTGGATAAAGCTGATAACGAACACTTGATTATACCAACAATAATTTTTACGCTATTTACCGTAATTTCGATGGTATTATCTATTCTAGCAACGCGACCAAATGTAACGGAAGGCAAATTTGACAAGAAAGATGTTGAAGCGAAGAAGGTAAATTTATTGTTTTTTGGAAATTTCCATAAGATGAGTCTCCCCGATTTTGAATGGGCAATTGGCGAAGTAATGCAAGACAGAGATTATTTGTATGGATCACTTACCAAGGATTTGTATTTTTTAGGAAAAGTACTGAATAGAAAGTATAAGATTCTGCGATTGACATATTTGGTTTTTATGATCGGAATTATCGTGTCCGTAATAGCGTTTGCAATAGCATTTGCATTGCGTCCAGAAACACTACCAATAATTACTTCATAATAAAAAGCCTTCTGCATATGAACATCAGAAGGCTTTTTAACTATTTTATGGTTTGATTATTTCTATTTGAGTTCTTCCATGAGTTGATCAATAGTTAACGATGATTTTTCATTAAAATCTTCTTGATATATCACTTCTACACGTAACGCACGTAAACCTGAAACTCCTTGTAAATCTTCTATTTCAAGCTTTTCAAGTTCGCCAAAGTAATTTTTGGCTTGCATGTATTTGATATATTTTATGTACTCAAGCGCGTCTTTGTCTTGCGAATATACGATAGCAATTTTTCCAGGCACCGTCAAGCGTTCTGTGGTGTTTTTTATATTCGCTTTATCGATACGTTTTTTAATAATTTCGTAACGAATATTGTATGCGCCATCAACATCAAACTGCTTTTCGTCCATGCGAAATTTAATTGCCAAAGGACTGCTATGCACTAAAATTAAGGAAGCTACTTGTAAATCGTGATCCATTTCTTTTCGGGCATTATGCGCAACTTGTTCCATTTCGTACATGTTTTGCAATTGCCACAAACGCAAGTTGTACAAATAGAGTTTGTGAAATGTTTTGTCTTTTACCAACGATTGTCCAATGTACATGTTGTACTCAACACCATCCGTTTTGTAACGCTCAAAATAATGTGGAAACATGAGTTGTGCTTCTTCTTGTTTTTTATCAATATAAGCTGACAACTTTGTGTTTATAATTGCAACACTATCTTCGTATGCTTTTCGCTTTTCGTACACAACTTTTAGATTTTCATCCAAGCTATTGATGTATTCTGCAATAAGCAAAGCTAGTTTTGAATCTGTTGCTTTTAAGTGATTGAATACAGGATAAATATCTTTCTTTAAAAATTGTAAAATTCCTAATTCATCGCCCGCTTTTAAGCCTTCTTGCGTATCACTTAAATATGTTGATACTCTAAAGATTAACTCTTCATAAATTGGAAGTTTGTGTCGCTTTAAGGCTGCTTCCAATACTCTAATTGCCAATTGCAATTGTTTTGTTAAGTCGTCTTTGATGGCTTCATTGCGTGCCAACGAAGAACCTTTTATATCGCTTTGTCCAAATAGTGGATATATATCTTCGAATACAATATCTTCAATTTGAGGATTTTCTTTGTTTTCTGTCAACTGATGTTGGTAATTTTCAGCGGCATCATAAAAACGCCACTTTACCGAAGGATGAATGGACGTATATTGTTCTTGAATCGTTGCTTCTAAGGTATTTTGAAAATCTTCTGAAGCACGTGAAACAGCCGCTTCAAATACAGGAATAATGTCTCGTAATTTTTGTTGATTTACAGAATTGAGTTCATAAGCTCTTGGCGAAGCAATTTCTAACACCGCCAAATCTCTTCCTTTGGAAGCCAATATCGGAATTAGTATGATACTTTGTACTCCTTGTTCTTTCAGACGTTTGTAAAATCCGTTTTTACCTGAGAGTTCACCATATCTTTCAATATCGGAAATTGCAATTTCTTCGTTCTTTTTGAAGATATGTTCCGTAATTCCTTTGCAGAAAAATTCACTACAAGAAACTTCATGTTCATTTTTAAACAGTAAACTTTCAGAACGTTTTATATGACTTCTAAATGTATTTTTATCTAAGTTTCCAAATACGGAAAATCCTAGTTTTAAATCTCTTATGTTAAAAAATTCACTTAGGTTTTTACGCAAAGAAGCTACCAAGTTGTCATCACTTCTCAACAAGTTTTCTCGAATAGACGACAGCGTTTCATCAAAAGTAACATCAAATAGATTCATAATTCCAAATCCTTTGAATATGTAACTATCTAGTGGAAATTTTTGTTTCCAAACTTCAATATTATCGTAATTATCTAACAATAAGTGAACATCTTCTTTGGTAATTTTCGGCGCATTTTCGGTAGGTATTACTTGGCAAAAATCGCCATTAAAAGCAACTCTGTAATGTTTGGTAATCCCTAAATTTTTATCTGGAATGTCAAAATAAAAAGGTCGTTTTAAATCGATTGTATAGCCGTAACACACATTTAAGATTAATACGCAGGCATGCAAATACAATTCTTTTTCATCTAAATTTCGAGCTGTAAAATCGTACTCGCCTCCTGCATTTTTTAGAATATTTTTGAGTCGATTGGAATATTTAAACGATTGAAACGAAAATGGAATAGTTGCCACTTTGATTTCGTTATCGGTTAGTATTTCTGGAAATAATCCTTCCAAAACTAAATCAATTTGTTCTTCATATTTAGCTAATTTGGAGAAATCAGTAAATCCTTCACGTAATTCAGGATAGTTGTCTAAATATTCTGTTATTTCAATGGCAGATTTATGATATGGATGACTTTCATCCTCCACATATCTACTATAGAAAGATATAACTTGATCAAAACTGATAACCAATTGTAACGGTAAGTTTAAGCTCTGACTTTTATTTTTTTGCCCCATAACATATTCATTTAATTTACAAAGATACAAAATCCTCAGTTTTAAAGGTATTGAAGCGGAGAAACCACTACATACAGAGAAATCGTAAACTTCAAAATAAGATCCTAGTATATAGACGTTTATAGTAGTTTTATGTTACATCATTTGAGTTTTTATTATGTTATTGAGTTATTCTTGTATTAGAAAAAAGTTTTTTCACGATATTTAACTTGTTAAAATATATGTATGTCATCAAAAACCCGCTTGACAAGAGCTTATCTAGAAGCACTCAAAATTCCGTTTGATCACACTGCTAAACTTGTGTTATTTAGCGATTGTCATCGTGGTGATAATAGTTTTGCGGACGATTTTGCCAATAACCGAAACATCTACTTTCATGCGTTAAAGCAGTATTATAAAAAAGGATTTACGTATTGCGAACTTGGCGATGGAGACGAACTTTGGGAAAATTTGAGTTTTGAATCTATTTTTAAAACGCACAAAAATGTGTACATGATTTTAAAAGATTTTCATGAAGATAACCGATTGCATCTCATTTGGGGAAATCATGACATGGTTTATCGTAACGAAAAGTATGTGCAAAAACATTTGTCTACCTATTTTGATCCAAAAACGGGAACCGATAAGCCGCTGTTTACCGATTTGAAATATCATGAAGGAATTGTGCTGAAACATTCCGAAACGGGACAAGAACTATTTTTAACACACGGACATCAAGCCGATTGGTGGAATTATATTTTTTGGAAATGGAGCCGATTTATGGTTCGTGCATTGTGGGCACCTTTGCAAATTATGGGAATTCACGATCCTACAAGTCCTGCAAAGAATTACAAAAATTTAATTAAGGTTGAACGAAGAATTAAGAAGTGGATTATTGATAATGACAATATCATTACGATTACAGGTCATACGCATCGTCCACGATTTCCCAATCCTGATGAAATTTCTTTTTTTAATGATGGAAGTTGTGTGCATCCGCGAAGTATTACAGGAATTGAAATTGAAAACGACGCCATTTCGTTGATTAAATGGTATACAGCAACAACTGACGATGGCATATTAAAGATTGAACGCGAAGTGTTGGAAGGACCGCGAAAGTTGAGTGACTATCAGGCTAGGTTTTAGGTTTGTTGTTTGTGGTTTGTTGTTTGTTGTTTGTTGTTTGTTGTTTGTTGTTTGTTGTTTGTTGTTTGTTGTTTGTTGTTTGTTGTTTGAAAGAAACACTTTTACATTTAAAATTTAGCGTTTTATATTTGAAATTTATTTTAGACTTCCAATTGTTTCACACTTACGTCACACTGAACTTGATTCAGTGTCTCACGCGCTTTTTATGCGATGCTGAATCGAGTTCAGCATGACGAAACTATACTTCACTTTTATCTAATGCAATGACTAATTTATTTTTTTGTTGATGAATAACAACTTCATTTCCTGTTGTAAAACCTAGATTTTCTAACCATTTTCCTTCTAATCGTATTGTTGGAATTAGGATTCTATCGTATTCTCTTTCTCTGAATTTAGAATGTATTTTAAGTTTTCTTGTTTTTTCCATAATAAAATATGTTCGCTATAACGAACACAAGATATGAAAAAAATTATCGAAATTCGCAATAGTGAACATAAAAGAAGAAAAATACCTCAAAAAATTAGGAGATCGAATTCAAAAGTTAAGAATTGCGAGAGGAGTTGACCAAAATTCATTTGCAGAAAAACATGGAATCAGCCGAACGCAATTGTATATGATTGAAAATGGCAAAACGAATCCGCGTTTAATGACTTTACTAAAAATTGCTGATGGACTTGAAGTTGAATTGAGTGAGCTTTTGAAGAATTTAAAAGAAAACAATAATGATTGAAATTATCCTACAAGCGATATTAACCGTAATTTTAAATATCTTATTTTATTTATTTATAAAAAAACGCATTGATCGTTCTATTGAAGAATACAAAATAGCTTATAGTGGTATTTTTAAAGAAAAGATTGAAGTTTATCGTGAAATTTTAGATAAATCTTACCGAATAATGACGTTAGTTGGTCGCTATCATATTTCTTCAAATGAAGATCAAAAAGATGAGTTTCTTAAAGAGATTGAAACTTTTATAAATTACTACTTAAAAAATCAACCCTTTCTATCTGAAAACATGCTCGATAAATTAAAAAAAATACGAGCAGAGTTTCAATTTGTCTTTGATAACTCAAGTATGTATTTCTCTATATCAGATAACAGAGGAATTTCTAAAGAAATGCGAACTGAAATAACTTCAAAATTTTTTGAAGCTGGAAACAAGTTGAAAAAAAATAATTCTTTTGATGAACTGATTAAAGTAGTAGTTAAAGAGATGAGAGAAGATTTAAAAACCGATAAATCATAAACTCTAACTCTCAGGCGCCAACTCCACTTCCAAACCATCCAGTTCAGGTGTCATTTGAATTTGACAACCTAAGCGACTGTTTTCTTCTACGTAGAATGCTTCCGCAAGCATCATGTCTTCATCAACGCTCATTTCTGGCAACTCATGATCGGAATGTACATAACATTGACAAGAAGCACACATTGCCATGCCGCCACAAATTCCAATGGTTCCTTCGGGCGCAAGCTCATACGAACGTACAACTTCCATTAAATTCATTGCCATATCAGTTGGCGCTACGATTTTGTGTGTAACGCCTTCCCGATCTGTTATTTTTATATTGATGTCTTGTGACATGATATTTTACTTTATTGTAAATTTATGACTATTAATTTTCATTTTCTTTGCTTGCCCAAAGAAAACGAAACAAAAGAAAAGGCACTTTTTCTGGCAGGTATTTTTAGTTTTCTCGCTGGAAAACTAAAACCAAAAATGTTTTGCTAAATTTCCTCCAAGGCTTCAAAAATTCTTAACGCAAAACCTTTTCTATACTTCAGAAAAAGAATGAACTACCGACAAACTATTTTCTTTAATTTATCGCTTTTACAACCGCTTTTGGTGCTTCTTTACGAGTTCCGTCAAAACCATCAATTCCGCTTACGGTTGTGTATTTCATGACATATTTTTTGTCAGGAAAGATTCGCTGATACGCACTTTGACACATTAAGGTAGCTTCGTGAAATCCACAAAGAATCAACTTCAATTTCCCTGGATAGGTATTTACATCACCAATGGCATAGATTCCTGGAATGTTTGTTTGATAGTCTAATGTATTGTCAACTTTGATGGCGTTTTTCTCAATTTCCAATCCCCAATCGCCAATTGGCCCTAATTTTGGTGCCAATCCGAATAATGGAATGAAATGATCGGTTTCCAACGTAAATGAATCTTCTCCTTTTTTGGTAATTTCAACACCAGTTACGTGGTCTTCGCCATGAATTCCTGTAATTTCCGCAGGTGTAATAAGGTTGATTTTTCCAAGATTTTTCAGTTCTTGTACTTTTTCAACTGAATCCAAAGCGCCACGAAATTCCGTTCGTCTGTGTACCAACGTTACTTCCGAAGCAACATCTGTTAGAAAGATACTCCAATCCAACGCAGAATCGCCTCCACCAGCAATGACCACTTTTTTGTTACGATAGATTTCTGGATCACGAATGATGTATTCTACACCTTTGTCTTCGTAGTTTGCTAGGTTTTGAATAGGTGGTTTTCTTGGCTCAAAACTTCCCAATCCGCCAGCAATGGCAACTATTGGCGCATGATGTTTTGTTCCTTTATTTGTAGTAACGATGAAACTTCCATCGTCTAATTTTTCAATCGTTTCGGCGCGTTCTCCTAAGGTAAATGTAGGTTCGAACGGCTCAATTTGTTTCATTAAATTGTCTACCAAATCGCCCGCTAATACTTCAGGATATCCTGGAATATCATAGATAGGTTTTTTGGGATAAATTTCTGAGCATTGTCCACCAGGTTGTGGCAAAGCATCTATCAAGTGACATTTTAATTTTAACAATCCTGCTTCAAAAACAGTAAATAGTCCTGTAGGACCAGCTCCAATAATGAGAATATCGGTTTTAATCATTTTTCTTTAAATATATTCTGATACAAAAATAAGTGGCACGTTTGTGTATTTTTATGACATTCGTCAATTATTCCACACTGATTACCTTTTCAATTTGTGGCACATGCTTTTTGATCGTCATTTCAACACCTGATTTCAGTGTCATTTGGTTTACACTACATCCGACGCAAGCTCCTTCTAACTGAACTTTTACCAACGTGTCATTTTCGATTTCAACGAGTCTTATATCGCCGCCATCGCTTTGAAGAAAAGGACGAATTTCGTCTAATGCCTTTTCAACGCTGTCTTTTATTTCTTCACTTGTCATCTTTAATTTTGTTTACGTGATTATTTTTTTACTGCTGAACAACCAGCCATTGTTGTTATTTTTATGGCTTCTGTAGCTGGTAAACTTTCGTTTCTGTTAACTACTTCTTGAACAACGTTTTGTGTTAGTTTTTCAAAAGCAGCTTCAATAAGCGTTGCGGTTTGCATTGCTGCAGGTCGTCCAACATCACCAGCTTCACGAATACTTTGTACTAATGGAATTTCTCCTAAAAATGGTACATCAATGTCTTCTGCAAGGTTTTTAGCTCCTTCTTTTCCGAAAATGTAATATTTGTTGTCTGGTAATTCTTCAGGAGTAAAGTACGCCATATTTTCTATAATTCCCAATACAGGAACGTTTATACTTTCTTGTTGAAACATTGCCACCCCTTTTTTTGCATCAGCTAAGGCAACATTTTGTGGTGTACTTACGACAACTGCGCCTGTAAGTGGTAGCGATTGCATGATGCTTAAGTGAATATCTCCTGTTCCTGGAGGAAGATCGAGCAATAGGAAATCTAATTCGCCCCAAGCGGCATCAAAAATCATTTGATTTAAAGCTTTACTCGCCATTGGTCCACGCCAAACAACTGCCTGATTTGGTTTTGTAAAGAATCCGATAGAAAGAATTTTTACACCATAACTTTCCACAGGTTTCATTTTAGAAACATTGTCAACTTTTACGGCTAATGGCTTTTCGCCTTCTACATCAAACATAATTGGCATGGAAGGTCCATAAATATCTGCATCTAATACACCAACTTTGAAGCCCATTTTTGCTAAAGTAACTGCAATATTTGCCGTCACGGTAGATTTTCCAACACCACCTTTTCCAGAAGCAACGGCAACAATATTTTTGATATTTGGCAATTGTTTTCCTTTTATTTGTGGCTTTTCAGGTGCTTCCACCTTGATATTTACTTTTACTTTCGCTTCCGCATATACTTTTTCGCGCAATACGGAAACGATTTCCGATTCTACTTTTTTACGTGCTTGCATCGCTGGATTTGTGATGATAATGTCTAATACAATTTCATCTGCAAATGTCATGATGTTTCTAACGGCTCCACTGGCAACCATATTTGCACCTTCTCCTGGAACGGTAATGGTACTTAGTGCTGCTTGTATGTCTTTCTTTTCTATTTTCACGAGAATTGTTTTTTTATCAATAATATAAATTGATTCTAAATTGCAAAGATACAGCGAAATGTTTAGAATTAGAAGCCGTTACATTGAAATGATTGATTGTGCAATATGATCTTACTATGATAGATTTTTAGACTTCTTTTTATCGAAAAAAAGCAATTTATATATTTTTTGAATTTATTTTTCTTTTTATTTGTAATGCACATTTCCCCGTCAAAACACATACAACCTACTCATGAAACAACTTTCTTTTTCGTTGCTTTTACTCTTTTGTGTACAAGCAATTCAAGCTCAAATTGCAACTATTGGCGATCCAAATCTCAAAACCGAATTAATTGCCGATGGTGTTGACACCAATGGTGACGGAGAAATTCAAGTCACTGAAGCACTAGCAGTTACTAACTTAAATATAAGCGGCAATCAAACGAGAACTTTTGAAGGTATTGATCAATTTACAAATCTTACAAACTTGACAATCGGATCTTCATCGTATCCTTTTGATGAATATACTAATCTTGATCTCAGAAAATTAACAAACCTTGAAGTTCTGAATTGTTCTTCGGGTATCAATGGAGAAGTGAATGTTTCTGATTTGAATAACTTAAAAATATTAAATGCAGGTGTAGCTACATTTGGTAATATTTCTAAATTTAATTTAACAGGACTCGCTAGCTTAGAAGAATTTTCGTATGCACCAGCTTCTGGTGGAGGATTTACAAATCCATATTTTAATCAGTTAACTAATTTAAAAAAACTCGAAATAAGTAGCAATAGCTTGTCATTTTTAGAAATTGGAAATTTGACGAATTTAGAATGGCTAAGCTGCGCTAATAATCAACTTACTTCACTCGATTTATCAAACATGTCAAATCTAACGGTGTTTTCTTGTACTCAAAATCAGTTAACCTCATTAGATCTTAGCAATAATAACATTACAGGATCATTAAGTTTTGCCTATAACCCAATTACTTCCTTGAATATAAAAGATGGGAATGCAATAACAATTCAAAGTTATTCATTAGAAGCAACGAACATACAAAACGTTTGTTGTGATGCGAGTGAATTAACTGATATTCAAAACAGTTTTACAAATGCAGGATATACAGGTGTTACTTTTGAAACTAATTGTGCGCCGACGCCAAGTACTCCATATTATACCATTCAAGGAAAAAACACCTTAGATAGTAACTTAAACGGTTGTGACGCTGGAGATGATTTTTTACCAACAGTTGAATATACAATTTCTAATGGCACAGATGATGTAATTATTTATACAGACAAATTTGGTAATTATGAGTTTGTTGGAAAAGCAGGAACCTATACCATAACGCCAAGCATTCCAAATACAAATTATTACAGCATTTCTCCTGCAAGTATTACAGTAAATTTTCCAGCAGATGGAACTACGGTTATTCAAGATTTTTGCGTAACGCCAAACGGCGCTCCAATTGTAACTTCACTTTCTACACGATTAAAAAATGATATCCTTGCACAAACAAATGTTGATACGAATGGTGATGGAGAAATACAAATTACAGAAGCCGAAAGCGTGACAAGTTTAACCGTAATAAGTCCAATTATTAAAGGCTTGGATGATTTTATTAATATTGAAACGCTAAATTGTAATGGTTCTTCAATTTTTGCCAATCCTTATAATACAGTTTTTGTGTTATATTTAGATGTAAGTCCGTTGGTTAATTTGAAAAACTTATACGCTTCTAGGAATCGAATTGCCACGTTAGATGTAAGTCAAAATACAAATTTAGAACGTTTAGATTGTAGAGGAAACTTACTAAATTCTTTACTACTAACGAACAACCCAAATTTAACATATTTATCTTGTGGAAATTTTACAGCAAACCCAATTATTCCTCCTGGCGCATATTCTGAGGTAAACAGAAATACGTTTAAGATATTAGATTTGAGTACTAATACGTTACTAGAATCTGTAAACTGTTCGTATGCTACCATGGAAGGAATTGTTTTTGGCAGTAATACAAATTTAGAAACAATTTACTGCATAAACAATGGGCTTACTTCGCTTGATATTTCACAACTTCCAAATTTAAAAACCTTGCATTGTTTTACAAATGATGGTACAAGTAGTTATATTCCAAATAGTGAACCTAATCAACTTGCAGCACTTAATGTTTCTCAAAATGTAAACTTAGAAAATCTTAATTGCAGCAATAACCTTTTAACTTCTATTGATGTTTCGCAAAATAGCAACTTACTTTATTTTGACTGTAGTAACAACCCACTAAACAGTTTTGATATTTCGCAAAATACAGGATTGAAAACTTTAGGTTGTGCCAATGTTGGACTCACCATACTCGATTTGAGTCTGTTTCCAGATTTGTATAGTGTAAATTGTGCTGATAATCAGCTAACAACACTCGACATTTCTCAAAATCCAATACTTCAATATTTGACTTGTCAAAACAACCAAATTACACAGTTATTTGTAAAAAATGGAAATAATTTTGAGACAACCGTTACAGATTATTATGCTAGCTATCATTTTAGATATTCAGGAAACCCACTAGAATATATTTGTGCAGACGAGTTTGAAATTGAAGAAATTTTAAATTATATGCCTTCTAATTTAAGTGTCGCTGTAAATACCTATTGCTCTTTTGTACCTGGTGGAAGCTACAATACTATTGAAGGAACGGTTCGTTTTGATGCCAACGCAAATGGTTGTGATATAAATGACAATCCGTATGAATACTTAAATCTAAACTTGACAAACAGTACAAACGAGACTACAACGATTGCTACTCAAAATGATGGTTCATACAGTTTTCATTTTTCCGATGATGGTGTATACACGTTAACGCCAATTTTGGAAAACCCATTATATTTTACGGTTTCTCCAGCAAGTATTACAGTCAATTTCCCAACTGATGCAAGTCCGTTTACACAAAATTTCTGCATCACACCAAATGTAGTTGCCAATGATGTTGATATTACGTTGATTCCTTTAAATCAAGCCAGACCTGGATTTGACAGTAATTACAAAATAGTCTACAAAAACAAAGGAAATACAACAATAACTGGCGCAATTCAGCTAACTTTTGAAGATGATGTGATGGATTTAGTCATGTCAAATCCAACTGTGACTACACAAGCTGTAAATTCACTTCTGTGGAATTATGCAAACCTATTGCCATTTGAAACACGTGAAATTTTCTTTACAATGAATTTAAACACGCCAACAGATGCTTCTTTCCCGCTAAATTCAGATGATGTGCTTGATTTTGAAGCTACTATTACTCCAATTGTTGCCGATGAAACAATGGACGATAATACAAACACGCTTTCGCAAACGGTTGTAAACTCTTTTGATCCTAATGACAAAACATGTTTGCAAGGAACTGAAATAACAACTGATCTTGTTGGCGAATATGTCGATTATATGATTCGATTTGAAAATACAGGAACTGCCAACGCCATTAATGTGGTAGTAAAAGATGTCATAAACACAACTATGTTTGATCCGAGTACATTAATTGTCACCAATGCAATTCATGCAGTTACTACTCGATTTACGAATGCGAATACTGTTGAATTTATTTTTGAAAATATCAATTTACCTTTTGACGATGCTTCTAATGATGGTTTTGTAACGTTTAAAATAAAAACACTTCCAACTTTAGCCATTAACGATACGTTTGAAAACGAAGCAGAAATTTTCTTTGATTATAATTTCCCAATAGAAACCAACAAAGCAATTACACTTGTTGAAGATACTTTAAACACCCCAAATTTTGAGTTAGACGATTTTGAAATGTATCCAAATCCAGTAAAAGATATGTTGATTATTAAAACAAAAGAAGCGATTGAAACAATAAAAATCTATGACATTTCGGGCAGATTGATACGACAAACTGCATATACAGCAACACAAAATACCATCGAAATTACTACTGCAAAATTTACAACAGGAACGTATTTCATAAATATAAAAACAGTTTCTAATGCTACTCTAGTAAAGAAAATGATTAAAATGTAAACTCTTTACTGTAAAAAAAAACAGTTTTATGTAACACCTTACGCGTTTGGAATTTAATCCCAATGCGTAAGGTGTTTTTTATTAGTAAAAATTGAATTGGAAAAAATTGAATGTTAAAATTCTAAATAAAACGCAATGGTAAGGCATATGTTTTGATGGAAAGTAAACACAACTAATATTTTGGCTCGTATTTGATTTCAAAAAATGTTAAAATATAGTATATTTCCATTCGTTATTTATTGCATATGAAAAACCCTTTACAATTTCCCCTAGTACTTTTATTTTTACTCATTTCTACCATTTCTTTTGGACAAGTAGCTTTAGAAGACTTTTCTACCATTCCTGATTCTTTAAAAACAAAATCTAATGATGAATTAATTGGCTACATCAGAGCGCAACTTGGCAAAGATGATATACAAATTCAAGATGACTTCATTTTGTACACCAATGCAATTTTAGAAAGAGCAATACGTGAAAATAATGCACAAAATATAATGAGGGCAAATTATTATTATTGCTATGTAAAGGAATCTCAAGGAGATTACAAATCTGCGCTGAATTATATGCAAAAAGCATTGGACATTGCAGAAAAAAACAACTTTGGCGACAAGTCTTTAATATTTTTGTATAGAAAAATTGGACTCATGAATTTCCGTATAGGGAATTTTGAAGCTGCTCTTAAAAATTATGTGAAAGAATTAAAAATTGCCAAGAAATTAAAAGAATTTGATCGAGAACTCACGCTTCTACGAAATATAGCATTACTAAAATTAAACACTGGAGACAAAAAAGATTCCTATAGAGTTTTACAGCTGAGCTTAAAAATTATAGACTCTTTAGAAAAGGAAAATTATCCAAAGGCTGTACAAGAGCGAATAGGCACTATGATGGCATTAGGAAAAAATTACACTGCATTTGGACAATTAGATAAAGCTTTAAAAACCTATCAAGATGCATTTGAACTTTCAAAAGAAGAATTTCCTAAACAAAGTACATTACTAAAAGCAGGAATAGGAAATGTGCTCACATTACAAAAAAAATATACCGAAGCAATTCCTTATTTAGACACTGCTGAGCAATTAACAGATTCTCTGAATATCGCAGATTTAAAACCTTTTATTTATTTGCACAAAGGAAATAACTTTTTTGGTTTAAAAAAATATACACAAGCAATACAAGAGCTCACTAAAGTAGATTCTATCATAAAGAATTCAAAATATCCGCCTTCAGAACTTCAAGCTTGTTATCCAACATTAGCAAAATGTTATGATGCTTTGGGCGATTATAAAAAATCGAAAGAAAACTATGAAAAATATATTGCTTTAGATGCTAAAAATGACAATCTGAAATTGGATATCGTGAGCACCATATATGAATTGTATGATATTGACTTTTTGGAAGCGCAAATTGAAGACTTATCAGAAGATGCTGAGAAAAAGGAGAAATCTTTAAGTGCTACAAAATTGATTATTATTATTTTAATTGTTCTTATCATATTTCTATTTGCGTATTTTCAATACAAAGCACGTCAAAATCAAAAACGATTTGAAGCTTTACTCAACAAATCTACCAGTGTCAAAAAATTAACACCTATTACAAAAACAGAAAAGATTGATCGTAAGAAATTAATCCCAGAAGAAAAAGCAGCAGAATTGTTGGCTAAACTTGAAAAATTAGAGCGCCAAAAGGTATTTTTAGATCAAAATTGTACCATTGCTTGGTTGGCTAAAAAATTAGGAACCAATGCTTCGTATGCTTCTATTATTATCAACGATTATCGACAAAAAAAGTTCCCAGAATATCTTTCCGAATTACGAATTGATTATGCTACAGAACGCTTAAAAGAAGATAGCAAATTCCGTTCGTATACCATAAAATCAATTGCTAAAGATGTTGGTTATAAATCGTCGGAAGCCTTTTCAAAAGCGTTTAAAAAGATCAATGGCATCTACCCTTCTTACTTCATTAAAAAACTAAATGAAAAAGCCCAAAATGCGGCGTAAATTCATGAATATCGATTGCCTTTTCTTGCGCAAACCCTGTAAACTCAATATGTTTGCCCAAGAATAATTCCTCTAACATAAAACAAATTATTATGAAAAAAATGAAAAAATTAAACCTAAACAAAGTGCGTATTGTATCATTGAAAAACTTACAATCAATTCATGGAGGCTCAACTGTATGCAACCCAACGGGTCCTACTGATCCTACTGGTAGTTTACTTTGCACAGCTGAACCTACAATTGGTCCTGGCACCTGTCCTTCTACAGGACTTACCTACGGAGGAAATGATGGCGGAACTTTAGATGCGTGGTCAACTCAGCAAACGCAAACAACGCAAGACGTTAGTAAGGTATTAACAGAATGCGAATTGGCACCTATATAATAGTGAACGTACATCTCGTAAAAATTCCTCATGAGAGCATAATTCCCCTTAACATTAAAACTGATTATTATGAAAAAAATGAAAAAGTTAAACTTAAACAAAATTAGTATAGTATCATTGAAGAACCTAAATGCAATTCATGGAGGTAATTCTGGGCAAGGCGCTCCTGATACAAATACTTGTCAAATTCAATATTCTATGGATCCTCTCATTGATTGTGACTCTACCGGAATTACCTACGGCGGAAACGATGACGGATCTTTACAATCGGCTCCATTGCCACAAACACAAGCGTGTAGTATGGTATTAACCGAATGTGAATTGGCACCAATGTAATAAAGATAGTAATTGTTATTTCTTTAAATTTGGAGAATCCCTTGAAAGCTTTTTAGGTGAGTTTTTGAGGGATTTCCTCTTTTATAACTCCTTAGCAGGATCCCAAAAGTATTTTTCAAGGTTTTGAATTTGATTGTCTACAACCTCAACACCTTCACTTTCGAGCAATTGTTGCATTAAGTTTGTCCCTTGAAAATGGTGTTTTCCCGTTAGTAATCCTTTTCTATTAACAACTCGGTGCGCTTGTATATCTTCATGTTTTCCCGAACTATTCATTGCCCAACCTACCATACGCGCACTTCTTGCCGCACCTAAGTATTTGGCAATAGCGCCATAACTGGTAACTCTTCCATACGGAATTAAACGAGCGACTTCGTACACACGTTCAAAAAAGTTTTGATTTTCAGGTTTCATATATTTTTATGATTTAAAAAAGATACGAATGAGCGTAATAATCACTAAAACGAGCATTAAAAGACTCAAAATATAATCAGAATATTTAGAAAACTTCCCCGAATTTGATTGCGATTTGTCAAAATAAAACACATACATATACAACATGGCAAAGGTTCCTAAACCTGCTGCCAATACAAATACTACAATGTATGGAATGGTAAATTCCATTAAACCAGAAACATTCCACAAAGCGTTTAACCCAGCAAAGTACGGAATTGGCAATACATTTAATGTAGCAAGAAAAACACCTTTAAAAAAGCTTCCCTTTTTACTCGCTTTTACTCTTCGGATGGTTTTCCCTTTTTTCTTCTTTGCTATGACAAAAAAGTAAACACCCAATAGCACAAAAATAATCAAAGCAACTTTGAGCAACGTATCAATAACTTCTCTGTTTTTGTAGAGATATTTAGAAATCAATACCGCAATAATAGCTTGAATTACAACAATTAACGATGCACCTACAGAAAAGATAACTCCGTTCATTTTCCCTTTTTGTGTACTTATTTTTGCAGCAGTAATATTAATTAACCCTGGCGGTACAACACCCAAAAGTGCAGCCGAAAAAGTGATAAAAAAGAGAATAATGAAATCAGTCATTAATTACTTAATTTTGAAGTGAATATAAGTAATCGCTTTGTTTACTTCCAAATATTGTGACTCATAAAATGTTTGAATTTCTGTAACTTCCGCTGGACTTCCTTCGTTTACATATACATTGTGGTTTGCGTACAACACTTCGTGTCCCGCGCCATGCAAGAGTCCAAGCGTGTATCCGTGCATAAATTCGCTATCCGTTTTTAAGTGTACTGTTCCTTCTTCATTAAGGACTTTTTTATACCGTGCCAAAAAGGCTTCATTTGTCATTCTATGCTTGGTACGTTTATATTTTATTTGCGGATCAGGAAAAGTAATCCAAATTTCAGACACTTCATTTTCTTCAAATAAGCCTTCTATTAGTTCAATTTGTGTTCTAATAAACGCTACATTATTCATTTCATCTTCTACCGCCGTTTTTGCACCACGCCAAAATCGAGCTCCTTTGATATCAATTCCTATAAAGTTTTTTTCTGGAAACTTTTTTGCCAAAGCCACCGTATATTCACCTTTTCCACAACCTAATTCGAGTACAATTGGTGCGTCATTTTTAAAAAAGTCCGTATTCCATTTTCCTTTCAATGGAAACGCGTTCCCTACAATTTCTTCACGCGTCGGCTGAATTACATTCGAAAATGTATCGTTTTCTCTAAAGCGTTTGAGTTTGTTTTTACTTCCCACAATGTTTTCTTAATATTTTGACAAAACTAAGGAAATCTTGCAGACCTTTTTATATTCTTATCTTTGATTTTATGAAGAATTCTAAAACTATTCTTGTAGCGCCATTAAATTGGGGTTTGGGTCATGCGACGCGTTGCATCCCGATTATACGTGCCTTACTCGCGCATAATTTTACGCCGATTCTTGCTTCTGATGGAATTGCCTTGCAACTCTTGCAGAAAGAATTTCCAAAATTGGAAACCATAACACTGCCTGATTATCAAATTGAATATGCCAAAAAAGGGAAGCATTTTAAGCTGAAAATGCTCAAAGATTCTCCAAAAATGCTCAAAGCGATTTCTAAAGAACGGAAAATTATCAAGAAATTAGTGAAAGAACGTGATTTCTGCGGCATCATTTCAGACAATCGTTTGGGTGTGTACAGTAAAAAAGTGCCTTCCGTTTTTATCACGCATCAACTGAATGTATTGAGTGGAAAAACTACTTGGTTGAGCAGTAAGCTTCATCAACTAATTATAAAAAAATTTACAGAATGTTGGGTTCCCGATGTTGCTGGAAAACCAAATCTTTCAGGGAAATTAGGGCATCTAAAACACAATTCGCTTCCACTAAAATATATAGGTCCGTTGAGTCGTTTGCTTCCGCAAGAATTGCCAAAGGTATACGATTTAATGGTTATTTTATCGGGTCCTGAACCACAACGTACCATGCTTGAAGAAAAATTATTTGAAGAGGTAAAGCATTTTGATGGAAAGGTAGTTTTTATTCGTGGAAAGGTAGAAGCCAAACAAGAACAGTTTCAGTTTTTGAATTGTGATGTGTATAATTTTATGCAAAGCGAACAGCTCGAAAAAGCATTTAATGAAAGTACTTTGGTATTGAGCAGATCAGGCTATACAACCGTAATGGATTTGGCAAAGCTGGAAAAGAAAGCCTTTTTTATTCCAACACCAGGACAGTTTGAACAAGAATATTTAGCAAAGCGTTTGCAGAAACAACAAATTGTTCCAATGGCGACACAAGATGAATTTTCTATTGACCAATTGAGCAGCGTTGCCAATTTTAAAGGACTGAGTAGTTTTACGCATGAGGAAGATTATAAAAGCTTATTCAATCTTTTCCAAAGTAAATGAAAATTCTGAACCTACATCAGCTTCACTTTCTACATATATTTTTTCATTGTGCGCTTCAATGATGTGTTTTACAATGGAAAGTCCAAGTCCTGAACCGCCTTCTTTTCGGGCTCTACTTTTGTCAACACGGTAAAAACGTTCAAATAGTCGTGGAATGTTTTCCTGATCAATTCCTTCTCCATTATCTGTAACACGGACAATAACTTTATTTCGAATTAAGTTTTCAATACTTATTTCTGTAGTTCCGTTTTCGCGTCCGTATTTGATGGAGTTTACAATCAAATTTGTCAATACTTGCTGAATACGTTCTTTATCGGCAGAAACCATAATTGGATTGGCGTACGTCATGTCGAAAGCCAGTGTAATTTTCTTTTTGGCCGCTTTCATTTCGAGCAAATCGAATACACTTTGCACCAACTCAATAATGTCAAACACTTCTATATCCAAGTTTAAATCTCCCGTTTCTAACTTGGTAATCATGTCTAAATCTTTTACGATATAAATAAGACGTTCTACACCTTTTTCTGCGCGATTTAGATATTTTTTACGAATGTTTTTATCATCCATAGCACCATCAAGCAACGTTAAGATATAACCTTGCACGGTAAATAATGGTGTTTTTAATTCGTGAGAAACGTTTCCGATGAATTCTTTTCTGTAGTTTTCTCTAATTTTTAACGTTTCAATCTCTAATTTTTTGTTTGTGGCAAACTTTTCAATTTCTTTCGTAAGTGTTGCCATATCTGTGGTAATTGGATGATTTTGAAAATCACTCACATCTAATAAGGTAACATCATCATAAATACGTTTTACGCGCTTGTAAATAAAACGTTCTACTCTGAATTGTATGATAAAAAAACAGAAGGTAAAACATACCACCATAAAAATTATAGGAATAAAATAGTTTTCTATTCCAAAAAAGTACAGCAATATGCTTAGTGAAAACGTTGTAAATAGTGTAATATACAACGTGGATCGCAACGCGAATTTATATGATCTTTTTAGCTTTCTAGTCATCTATTATTGTACGTACTTATAGCCTACACCTTTTACAGTTTTAAAGTGGTTTTCGCCAATTTTTTCGCGTAGTTTTCTAATATGAACATCTATGGTTCGTCCACCTACAATGACTTCATTTCCCCAAACTTTATCTAAAATTTCTTCTCTTTTGAATACTTTACCTGGACGAGATGCTAATAATGAAAGTAGTTCGAATTCTTTTCTTGGTAGAATGATTTCGTTACCGTCTTTTACAATTTTATATTCTTCTCTATTGATTACAATATTACCAACCGTAAAAATCTGAGAACTTTCTTCTTCTCGCTTTAGTCTGCGCAACAATGCTTTTACTTTACTTACCAATACTTTTGGCTTTATGGGCTTTGTAATGTAATCGTCTGCACCAGCATCAAACCCAGCAACTTGTGAGTAATCTTCTCCACGTGCCGTTAAAAATGTAATGATAGTATTGGCAAGGTTTTTATCTTTTCGGATTGTTTCACACGCTTCAATTCCATCCATTTCTGGCATCATCACATCCATGATGATTAAGTGTGGTTTTACTTTTTTTGCTTTTGCAATAGCTTCCACACCATTTGCAGCTGTTGAGAGTTGATATCCTTCACTAGATAAATTATATCCAACAATTTCGAGTATATCTGGCTCATCATCAACCAATAATATTTTAATATCCTTTTTTTTCATTTGCGTGTTGTTTCGATTTAAGTAGTTGATTTTGTTTTTATTAAACAATAGCTATGCACTATTTCAGCACTTCAAAAGTAAAGATAAAATTAAAAACTGAAAGCAGTTAACACTCATTTAATATCATAACATTAAGCTAACATACATATTACAAAGTTTTAACCTGCAAGTAACACCATCTTTACACGCTGCACATTTCTTTGCACTGTGAAACAAAAACACAAGATGAAACAAAAAATTACAGTTACGATTCTCCTATTAATTACTTGCTTTGTAGGATTTGCACAAAACGGTTCTATTGCCGGAAAGGTGCAAGATAAAGAAGTTAATAATGATCCTTTACCATTTGCCAATGTTTCTATTAAAGGAACAACAAAAGGAACAACTTCTGATTTTGATGGTTTATACCAAATTACAAACGTTGAGCCAGGAACTTATACTTTAGTATTTAGTTTTGTGGGATACGAAACAAGAGAAGTTCCGAATGTAATTGTGAATCCTGGAAAAATTACAACAGTAGATATTATTTTGGGTGCAAATGCTGCCAGCTTAGACGCCGTTGTTATTACCGCAACTACACGTAAAGTGTCTGAAGCGGCATTATTATTAGAACAAAAAAAGGCAGTTGATATTGTACAAAGCATTGGTGCTGAGGAATTAGCCAAAAAAGGTGTGAGTGATGCTGCAGGAGCTGTTTCTAAGATATCTGGTGTTTCCAAACAAGAAGGATCGAGCAATGTATATGTACGTGGATTGGGCGATCGATATTTAAATACAACATTTAATGGATTGCCGTTACCATCAAACGATATCAACAAAAAGAATATTGAGTTGGGTTTATTTGCTTCTGATGTTATTGAAAATGTTTCGATTAGTAAAGCATATTCTTCAAAACAATATGGAGATTTTGCCGCAGGTAATGTAAATATCAATTCAAAAGAATATAAAGGAAAAGGATACATTGAAGCTTTTAGCGGAACAAGTATCAATACAAATGCAATTGGTAAAAACTTCGTAGTGAGTGAAGGTTCAGGATTTTTCGGAGATTATGCAAGACATAACCAAAATCCTTTTGCTGTTATTTTATCTCACGGAGTTGATCCAGAAGATGTAAGCGCGCCAATTGATGTAAACTTTGGAATTTCTGGTGGAAAATCGTGGGATTTTGAAAATGGTGCACGTTTAAGCTTCTTCGGAACGGCTTCTTTTGAAAATGGATATGAATATAGAAGAGGAGAAGCAACCGATTTTACAACTGTGGAAAAGAAAACATTTGAAGATGCTGAAGAGTACGAATATAGTACGACAACAACTGCAATGGCAACGTTAAATTATAAAATTGACGATGCTAATAAATTAAAATTCACCTCTTTATTTATCAACAGTTCTACAAATGAAGTGGGATACTTCGGAATTGATGGAAATGGTAGAGATAGAGACGCAATTTTGAATACGGATGAAGGTTTCTATCAAATGAACGCACAGTTTGACCAAAACCAAGTGTATGTAAATCAATTGATGGGTAACCACAAATCAGGAAAATTTGAATTGGATTGGGCTGCAGGATATAATGTAGTATATGCAAAACAACCAGATCGTAGACGTATTACGGTTGAAAACTATCAATTTGCTTTGGATAGTGATCCAACGACGAATCCTACATTTTTTAGCAACGTAGATTATGACAACCAACGTTATTTTCAAGATATTGACGATACAGAATTCAACGGACGTTTAAACTTAACGTACGATGTAAATGAAAACTTCAAACTCTATTTTGGCTACAACGGAAGAAGTAAAGAGCGTAACTTTGAAAACATTCGTTATGGGTACGACATTATAGATTCTGATTTCCCAGTAGATGTAAATAATTTAGATGCAGTATTTACACCTGCAAACTTAAACTTAACTAGTGGAGGAATTTACGAAATCAAAGTAATTAACACCTTCCCAGGATTGAGCAATACTAACCGACCTGGAAGTGCTGAAAACACATACACAGGAAACCTAGACTTATTTGCAGGATATGCAAATGCTGAAATTAAAGTTGGCGAAAAGTGGTTATTTGTTCCTGGACTTCGCGTAGAATCGTTTGACCAAAGTATTGCATATGATGTAATTAACTTAGGAAACAACGGAAATGCAACTGCTAGTGCCTACGAAAACTTCTTCTTACCAAGTTTAAATATTCGTTACGCACTGACAGAAGAGCAAAACTTACGTTTATCAGCAAGTAGAACAGTTTCACTACCAGAATTTAAAGAAACTGCACCGTTTGTATACATTGATGTAACCAACAGAATTGGTGGTAACCCTGACTTATTAGGATCAAGCAATCCAAACTTTATCAATGTATCAGATGTTGCCTATTCTAACGTGCTAAACTTCGACTTAAAATATGAGTGGTTTTTTGGAAAAGGAGAAATCTTCTCGCTATCCGCTTTCGCAAAACAAATCTCAGATCCATTAAACCGAGTAGTTGCGTTTGATGCTACAGGAACACAGCGTTATTTCCGTACAGGAGAAAAAGCAGATGTTTTTGGTGTTGAACTTGAAGTAAGAAAAAATCTTTTAGAAAATGCAGATGAAGAAACGGTACTTTCGGCAGGATTGAATGCTACATTTATGCACACAGAACAAGATTTATACGATGTAATTCAAGGAACATATAGTGTAAACTTTAGAAACAGCACAGAACAATTACAAGGAGCTTCACCATTTATTATGAATGCTGATATAAGCTACTCGCCTGAACTTTCTGGTAACTACAAACCAACAGGAAACCTAGTTTTCTCATACTTTGCTGACCGAATTGACGCTTTAGGATCTGGACAGTTAGGAAACATCATTGAAAAATCGGTTCCTACCTTAGATTTCATCATGAGAAATGAAATAACAGAAGACTTCGAAATCAACTTTAGCATCAGAAACTTACTAAATCCTGACATAAAATACATCCGTGAAACTACAGGTGGAGACGTTTTAGTAACTTCTACTAACGGAAAAGGAGTTTCAGGATACGACAGAGGAAGAAACTTTGGATTACAACTAAAATATAAATTTTAACAAACACAATTAAAGAATACAACTTAAACAAAAAAACAATGAAAAATCGCATACTATTTGGATTCGCACTTTTAGGAGCATTAGTTATGACTTCTTGTGCATCAGACGACACTGCTGATATCAACATTACTGATAATAGTGTTGTAAACAATACGACAAACCCAGGAACTCCAACTACTGGAAATACAATTTTCTTATCAGGAACATATACAGAAGATTTAGACTTAGACGCAAATAACAACTACAAAGTAAACGGATCATTAATCATGGCTGCTGGAAGTACATTACGTGTACCTGCTGGTATGACAGTTGAGGCTTTAGCTGCTGGATCTGACGTGTATATTGCAATTTCACAAGGAGCCAAAATAGAAGCTATTGGTACGGCTGACAATCCAATCGTATTTACTTCTGATGCTTCTGCACCAGCTGCTGGAGATTGGGGAGGATTAATTATCTTAGGTAGTGCGCCAATCAACTCTGTATCAGGTAATGCTACAGCAACTTCTGAAATCGCAAGTTTACCTTACGGTGGAACTGACGCAACTGACAACTCTGGAAGCTTACGTTATGTGCGTGTTCAGTATTCTGGTGGATCGGCTGACGGACAATCAGAAAACAATGGAATCTCTTTCTACGGAGTAGGAAACGGAACAACTGTTGAGTACGTTCAAGTATTTGAAGGAAAAGATGATGGAATCGAATTTTTTGGTGGAACAGTAAACGTTAGTTATGCTTCTGTAGTAAATGCTCAGGATGATTCAATTGACTGGACAGAAGGTTACACAGGAACAATTACAGATGCATACGTAAAGCACGGAGCAGATCATGACAAAGGAATAGAAGCTGACGGATTTAACACAGATATCGGAAACAACTCAAACCCAATTTACTTCTCTAATCCTACAATAAACAACCTTACAATTATTGGTTTAGGATCTGCAACAAGTAGCGAAGCTATTCGTTTAAGAGCTGGTACTAGAGCTACATTCACAAATGTTCTATTAGAAGGATATGGAGAAGGTTTTGACTTAGATGGAAACGATACAGATAGCCCAACAGGTGTTGGTGTAACAAGTGGTGCAACTACAGTTACAGATATCTTATTTACAGACATTACATTAAAAGTAAAAAATGATACAGGAGTAATGTTTAATGATGCTGATTGGATTTCAGGAGACGGGAACGGAACAGGAACTGACTATGCTACTTGGGGAGCTGGTTGGACAGTAGGAAACTAATACTTAAAAAAATATTGTAAAAAAACACTTTCATATGAAAGTGTTTTTTGTTTTACACACTAAGACTTTTGTTATCAAATGGTTAAAACAACGTACAAATACGTAAGTCTACTTCGCTAATTCGACTTCTTTTGTATATTTGTATCACATTATTATAAATAGTTAAAACACAACGTATGATTAAAAATTACTTTTTATTAGTTGCATTATTGATTTCTTCTGTGTCTTTTGCACAAGTATTAGAAGAAAATTTCGATTATGGAATGACAAATGGAGACTTGACTACAGCTAGTGGAGGCGCATGGGCGCAACACTCAGGTTCAGCTGATCCTGTACAGTATGTAGCAACACCAAGTTTGACAATGGCAGGCTATCCTTCATCAGGAATAGGAGGACATGCATCAGTTTCTGGAACTTCTCAAGATGTAAACAGATCTTTTGCAGGTATTTCATCTGGAACAGTATATGGAAGTGCGCTAGTAAACTTAAGTGCTGTAGGTACTGGAAACTACTTTTTACACTTTAATATTGCTGGTGGTTTTACTTCAAGAGTTGGAGCAAGAGATGATGGAAGTGGTGGTGTACAATTCGGTATTGAAACGGATAGTTCTACTTTAATCTACGGAACAACATCATACGCTTTAAATACGACATACCTTTTAGTATTCTCTTATGAGGTTTCTACAGGAGTATCTAACTTACACGTTTTATCGGCAGTAACGCCTACAGAACCTGCAACGCCTGAAGCTACAAATACTGGAGCTACTGGAAGAACAATTAGTGCGATTGCTGTTCGTCAATCAAGTAACATCCCTACTTTTCTTATGGATGGTGTTCGTGTAGCGACAAGCTGGAACGAAATTATGAACAACTCTACTACAGCTTCTGTAAGTATTGTAACTCCTGCTAATAACGCTGTTTTTGATCCAGGAACAAGCAGTGTTGATATTACATTTACAACACAAAACATCGATTTATCAGTTGCTGGAAACCAAGTAAATGTAACTGTTGATGCAAACCCAACTGATGCTGATGTATCAAGTCCTTATGCAATTCCTACAACAGACGGAGGAATATATGGTGTAACTGTTGAATTGTTAGAAAACAATGTTGTAGTTGACACTAAAATGGTAGCATTTTCTGTATCAAACATTACACAAGTAAATAATATCACTGATTTACGTGCTGGAACATTAGGTGGTTTTTATGAACTAACTGGTGAAGCGTTAATCTCTTACATCGTAACAGAAGGAACAAGAAATCAAAAATACATTCAAGATAGTGGTGCAGGAATCTTAATAGATGATACCGCTGGAACTTTAAGTGCTCCTTTAAACATCGGAGACGGAGTTATTGGTTTACAAGGTGAATTATCTCAATTTGGTGGTGTATTACAATTTGTACCAACAGCTAACGTACCTGGAGCATCAACTACTGGAAACACGATTACTCCAATTGATGTCACTGTTGCCGAATTATTAGCAAACGGAGAAACATACGAAAGTAGATTAATCAGATTGGTAGATGTAACTTTTGATGCTGCTGATGTTGGTGGAATGTTTGCAGATAACACAAACTATGACGTTACTGTAGTTGGTGGTGCAGACATGACTGTATGTAGAGTTTCTTTTGGAGATGAAGACATCGTTATGGCTACAATTCCTAATACACATGTAAACATTACTGGTTTAGGTGGAGAATTCAACGGAACGCGTCAAGTATTACCAAGATACGCAAGTGACATTGAAGATGCTTTAAGCACAGAAGAGTTTGGAAGAGCTTCTTTTAGCATGTATCCAAATCCAGCTAACGGAAATACTGTAACCATCGCTTCTGCTACAAACAGCACAAAAGAAGTGAAAGTTTACAGCATTATCGGAAAACAAGTAATCAACACTACAATTACAAACACATTAAATATTGCTGATTTACAATCAGGAGTATATGTAGTTCAAATTACAGAAAATGGTAAATCGGCTACTAAGAAATTAGTGATCAAGTAAGTTTACCAAACACATATAACATACAAAAAAGCATCTTGAAATTTCAAGATGCTTTTTTAGTAAAACTCAATATTGAAAAGCTTTTACAATCCATTTCAACCCATCATATACTGACTCATCTAAAATAGTACCAATACAAGTATATATTTCTTTATCTTGTCACTTGTATGAAACTATGGAAAAAAATAAACCAATATGCTAGCAAACGAGACATTCTCTTATTTCTAGGTTTCTATGTCGTTTCTACCTTAATCTATTATACTGCAAGTTGGATTTCGTGGGGCGGATTCAAAAAAGGACATCCATCCTATTTTGATATAGAAGAATTTTTTGCTTCTGGTGGCGCTCAGTTTTTAATTAGCTTATTGGTTACAATTCCTATTTGGTACATCACTTCTGTTGTCTTAAGAAAATACAAGCTGAAAATACAACTGTTATCACACTTTCTATTTTTACCAATATACATAGCAACATGCTACTTTTCATTGCTTGGCGTCACAAAAATTTTTGGTTGGGCAATGTATTGGGGAGGCTACAAAGTCATTTGGACACTCTATACGTTTATGCTTTTTTACTTTGTACAATTTGGCTTCATACACGCGTATAGCTATTTCAAACGATTCAAAAAAGAAGAACAGGAAAAAGCGATACTCCGAGAAATCACATTAAAAAGTGAAATCACAGCATTAAAATCACAACTCAATCCACATTTCTTACACAACCTGTTCAACTCTATCAATGCAACGATTCCAAAAGAAAACGAACGAACCAGAGAACTCATCATCCAATTATCGGATCTTTTTAGATATCAAAATTATGCATCTCAAAACGAATTTGTAACCATTCAAGAAGAAATAGAATTTATACAAAGCTATTTAGAGCTCATGCAAATAAGACTCAAAGAACGTCTCAATTTCTCTTTTGAAGTACAAAAGGAAGTCTATCATCATAAAATTGTACCGATGCTACTACAACCTTTAGTCGAAAACGCAGTAAATCACGGTATTGCTTCCAAAATTGAGCCTTCAACATTAATCATCAAAATTGAAAAACAACAAGAACGTCTCAACATTTCCATTGAAGATACAGGCATTGGTATTGCAGATAAAAAAAATATTTTTGACAAAGGATTAGGACTGTCGAATACAAAAATGAGACTCGATAAAATTTACAATGCCGAATTAAAAATAGAAGACAACATTCCTACAGGAACTAAAATCTCATTTACAATTTGAAAACAATACTTATCATAGATGATGAAGAAGATGCTAGAAATTTACTCCGCCAATACATTTCTGCATACAAAGAACTTCTGATTATCGGAGAAGCCTCAAATGGTTATGAAGCCGTTGAGTTGATAAACAAATTAAAACCTGACACCATATTTCTAGACATCCAAATGCCAGGTTTCAATGGATTTGAAGTACTTACGCACTTAAAAGAAATTCCCGAAGTCATATTTTCTACCGCTTATGATCAGTATGCAATAAAAGCATTTGAAGTACACGCCATTGATTATTTATTAAAACCGTATGGAAAAAAACGCTTTGAAAGCGCACTTCACAGAATTCTTAAAAATCAAGAAAATGTCATTCCATTAGCCGAAGAATTACTTCAAAAAGAAGCCCATTTTCCTTCCAAAGTGATTCTTCACAAAGGAACAAGAAAACTCATGATCCCCGTAAAGGATTTATATTATGCAGAAGCTTTTGGCGATTATACCAAAGTATTTACCAAAAATGAAGAATTTCTAGCCACCAAAGGAATTTCTCAACTTAAAAACAGCTTCAATCCAAATACCTTTATACGCTTGCACCGTTCGCATTTTGTCAATATAAATACGATTGTAGAATTAAAAAAAGTAGATCGATATCATTACGTATATTTAACTAATGGAAAACAGCTGAGAGTAAGTGAAACCTATCTGCCTGAACTCAAAAAATTGGTAGTATAACAATTTCGTCGTGCTATTTTCAAATCCGTCGACTATAGCATTGTAAACTGTTTTTTGTTGCGTATGTTTAAGGTATCAAACCGTTTTTACAATGAAAAATATGCTCAAAATCACGCTAATACTGCTGATTACACTACTCACCATACATATCAGTTTTGCTCAAATTGAAACACCGCTGAAAGTATCAAAAGAAGCCGAAATCATCGATCGAAAAACGTACACAGGCATTATAGCAGAACAATACGCTAATGGAAGTCCATCACTTTGGAAAACCGTCATCAATGGAAAAACAGAAGGACTTTGGCTAGAATGGTATCCTAATGGTACTTTAAGATACAGAGCGTATTGGAAAAATAGCTTAGGAAATGGCCGCTGGGAATATTTTTATCCGAACGGACAATTGCGTTCCGAGAGCTTTTACATCAACGACATTGCACAAGGAATTTTTAAAAACTATTATGAAAATGGACAACTAAAAACCGAAGCAACGTATATGAATGGCAAAAAAGATGGCGTAGAATATAGCTATGACATAAATGGTGTTGTGCTTTCGCGAAAACGATATGAAAATGGAATACAGCGTATTGATGAACCAACTATATTTCAAAAAGGAATTATCTCTAAAAACGATAGCAACGAATGGGGAATCAATTTTATGCCAGACGGAAAAACAGCGTACTTTACACGAAAAAATACGGCTGGTAAAAAACGAATCTATACAGTCACCAAAACTGAAAACGGTTGGAGCGAGCCAACTATTGCTACATTCTCAACACATGAAGATGAAGCCGTATTTATAAATATGGATGGAAGTAAACTCTATTTCGCCTCCTACAAACCGTTACCGGATGGAAGTACAACGGAAAAAATGGACATGAATATTTGGTATCTTGATAGAATTAATGATCAATGGTCTGCGCCAAAACCACTAACTTCTACAATCAACAAGTCAATGAAAAAAGGCAACGCATGGCCTGCAAACTATGAAGCAGGTCCAATGACAGACGCGAACGGAAATCTTTACTATTGGACAAAAGGAACGGAAAGCAAAACTACAAATCTGTATTATTCGGAACTAAAAAAGAATGGCAATTACGGCAAACCGCAAGAATTAATTCCACCTTCAAGTCAAAAAAATTACGACACTTCGCCGCAACTTTCGCCAGATGGAACCATCCTTTTCTTTTCGTCAGATTACCGATCTGATGGATATGGCGATTCGGACATCTACTACAGTGTAAAAAAAGAAGGAAAATGGTCAGCGCCCAAAAATTTAGGTCCTGTAGTAAATTCATCAAAATCAGAAGGCTTTCCAAGTTTCTCGCCTGATGGAAAATATTTCTATTTTAGTAGCAATCGTGGAGATGTAAAAGATGCTTATGGAGATAACATATCGAATCTGTATTACATGGAAACAAAATATTTAATGATTGAAAAATAATTCTATGAAAAAAATAATAGTACTCGTATACTTCGTAAGCTTTATAAGCTGTGCTCAAAACGATAAAACGGAATTACCACCAGCGTCAGAAATGGTTTCTATGAACGATGCCAATGTAAAATATGGCACCAAATACGGACAACAATACTTTAAAAAAGGAAGTTCAGAACCGTACACAGGTTGGTTGTGCGCACGCTATGACAACGGAGAATTAGAATCTGCACAACAATTTAAAAACGGTTATGGAAATGGTGTTTGGATAAATTTTGATCCTGACGGACGCATAGAATCGCAAGGAGCTTATCGCAACAATAAAACGGAAGGACCTACAAAATTTTTCTATGAAGATGGTAGCGTAAAAGCGGAAGGAAACTTTATTCATTTAAAAAAGAAAGTCGGTTGGTGGCTTTTTTATGATCGCAAAGGAAATGTGGTAAGCAAACGCTTTTTTACCAGATAATAAAGAAGAAAGTACACCTAAAATCTTCTGCTAATTTTAAGTACTTTTGTTACCTCAACAAAAGACATGAATACCGATACGATTTTCAATATATCCAATGCTGCCGATTTTGAAGCGATGACATTTCAAATATTCAAACATCAATTTGAAAACAATCGTACCTATCGTTCTTTTTGTGACTTATTATACAAACATCCAAGCGATATCAAACGCATTGAAGACATTCCGTTTTTGCCGATAGAATTCTTCAAATCACACGAAATTCTTTCAAATAACAATGCCATTCAGGAAACATTTACAAGTTCTGGAACTACAGGAAGTACGCCAAGCAAACATCATGTGACAGACATTTCAGTCTATGAAAAAAGCTATCGCAGAGGTTTTGAATATTTCTATGGAAACATTGAAAATTATGTTGTTTTAGCATTGTTACCAAACTATTTAGAACGAAAAGGTTCTTCGTTGGTCTACATGGCAAACGATTTGATACAACGTAGCAACCACGCGGAAAGTGGTTTTTATTTAGATAATTTAACAGCATTAACCCAGAAACTCATCAAACTAGATCAGGAAGGAAAAAAGGTACTTTTAATTGGTGTTTCTTTTGCGTTGTTAGATTTGATTGAAACGACTCAGTTTTCGCTAAAAAATACCATCATCATGGAAACGGGCGGCATGAAAGGTCGTCGAAAAGAAATGATTCGTACAGAATTGCATCAACTGCTTTGTAATGGTTTCGGTGTTGCCGAAATTCACTCAGAATATGGAATGACCGAATTGCTTTCACAAGGATATTCTAACGGAAATGGCATCTTTAAAACGCCACCATGGATGAAAATTCTAACGCGCGATCCAGAAGATGCACTAACCATTCAAACCAATGGAAAATCGGGCGGAATCAATGTGATCGATTTGGCAAATATCAACTCCTGTTCTTTTATTGCCACACAAGATTTAGGAAAAGTATATGCAGATGAAACCTTTGAAATTATTGGCCGTTTTGATCATTCTGACATCAGAGGCTGTAATTTAATGGTTTTTTAACACAATCATACAGAAAGGTTTACCTTAAAAATACGACAAAACCTAAGAAGAGTAACATCTTCATTAGTTTAGTTATTTAATACAGTAAAAGCCCCGAATATTGTACCTACTACAAAATATTCGGGGCTTGTTATTTTAGTACGAAAAATCACTCGAAGCGACGTTTTTTTAATGTATCAATTTGATAATTTGAAAATGTACCAATGTTATATGAATTTAAAGATTAAATGATTAAAGGTATATTTCGTCAAGCTGAACCCGATTCAGCTTCTCACAAACAGCTAAAATTTTCCTCAAAATTCCTTGCTTATGTCATAGAAATTGAAGTAACGATTATTTAAAATGAAACAATACCAAAAAAAGTCTAATAACCTAAAAGCCAGCGATCTAACAGGCGAAGCTGATCTAACATCCAACAGCGCCAGCGATCTAAAAGCGAAGCAGTCTACTTCACAATCAACAAGAAATTCTTTTTCTTTCCGCGTTGAATGGTTACAAACTTATCATTAATTAAATCGTCCGTCGTAATTTTATAATCTTCTTTAACTTTCGTTTTATTCACTGAAACCGAGTTTTCTTTCAAAGCTCTACGCGCATCGCCATTAGAACTTAGGAAGTTAGTTTTAGCCGATAAGGCAGCAATCATATCTAAACCTTCTTCAATATCAGCACGCACGATTTCCGCTTGCGGTACACCTTCAAAAACTTCCAATAAGGTTTGTTCGTCTAACTGTTTTAAATCGTCCGCAGTCGATTTCCCAAATAAAATATTCGTTGCTTTTTGAGCATTGTCTAAATCTTCTTTGCTATGGACCAAAATTGTTACTTCTTCTGCCAATTTCTTCTGTAACAAACGCATATGTGGCGCTTCTGTATGTTCCGCAATTAAAGCATCAATTGTTTCTTTAGGTAAAAATGTAAAGATTTTGATATACTTTTCAGCATCTTCATCGGAAGTATTTAACCAAAATTGGTAAAATTTGTACACCGAAGTTTTAGCTGCATCTAACCACACATTTCCACCAGCCGTTTTTCCAAATTTAGAACCATCGGCTTTTGTGATTAACGGACAGGTCATAGCATATGCTTTCGCTGCTTCTTCCGTGTTCATTCTACGAACCAATTCGGTTCCCGTCGTAATATTTCCCCATTGATCCGATCCGCCCATTTGTAACAAACAGTTGTGTTCTTTGTGCAAATGGTAAAAATCGTATCCTTGAATCAATTGGTATGTAAACTCTGTAAACGACATTCCAGCGGCGCCTTCTCCACCAATACGATTTTTCACAGAATCTTTCGCCATCATGTAGTTAACGGTAATACGTTTTCCGACATCACGAGCAAAATCGATAAACGAAAAATCTTTCATCCAATCGTAGTTATTTACTAAAATTGGCGCATTTTCTTCGGCAGAATTAAAATCTAAAAAACGAGACAATACACGTTTGATTCCTGCTACATTATGATTCAAAATATCTTCCGTTAGCAAATTACGCTCATCTGATTTTCCTGATGGATCTCCAATCATTCCTGTAGCGCCACCAACTAAGGCAATTGGCTTATGTCCAGACTTATACAAATGCATCAACAAAATAATAGGCACTAAACTTCCAATATGCAACGAGTCCGATGTTGGATCAAATCCAATATAAGCAGTCGTCATTTCTTTATTCAGTTGTTCTTCAGTTCCTGGCATGATATCGTGTATCATTCCTCTCCAACGTAATTCTTCTACTAAATTGCTATTCATTGTATCATCTTTTTTAAAGCATGGCAAAGATATAAAAGTGAAAAGAAAAAAGGTTATTTTAGTAGCATGATATTAGTAACAGGAGGAACAGGATTGGTCGGCGCGCATTTATTGGCGTATTTAGTAAAAAACGCACAGCAAATTAAGGCAATTTACAGAACGGTTGATAGGTTAGAAGCCGTCAAAAATGTATTTTCCTATTATTTTGATGATCCAATCGCTGCTTTTGATCAAATTCAGTGGTTTCAAGCTGATGTGATAGATATTCCTTCGCTAGAAGTTGTTTTTCCAGAAATTACACATGTGTACCATTGTGCAGCGTTAATTTCTTTCGATCCAAAAGACTTTGATACCTTACGTAAAGTGAATATTGAAGGAACGGCGAATATTGTTAATTTATGTATTGCTCATGGTATAAAAAAACTCTGTTTTGTGAGTTCGGTAGCGGCAATTGGCGAAAATGAAGATGTTACCATTCCGATTACGGAAGAAACACATTGGAATCCTGAACTGGACAATAGTGTGTATGCCATTTCAAAATATGGTTCGGAAATGGAGGTTTGGCGCGGTTCGCAAGAAGGTTTAGACATTGTTATTGTAAATCCTGCAATTATTTTAGGTGCTGGATTTTGGCGATCAGGAAGTGGTTCTTTATTTAGAAAAGTTGCCAAAGGCTTAAAATATTACACCGACGGAATTTTAAGTTATGTAGATGTACAAGATGTTGTTTCTGTGATGATTCAATTGATGAAAAGTGACATAAAAAATGAACGTTTTGTATTGGTTGCTGAAAATTGGACGTTGAAAAAATTTACATCAAAAATGGCAACAGCCTTGAAGGTAAAAGCTCCAGAAAAAGAAGCGAGTTCATTTTTACTAGGATTTGCTTGGCGAATGGATTGGTTGCGACAGTTTTTTACAGGAAAGCAGCGTAAATTAACCAAACAAACTGCACAATCAATTCAATCAAAATCTTTTTTTGATAGTAGCAAGATTCAAACTACATTGAATTTCAAATTCAAACCTTTGGAAGAAACCATTGAACGTGTGAGTAAAAGGTATAAAGACTAATCAGATTGTTAGATATTAGACCGCTTCACTTTTGGATTCAAGTATTAAAATTCGCCAGCACAAGTTTCTAATGCATACTGAAAAATTAGTACAACAAAGAAACAGTTTTAGCGTCCTTTCTTTATTTGATCAAATTTAGGTTTTGGCAATGTATCAGCCTTTTTTAAGGCTTCTTTTTTTGCTTTTTGAAGTGAATCACGTCGCTTCTGCTCTTTTTTCATCTCAGCTTCTACCAAACTGCGTTCTTTGGCAAATCGCTCATTTACAAGCGCATAAATGGCATCATATTCTAACGGACTCGTCGCGTAATAGTTGTTACTTTCCGAAAACTGAATGCTATCAATATTGTGTTTTTTATATATATACGTATCAAAATGTATATTAGTAGCTTCTACGCTTTTTTTATCAACACCTTTCATGGCATTGATTAGTGAGATATCGTATAAAACAGCCGCCATCTTTTCTTTTGATAATAAATTATCAGGTTTTGGCACTACTTCTCTTTTGCAAGAAATTACCGTGAATAGTACAATTAATATGCAGGCTATATATTTTTTCATTATCTGTTGAATTCTAATTGTTTTACATGACGTTTTTCAGAGATTTTCCCGTTAGCGTATGCTAAATTTCCGTTGACAAACGTATGTGTAATTGTGGAATCGAACGTTGTACCTTCAAACGGCGACCAACCACATTTGTATAAAATATTGTCTTTTGCAACTTCCCATGATTTGCCTAAATCTACCAATACCAAATCAGCATAGAAACCTTCTTTGATAAAACCTCTGTCTTTTACCTGAAATAATCGTGCTGGATTGTGACACATTTTTTGCACAATTTTTTCTAACGAAATTTTTCCTGCTTTGTGCGCTTGTATCATCGCGTTTAACGCATGTTGTACCAACGGTCCGCCAGAAGGTGCTTTGGTGTACGGATTGCTTTTTTCTTCAATCGTATGTGGTGCGTGATCGGTTGCAATAACGTCAATTCTATCATCTAATAATGCTTCCCACAATTGTGCACGATCGGAAGCTTTTTTCACTGCCGGATTCCACTTAATGTTTGTTCCTTTTTTTGCATAATCTTCGTCCGAAAACCACAAATGATGAATACAAACTTCTGCGGTAATTTTCTTTTCTTCCAACGGAATAGAATTGTCAAACAATACGGTTTCTTTTCCTGTAGACAGATGAAAAACGTGCAAACGTGCGCCTGTTTTTTTGGCCAATGCAATAGCTCTTGAAGAAGAAATGTAGCAAGCTTCTTCACTTCGGATAATTGGGTGAAACTCCATTGGAATGTCATCTCCATATTTTTCCGTGTATTCGGCTAAGTTTTTTCTAATGGTAGCTTCGTCTTCACAATGTACAGAAATAACCATATCGGTACTTAAAAATATTTTTTCCAGCACTGCTTCATCATCTACCAGCATATTTCCTGTGGAGGAACCTAAAAATAATTTGAGTCCAGCTACTTGTGTCGGATCAACTTTTAAGATTTCGTCCAAATTATCATTTGTGCCACCAAACATAAACGAATAGTTTGCAAAAGCGGTGTCTCTTGCAATATTGAGTTTCTCCTGCATTTTCTCCACTGTGGTCGTTTGCGGATTTGTGTTGGGCATTTCTATAAATGAAGTAATTCCTCCAGCAATGGCAGCTCTCGATTCTGTTTGAATGTTCGCTTTATGTGTCAATCCTGGCTCTCTAAAATGCACTTGATCGTCTATAACTCCTGGAAAAACATGCTTTCCTGTCGCGTCAATTACTTCAGCATTGGCATCGATAAGATTTATTCCAATTTTGGCAATTCGCTCGCCTTCAATTAAAATATCTGCTGTTTTAATTTCAGATTCGCTGACAATTTGTGCGTTTTTAAGGAGTATTTTGTGCATTTCTTTTATGTTTTGTAAATAGACTTCTGATTTTCATTTTTATGATTCCAAAAACGGCTTCTGAAAAGATGGAACTGTCCATTTTGGAAACGCCTTTGGTTCGGTCTGTAAAGATAACGGATACTTCTTTGATATTGAAGCCTAATTTCCACGCTTTGAATTTTAATTCAATTTGAAACGCATAGCCAACAAATTTTATATTATGTAAACCGATGGTTTCTAACACTTTTCTGCGGTAACAGATAAATCCTGCGGTAGTGTCATGAATAGGAATTCCTGTAATGAAACGTACATATTTTGATGCAAAATAGGACATCAACACGCGATTCATAGGCCAGTTGACCACATTTACACCTTTTACATAACGTGAACCAATGGCTACATCGGCACCTTCTTTACAGGCTTCTAATAATCGGACTAAATCTGCTGGATTGTGTGAAAAATCGGCGTCCATTTCAAAAATATATTCATAATCGCGTTCCAAAGCCCAACGAAAACCGTGAATATATGCTGTTCCCAAACCTGTTTTGGCATTTCTTTTTTCTAAAAAAAGTTGTGTTGGGTATTTTTCTTGTAATGTTGCAACACGTTTGTGCGTGCCATCTGGCGAATTGTCATCTACAATTAACACATGGAATGCTTTTTCTTGTGCAAACACTGCTTCAAGAATTGCATCTATGTTTTCGATTTCATTATACGTTGGTATGACAACAATTGCGTCTGACATTTCTATAAATTATAGCAAACAAAAGTAATTAAATTATGCTTTTAACGAAGAAATGTCAGGATTTGTGATAATTTTTTATGTATTATTTAACATACTCCCTAATTTTACCGAATGTTTAGAAGTATAGAACGAACGATTATTTCCAAGGATTGGATCACTTTATTATTTTTAGTGAGTTTCTGTATACTAGTGTTGGTGCGCTTTGTATTTAGAAAGCAATTTTCGTTATTCCTTTCTTTTTTATTTACAAATAAGTATGAAAATCAGTTTGTAAGCAAGCAAGATGATCTTGTCAATTGGTTTAGTGCTTTGTTATTTTTGGTACAAGTCACTTCTTTTTCTATTTTTATATATGTTGCCGTCACTTTTTTCTATCCTTCATTGCGTACGGCACCTTTTTTATTTGTAAAAATCATCACTTTTACGACCTTTTTTATCATTATAAAATACATTTTCGAAAAGATTATTGCGGTAATTTTAGACTTAGAATCGTACGTAAATACATATAATTTTCACAAACTTACGACTCGAAATCTATTTGGTATTCTATTGATTCCCATTAATTTACTCTTGGTTTATAACCTTGATGGTCATAAGATTGTATTTTTCTCAATAATTGTCACATTTTTCCTCTATAATCTCATTGGATTATTTTTTCTACTAAAGAATTATCAAAAATTGATAATCAGCAAGTTGTTTTATTTTATTTTGTATCTTTGCGCACTTGAAATCGCCCCTTATTTAGTTATCTATAAATTTTTAATTAAATAACGCAAAATATAAAAAAACAGGTTTATGAAAGTAAAAACTATTTTAGTTTCTCAACCGGAACCAAAAATTGAGAATTCTCCTTATTCTAGGCTTATTGATAAGCAAAAGGTGAAGATCGATTTCAGGCCGTTTATACACGTTGAAGGCGTAAGTGCTCGTGATGTTCGACATCAAAAAATTGATTTAGCAAAGTTTTCTGCGATCATTTTAACAAGTAGAAATGCAGTGGATCATTTCTTTAGAGTAGCAGAGGAAATGCGTTTCAAAGTTCCTGATACAATGAAATATTTTTGTCAGTCAGAAGCTGTAGCTTATTATTTGCAAAAGTATGTTGTGTACAGAAAACGTAAAATTTATGTTGGTAAACGTACATTTCAAGAATTGTCTCCATTAATTAAGAAATACAAAGACGAGACATTTTTATTGCCTTCTTCTGATAAGTTAAAACCTGCAATACCAGAAACATTAGACTCTATCAATATTACTTGGGAGCGTGGAATTTTTTATAAAACTGTTGTAAGCGATTTATCTGACTTGCGCAATGTGTATTATGACATTTTAGTGTTCTTTAGTCCTTCTGGAATTCAATCATTATTGACTAATTTTCCAGATTTTGAACAAAATGACACACGTATTGCTGTTTTTGGTAACTCTACCATTAAAGCAACTACAGAAGCAGGATTGCGAGTAGATATTAAAGCACCAACGCCAGAAACTCCATCAATGACGATGGCTTTGGCAAAATATATTGACGAAGTGAATAAGAAATAATTACGATATAACAATACATATTAAAAAAGCCTGAATCAAATGATTCAGGCTTTTTTTGGTTGAATTAATTTTGGGTTGGTTTAGTATTACTCGACTAGTTTGTTGATTTACCAGTCATAATTTTATTAAGATTAGAAACCATAACGTTGTGGTCCACCTCTTCTTATTTCTTCGTTAGCATACGATTCAAATTTTTTGAAGTTTTCTCTAAATGCATTTGATAGCTTAAATGCCGTTTCATAATATTTTTGATCGTCATTCCATGTTGTTCTTGGGCTCAAGATAGCATCTGGCACACCAGGACATTTTCTTGGCTGTGCTACGCCAAAAACTGAATGTATGTGATAATCTTCGTATGTATAATCGCCTAAAGCGCCATCTAAAACAGCGGCAATCATTGCCCTGGTATATTTTAAAGCCATTCTTTTTCCTACGCCATATTGACCACCAGACCATCCTGTGTTGACAAGCCAAACATTTACACCTGATTCTTTCATTTTTTCACTCAACATTTCAGCATATGCTGTTGGATGCAGTGGCATAAACGGCGCTCCAAAACATGCAGAAAAACTTGGTACAGGCTCTGTAACTCCTGCTTCAGTTCCTGCTACTTTAGCGGTATATCCTGAAATAAAGTGATATGCTGCCTGACTTGGTGTAAGTTTTGAGATCGGAGGCAATACTCCGAAAGCATCGGCAGTTAAGAAAAATATATTTTTAGGGTTTTTCCCAATTGAAGGTACTTGAATGTTGTCAATATGATATATTGGATAACTTACACGTGTGTTTTGCGTGATTGTAGTATCTTCAAAATCTACATTTTTGTTTTCATCTAGCACTACATTTTCAAGAATTGCTCCTTTTTTGATAGCGCGATAAATATCTGGTTCTTTTTCTTCGCTTAAATCGATCACTTTTGCATAGCAACCGCCTTCAAAGTTAAAGACTGTATTTTCGTTTGTCCAACCATGTTCATCATCCCCAATTAACTTACGTTCTGGATCGGCTGACAAGGTTGTTTTTCCTGTTCCTGATAATCCAAAGAAGATAGCCGTTTCTCCATTTTTACCAATATTGGCACTACAATGCATTGGCAATGTATTTTTGAATACAGGAAGAATAAAGTTTAACGCTGAAAATATTCCTTTTTTGATTTCTCCTGTGTAACCAGTTCCACCAATTAAAGCTATTTTCTTTTCAAAGTTCAAAATTGCAAAGTTATGCTGACGCGTTCCATCGATCTCAGGATTTGCCATGAAACCTGGTGCGTTTACCACTAACCATTCTTCATTGAAACCTTCTAATTCTACTTCTGTTGGACGCAAAAACATATTGTGTGCAAACATATTACTCCAAGGATATTCATTGATCACTCGGATGTTCAATTTGTAATTTTCATCAGCACATGCATACGCATCACGAACGTAAATTTCTTTTTCCGATAAGTAATCGACAACTTTGTCGTATAACGTATCAAAAGCAGCAGGCTCAAAAGGAATGTTGATGTCTCCCCACCAAATTTTATCTTCTGTAATACTGTCTTTTACTATAAAACGATCTTGAGGCGATCTTCCAGTGAACTCTCCTGTATTTACAGCAATAGCTCCTAAAGAAGTTTCTACTCCTTGTCCTTTTTTTATAGTTTCTTCATGAAGTTCATCTGAGGAAAGTTGATAATGCGCCTTGGCGTTTTTGATTCCGTATTGATTTAACGAAATCGTTTTCGTTGAGAAGGTGTTATTTGTCATAACTTTTAACTCTTGTTGTGTTTTTTGTCAAGAGCAAAAGTATAAATATTTTTACATATAACAGATTTTTAATCGATTTTATCCATTTTTAACTTTAAAAAACTAACAATCATTAAAACCCAAGCCACTATTAATAAGCTTCCTCCTATCGGCGTAATAAATCCTATAGTTGTAAAATCAAAAGATGTAGCATTGTTCGTCGCTAACAAGTATATAGAACCTGAGAATAAAATAATTCCCCATAAGATAAAAACAAACAGTAGTTTTTGTGTTTTTGTAGAAATAAAAGGTGCAATTCCTATGAATAAAAGTACTATTGCATGGTACATTTGATACCGAACTCCTGTTTCAAAAGAGGCAATTTGATCTGCTGTGAGTATTTTTTTGAGTGCATGCGCGCCAAATGCGCCTAATATTACTGCCAAACATGCTAAAATGGCACCTGTTACTAAAATCTTTTTTCTCATAAAAATGAATAGTTATTTTTATAAATGTAACATTTTGCTACATTCGTGTTATATTTGTCTAATTACAAAATTACGCAACAAAAGCCACTATGCGAAACATTTTAATTATTGGTGCAGGAAAATCTGCTTCTTACCTTATTAAATACTTTTTAGATAAAAGTGATTCTGAAAATTTACACATTACCGTTGGAGATATTACTATTGAAAATGCACAGAAACTTGTCGGAGATCATCCGAATGCTTCTGCTATATTTTTAGATGTTTTTAATGAAGAAAATAGAAAAGCTGCCATTGAAAAAGCTTCGATTGTAATTTCAATGTTGCCAGCGCGTTTTCATATTGAAGTTGCCAAAGATTGTGTTCATTTTGGTAAAAATATGGTCACAGCTTCGTACATCAGCAAAGAAATGCAAGCGCTAGATGCAGCCGTAAAGGAAAAAGGACTCGTTTTTATGAACGAAATCGGAGTTGATCCTGGAATTGATCATATGAGCGCCATGGAAGTTATAGATCGTATTCGTGACAATGGCGGAGAAATGATTTTGTTTGAATCGTTTACTGGCGGATTGGTAGCTCCGGAAAGTGACACCAATTTGTGGAATTATAAATTTACATGGAATCCAAGAAATGTGGTCTTAGCTGGACAAGGTGGCGCAGCAAAGTTTATCCAAGAAGGAACGTATAAATATATTCCGTACAACCGATTATTCCGTAGAACCGAATTTTTAAATGTTGAAGGGTACGGAAAGTTTGAAGCCTACGCCAATCGTGATTCGTTAAAGTACCGAAGCGTTTACGGATTGGATGATATTTTGACGTTATATCGTGGAACGATCAGACGTGTTGGTTTTTCTAGAGCATGGCAAATGTTTGTCATTTTAGGAATGACCGATGATAGTTACACTATTGAAAATTCGGCAGATATGAGTTATCGCGACTTTGTAAATTCATTTTTACCCTACAGTCCAACGGATTCTGTAGAATTGAAAATGCGTCACAATTTGAAGATTGATCAAGATGATACGCTTTGGGAAAAGTTGTTAGAATTAGATCTTTTTAATCCACATAAAATGGTAGGTTTAGAAAATGCTACGCCTGCACAAATTCTTCAAAAAATATTGATGGATAGTTGGACGTTGGCACCAGATGATAAGGATATGATTGTGATGTATCACAAGTTTGGTTATGAAAAAGATGGCGAAAAGCATCAAATTGATTCAAAAATGGTCATTTTAGGAGAAGATCAAACCTATACAGCCATGGCAAAAACAGTCGGTTTACCTGTTGCGATTGCCGCTTTGAAAATTTTGAATGGAGAAATTAAAACACCAGGTGTACAGTTGCCAATTACAAAAGAAGTATACACGCCAATTTTAAAAGAATTAGAGGAATACGGTGTTATTTTTAAGGAAGAAGAAGTTCCGTATTTCGGCTACGATCCTGCAAATATGTAATGTGAATTTTTGATTTTTGATGTATGATTTTTGATTTCGTATTCACGATGCATGATTTTGAGTTAACTATTTCAATATTTTAAGAATTTAGCCCGAAAAATATCAAATTCAATCAGAAAAAGATCTTTTACGTTATATGTAAGTAAAAATTACTACTTTTAACTTTCATACTGTAAATATAGATTATTATGAAAGTGGTCAATGAACAAATTGAAATTGATGGTATTGATAAAGAAATTCTGCGTGCGTTGATGCAAGATGCGCGCACACCAATTTTAAGTATTGCCCGCACTATTGGAATCTCAGGAGCAGCCATTCATCAACGTTTGCGCAAGCTTGAAGATGCAAAGTTGATTGTCGGTTCAAAATTTATCATTAATCCAAAAGTTTTAGGCTATAAAACGATGGCATTTATTGGCGTATATTTAGATAAAGCCATGCGAAATCCTTCGGCAGTAAAAGAATTGGAACAAATTCCTGAAGTTATGGAAAGTCATTATACGACTGGAAATTGGTCACTTCTCATCAAAATTTTATGCAAAGATAATGAACATCTCATGCATATTCTGAACCATAAAATTCAAGCAATTAAAGGTGTTTCACGTACGGAAACCTTTATTTCTTTAAACCAGCAAATTGATCGACAGATTGAAGTGTAAACTGATTTTATTTACTTCCCAAAATACTTCGCTTGCACATTTTTTGCATCTGTAATAATGGTTTTTGGATAGTTGTAAACGTCCAAAATTTTAATCGCATTTTGCGTTGTAAGTCTTCCCGATTTTATTTTATGATCAAAAACTAAAGTTTCATTTGCAATAGCTTCACTGAAGTGAAATAGTTCATATCCTTCAGCTTGCAACATTTCAGTCAGTTCAATATCGTGCGTAGACACAAAAACAATATTCGTAGTAGTGTTTAAATATGACAGTATTCCTTTGCCTGCTGAAATTCGTTCAACAGTGTTTGTACCTTTAAACAATTCATCTAAAATAAATAAGCATGGTGCTTTATCAGTGGAAGCATCGAGTAATGTTTTCATCGTTTCAACTTCTTCCAAGTAGTAACTTTTGTTTTCGAGAACATTGTCTGCAATACGAATGGAAGAATATATTTTTAAAAATGGCGCTTTATAGGTTTTTGCAAAGCATAAATATAGTGTTTGCGCCAATATACTATTGATAGCAATCGTGCGAATAAAAGTTGTTTTTCCTGACATATTCGAACCTGTAATCAAGATACTTTTATCCTGTATAGCTAGTTCATTTGCAACACAATCATTTACCAATGGATGCACTATTTCAGACACTTCCATCGTTTTTGTAGCTACAAATTCAGGCGTACACGTTTGTAATTCATCCGATTTTAGGGAAGCCGTAGACAATGCCGCATCAATTTCTCCAATACGAACAAACATGGCTTTTATACTTTTCTTTTCTTCCGTGATGCCACTTATAAAACTATTGAATACTAAAAATTCTACATTTAAAAATACTTTAAACGATTCAATTACCATCCAAATGGCAAAGAAATATTCATTCGATAATAAATTGGTTTCAAAACCTAAAAATTCTGTTTTTAGTTGTATTGCATCAATCTTTTTAATGAAAGAAAACTCTTTATACTGTTCTTTTATGTCTTTGAATGTAGCTAGCTTTTTTGTGATTCGAAGTGCCTTTGAGAGTTGCTTTACACCACTTAAATAATAGTTTACATATCTTTTATTGGTTATATGCAAATACATATTGACTATATAAATGGGCGCAATGCATAAGAAGAACATCGGATTGTAAAATCCTAAACCGAAAAATAACAACGTTCCTACATTTAAACAATGTGCAAGCCAAACTAATCTTGATTTTTGTACTTGCAAACCATTTAGTAAGTTTTCTAAATCGTATGCGCTGTGAAATCGTAATTCACTGAGCAATAGTTGACTTTTTATTCGCAGAGCTACATCTTTTCTAAACACCTCAACGAGCGAGTTAAACTTTACCAATTTTGCTATTGATGAAATCGTTCTAAGCTTGTAATACAAGTATTGTTGCCCAATTTTAGAGCAAGTTCTGTCAATATATGTAAAGAGTTCATCAAGGTCTAAATCTCTTTGTATTTTCTCAGAAATGACATGAAAAACACCTTCTTGGTCTGTATTATTGACAAAGAACCTTTCAATCAAGTTGAAATTAAAACTTTCCTGTTTTTTGGGTTTTCCCCAATTTTCAAGCAAGTGTTTTGTTAGCTTTTCTTTTCTTTTTTTCTTCGTATAATTTGTATATATAAAGATAAAAACCAGTATTAATATCGTGCCAAATACCCAACTCATAATCGTTTTTGTGTTTCATCTGGCACAAATTCGAGAAGGTCTCCTGGCTGACAATGCAACGCCACGCAGATTGCATTTAGCGTAGAAAAACGAATTGCTTTCCCTTTACTTTGTTTGAGGATGGATAAATTTACAACAGAAATACCAACCGTTTCAGAGAGTTCTTTGAGTTGCATTTTTCGCTTTGCAAGCATTACATCTAAGTTAACAACAATAGCCATTCCGTATATTTATATGGTTAATGATTGTTGAAACGATTCGTAAAAATGTTGGTAATTTTTATGATTTCTATTCCATGAATAACTTCCATAAATAGTGACTGCGGTTACGTTTACAAGAGAAGTTTCTTTTTCGCCTTCTTTGATTTCTATGTATAAATTTTCGCCCCAAGTCCAGAAATTTGCAGCAGTAGTAAGTAACAATTCAGATGATTTAGAATTTGAATCTACCAACCGAAATGAAGATGATTTTGTTACCTCTTGTAGTTTTTGAAATAGTAATTCTTTTGAGATCGCTGAAGTAAATGTTGAACTTTTTTTTTCTAGAAAAAAGCTGTGTTTTGATAAAAACCATGATTTATAGCGTAATTTTTTTCTAAGAATCATATTGATTAGTAGCACCGTTATTGGAATTAGAAATACCAATAATGCTATGTATCTATTTCCTGTACTATACTGCAACAATTTATACAGCAGGAAACAACTAATACTGATTAAGAAAGGTAATTTATGCTTCATCAAATCTTTTTTCAAATATATATTTTTTTGAATAATTAACGATAAACATTAATTATTTTATTTTAATCATTAATTCTAAAAATACTTAAGACCTAAAAAAACACGATCAATGTCGTGCTTTTTTAAGACTTTATTTACTCGTAATTTATCATTTTTTCAAATATCTCATAAAGTATAGCAATGTGGCTAACGATCCGAGTGCCGCAACTACGTATGTTCTCGCTGCCCATTTGAGTGCATCTTGCGCGCCTGCAAATTCTTCTCTCGATACTATATTTTTTTGTTGTAACCAGCGCAATGCTCTGTTACTTGCGTCGTATTCCACCGGAAGTGTCACAAAACTAAATAAGGTTCCTGTGGCAAACATAATCAATCCTACGATTAAGATATTTTGTCCTAAACCAGCTCCTTGACTAGCCATGAGTGCAATTCCACCAAAAATTACCCATTGCGAAAATTTAGAAGCAATACTTACCAAAGGCACTAATTTTGATCGCATTTGCAACCATTGATAGCCTTTTGCATGTTGTACAGCATGTCCAACTTCGTGTGCCGCTACAGCTGCAGCTGCGGCATTTCGTTGGTTAAAGACACCTTCACTGAGATTTACTGTTTTTTTCACAGGATTGTAATGGTCTGTTAACATTCCTGGTGTAGAAATTACCTTTACATCTCTAATTCCATGATCTGCCAGCATTTTTTCGGCTATTTCGGCACCACTCATTCCATTTCGTAATTGAAGTTTTGAATAGTACGCAAATTTGCTTTTGAGTTTGTTACTCACAAACATACTTGCTAACATTATTGCGCCCACTAAAAGCATATATCCACTTGAAAACATATATATTCTATTTTTTATGTATCCTAAAATACAAAAACCTCGCCAAATGAGCGAGGTTTATAATTATATGAAGTTTTGTCAGTTGTTTCTAATCGCGCTCTACTTTGCGCAACGCTGCTTTCTGTATGACAACAACATTGTAACTTGTCACAGAAAGTTTTTCGCCTCCTGTTTTTCTAGGATCTGCTTTTTCGGTAACGATAATGGTAAAAAATATACGTCCGTCATTTTTAAATTCTACACTACTGTTTAGGATTCTGTTGTTGACTTCAAATGTGCTAAACAAGGTTTGTCGCATATAATTTGCACGTAATACAACGCCGTTATTTTCATCCAAGTCGAAGATTCCTTTTTCGTGGTCGACTACGATGAGCGTATATTTTCGTTCGTCTTTTTTCTTTGCAACAATATAGGATAACGTATAATCAAACTTTTTTGGATCTTCCGTTGGTTTGATTGACAACTCCATCGGTACATTTTGCAATACGCCAGAAGCATCAGCAATGTTTAGATTTCCTGCATATGTTCCTATATATTCTTTAGGAAATGAATATTGCGTTGGAAATTCCTTGTCTTCAGATACTTTTCCTGCACGTTCTTTTACTTGCTTTTTTTGTGCCATTCCGACACTTACACAAAGCATTGCGATTATAAAGAGGAATTTTTTCATTTGTTACTTTTTTATGATGATATAAAATTAAACTAGCTATTCATTAGCTATTTTCATACCAAATTTTAGTTTTTATGTTTCCTATGTTTTGATTGTATCTCGATAAAGCTCAATATACTAACTTAGAAACTTCTTATCCTACGATATTAATAATTTTTCCTGGAACTACAATTACTTTTTTCGGAGTTTTACCGTTTAGTTGTGCTTCTGTTCGTTCATCTTCCAAGATAATTTTTTCAATTTCTTCTTTTGACAAGTCTAATGGCAATTCTTTTTTGAAGCGCATTTTTCCATTGAAAGATACTGGATATTCTTTTGAACTTTCTACCAAATGTCTTTCTTCAAACACTGGAAACTTCGCGGTTGCAATTGAACCTTCATTTCCTAAACGAAACCATAATTCTTCTGCTATGTGCGGTGCATATGGCGAAATTAAGATCGTTAACGGTTCTAATATTTCTCTGCTTGTACATTTTTGCACGCTCAATTCGTTTACACAAATCATAAAGGTACTTACCGACGTATTGAACGAGAAGTTTTCAATGTCATACTGCACTTTTTTGATGGTTTTGTGTAATGTTTTTAAGTTGTCTTTTGTCGGTTCAGTTTCAGTAACTCTTGGACCTTCATCTGCAATGTACAGTTTCCATAATTTCTTTAAAAAGCTAAATACACCTGTAATTCCTGCGGTATTCCACGGTTTTGCTTGTTCTAATGGCCCAAGGAACATTTCAAACAAACGTAAACTATCGGCGCCATACGCTTCACAGATTTCATCAGGATTTACAACATTATATTTCGACTTTGACATTTTTTCGACTTCGCGAGCAACTTTAAATGTGCCGTCTTCTTCACAGATAAATTCAGCGTCTTTAAAATCAGATCGCCAATTTTTGAAACCTTCAATATCTAAAGTATCTGCTGAACTTACCAAAGCAACATCAGCGTGAATTGATTGAACAGGTAACGATTTACCTGAAATTGGAGTCCAATTTTCAAACAAACTATGTTCTTGTTCAGAAAGGTTTTCTCCATTATTTACCTTTTCATTAATAGTGTCTAATATGTTTTTTGAAATAAATTTATTAGTTCCATCTATTCTGAAAACAAAAGCACTCGTTCCCAAAATCATTCCTTGATTGATGAGTTTTTTAAACGGTTCTTCTACACCGACAAAACCTCTGTCTTTTAAGAATTTTGTCCAAAAACGTGCATATAATAAGTGTCCTGTGGCATGTTCGCTTCCACCAATGTATAAATCTACATTTTCCCAATAGTCTAAGGCTTCTTGACTTGCAAAGTGTTCATCGCGCAAGGCTTTTTCCATGTAACGGAAGAAATACCAAGAACTTCCTGCCCAACCTGGCATGGTGTTGAGTTCTAGTGGGTAGATTCCGTTGTCTGTGGATTCCGCATCAAGTTCGGAATGACAGTGTTTGTTGTCAACAACTGTATTTGTATTGGTGTCCCACGCCCAAACCTCAGCATTTCCTAATGGTGGTTCGCCTGTTTCTGTTGGTAAGTATTTTTCAACTTCTGGCAATGCAATTGGCAAATGCTTTACATCAATCATTTGTGGCATTCCATTTACGTAGTATACTGGAAATGGTTCGCCCCAATAACGCTGACGCGAGAATACGGCATCACGCAAACGATAGTTTATTTTTCCTTTACCAAAACCGCGTTTTTCTAATTCGTAAATCACGGTTTTCATTGCTTTTTTGTATGTTAAACCGTTTAGAAAATCAGAGTTTGCAATTTTTACACCTTCTTTTTCTCCGTAGGCTTCTTCCGAAATGTCAACACCTTCAAAAATGTTTGGAATGTCTAATCCGAAATGTTTTGCAAAGTCATAATCACGTTGATCGCCACATGGAACTGCCATCACAGCACCTGTTCCGTAGCTTGCGAGTACGTAATCGCCAATCCAGATTTGCACTTTTTCACCTGTAAACGGATGCAATGCATATGCACCTGTAAATACTCCAGAAATGGTTTTTACATCTGCCATACGTTCACGTTCGCTACGTTTGGAAGTTGCATCTCTGTAGGCTTCAACAGCTTCTTTTTGATCAGCAGTTGTAATTTTTTGAACCAAATCATGTTCTGGTGCCAAAGTCATAAAACTTACACCATAAATTGTGTCTGGTCGTGTGGTAAACACATCAATGTTTGCGTCATGTCCATCAACTTTAAATGTCACCATCGCACCTTGCGAGCGACCAATCCAGTTGGTTTGTGAATCTTTTAATGGTTGCGGCCAATCAATGGTATTCAAACCGTCTAGTAAACGCTGTGCATACGCAGAGATTCGCATGCTCCATTGGGTCATTTTTTTACGCACAACAGGATGTCCTCCACGTTCTGAAACGCCGTTTACGATTTCGTCATTTGCCAAAACTGTTCCTAATGCTGGACACCAGTTTACTTCCGTTTCGGCAAGGTATGTCAATCTATATTTTAGTAGTATTTCTTGTTTGGTCTTCGCGTCGTACTGCGTCCAATCTGCGGCAGCGAAAATAGCAATGTCATCATCACAAACTGCGTTTACATTGGCGTTTCCTTCTGTTTCAAATTTCGCGACAAGCGTATCAATATGTGCTGCTTTGTCTGTTTCTACATTGTACCAAGAATTGAATAGTTCGATGAAAATCCATTGTGTCCATTTGTAATATGCAGGATCAGACGTGCGTACTTCTCTACTCCAATCGAATGAAAATCCAATTTTATCGAGTTGCTCACGATAGCGCGCAATGTTCGTTTTTGTAGTAATTGCGGGATGCTGACCTGTTTGAATGGCATATTGCTCCGCAGGCAATCCGAAACTATCATATCCTTGTGGATGCAATACGTTGAAACCTTGATGGCGTTTGTAACGCGCATAGATATCTGAAGCAATGTAACCTAATGGATGTCCAACGTGTAATCCTGCTCCTGACGGATAAGGAAACATATCTAACACATAATATTTTGGTTTTTCGGAATCGTTTTCTGCGTGAAATGTTCCGTTTTCTTTCCAATATTTTTGCCATTTGGCTTCAATTTCGTTGAAATTGTACTTCATCGTGATCATTTTTAAAGAAGCGCAAATTTAGTGGTTTTTTTGTGGATTTGGTTATTTGTTTTTCTGTTTTCTGTGTAAAGTCGCTTTGTTACTTAATTTTTGTTTTTTTGTGGATTTGTTATCAAAGTATTCTCGACTGCGCTTGAATTGATATATGAAACTACTAACATCTAATTCCTAAAACCTAATCCCTGATTTTGTTTTTTTGTAAATTCGTTGCTAGTTCTTAAGAGATCAATTCCATGTTTAAATTTAAATAATGACAAGACAAATACGTGATACGTTAATTTTTGAGGATCAAGAATATAGAATCAATACGTATATTCTTGATTCGCGTATAGACAAAAGTACAGCAATAAAGAATAAATCGTCAGGAGTTACCGCTTTGCACAGAGGTTATAAAGCAACTTTTAGCATTAAAGACGACTTTTTATATATTCAGAATTTAGAAGCGTTCAGTCGTGGCGGAACATTTGATTTCGTGTCTATTTTGAAAGAGAATTTTCCGCATTCTAAAAGGTGTGATTGGTTTTCAGGTTTGTTACGAATTGATGATCGTAAAGGTTCTTTTGAAGATGAAAAAGAGGATCACATTTTTGAATTTTTAGAGATTTTTAAAGGTCATTTAGTTAAAAAACACACAATGAATTATTTTGAATTTCAACAATTTAAAGCTGCTCAGTTCAAGGAATTCAAAAAAACTGAGGAATATGAAGCATTGTACAAAAACATATATATCATTTTTGATGATCCTTATAAATTAGATACCTACATCATGCAAAATATATTGAATTTTATCAAAGAAGTAAAATGAACACAATACTAATAGCTTCTGCAAGTTAACTCATTATACAATTACGTTTACTCATTGTTAATTTTTTACGAGCATAAAAGACATATTTTTGAACATATCCACCAATTATTCTGTTATGAAAAAAATCATTTTAACCATTATACTTTCGATTCCTAGTTTCGGAATGAGTCAAAGCGACTGCATAAGAATTTACGAAAAAGGGTTATATTTTGCTCAGAATAATCAGATTGATTCGGCGTATGTAAAATTTAAAGAACTTCAAGAAAGCGTTCCTAAAAATGATACTTTATATGAACATGCTATTTGGTATAATACTTTGACCGCTAGTCATATTGAACAGAATGCGCGTAATAATGAAAAATTTGATATTTCCCTAAAATACGGCTTAAAAGCACTTGAAGCAATTCGCAAAGGGCGATTTATGTTTGATGAACAATTTGCCAAGCGTGAATATTTTATGATGAAAAATATTACTGTTTCACATTTTGGCTTGGGTAATTTTGAAGAAGGTAAAAAATGGAAAGCGAAAATGTATAAAGCGAAAAAAGATAGTTTGCTTCCAGAAGGTTTGGACGAATATTTTAATTTCGATTTCTTTAAAATTGGCGACAAAAATGTTTGGGGTTACGAATGGTTTGCAGAGCTTCCTGAAAATCGTTTTTCTTCAAGTTTCACAAAGGTTGTGTATTATGTTTATAGTACAAATCCTGACGGTTCGGATAAAGATCAATTGTACCGATTGCATGTACTAATGTTTCATGGTGACACCAAAAAATTTGATTATGTATTGACGAAACGAATGGAAACTGGCAAAGACGAATTCAGCGGAACGCTCTATCAATATACTTACAAAGAAGACATCGATTACAAAAAGCTTCAAAAAGATGTCAAAGATATTGTAAGTGGCAATATGAAATCTATGGAAGAATATTTGGAGGAAAAGAAGAAAGAGAAAAAGAAAGGTGAATAGATTTTGGGTTTTAAAGACTCCAAATTAACTTGTAAAACACGAATGCCTATTCCCTAAAACCCAATACCTGATCTCAAATACCTGATTTTACATCTAAAATTCAACATTTATAATTAATAATTTATAGTTTTACATCTCTAACGCACTATTTATGAGTTCTTCTTTTGAAAAGTATCAAAAAAACCGATTGATTTCTTCGTATTTCTCCGTGGTATTGAGCACAACGCTTGTACTTTTTTTGTTAGGAATACTAGGTTTGTTGGTATTAAATACTAAAAAAGTAGCCGATTATTATAAGGAAAAAATCGCTTTGACTGTGTATTTGAAAGATAGCGCCAAAGAGGTTGAAATTAAGCAATTGCAAAAAACATTGGCGTTGGCCGAATATACAAAGTCTGCTGATTTTGTGTCGAAAGAAACGGCTGCTGCAAATTTGACCGAAGATATCGGCGAAGATTTTGTAAAGTATTTGGGCGAAAATCCATTATTAAATTCCTTAGATGTGTATATGAATGCAAAGTTTGTTTCGGCTGAACAGTTAGAAACGATTGCCGCTGAGATTGCTGAGAAAAATTTTGTAGAAGAAGTGTCGTTTGACAAACCGTTGGTTTCTAAGTTGAACGCAAATATTAAAAGAGTCGGACTCGGAATTTTGATCACGTGTATTTTCTTTGCACTTGTTGCCGCGTTGTTGATTAATAGTTCTATTCGTTTGTCTGTATATGCAAAACGTTTTACCATAAAAACCATGCAAATGGTTGGTGCCACGAAGAGTTTTATTCGGAAACCTTTTATTTGGAATAGTGTAAAAATGGGGATTATTGCAGCAATTTTAGCGTTGGCAGGAATGGCTGGCGTATTGTATTATGTAAATAAATCCTTGCCACAATTGCAACTTGCCAATGATAAGGTTTTAATTGGTTCTGTGTTTGCAGGAATCTTTATAATTGGTGTGTTGATAACATGGATTAGCAGCTTTTTTGCGACACAACGTTTCTTGAATTTACGAACAGATCAATTGTATTATTAAGATGAAAAAAACTATTCTCCCAATTCTACTAATTGTTGCCAGTGTTATTTTAATTATTGTCAATATTAGTATCTCTGAAGTATATGATCGTGGATTTTGGTTTCGAAACGTATCGAGTATTTTGCTAATTTTTGCCATGATTTTGACAATTCGAAGTCAACGAACGAACTCTTAATTTTTTTTAAAAACAACACATGACTGCAATTCTTACTACCTTGTTTTTTCTGATTGCTGTAATTGATCCTATTGGTTCAGTTCCTGTGTATTTGGAAGCAACAAAGGAGTTTGACGATATTCACAAACGAAAAATTGCCATCCGCGCTTCGGGAATTGCTTTTATAATTCTGTTGTTTTTTATCCTCATTGGACAATTAATTTTAGAAGGCATGTCAGTTTCGCTGGATGCATTTCAAATTTCTGGTGGTGTTATTTTATTTCTTTTCGCATTGACCATGATTTTTGGTGATGGAAAACCTGAACGTGAGAAAAATCAAATTACCGATTATAAACATGTGACTATTTTTCCTGTGGCAATTCCGTCGATCGCTTCGCCTGGAGCCATTATGGCTGTTGTATTGATGACGGATAATCATACGTATAGCATTCAACAACAAGCAGTGACCACCGTTTTAGTGTTGGTTGTTATTGGCATTACGTGTCTAATATTACTTGTGGCAAATTCCGTTCAAAAGAAAATCGGAAGTTATGGAATTACCGTTATTAGTAAAATAATGGGCTTAATTTTAGCTTCATACGCGGTACAAAGTATTTTGAGTGGTATTAGCCATTATTTTGGACAATCATAAGTAAAAACTACTTAAGCTGAAACATATATATAACTTTTTACCATTCAAAACATTAACAGCTTTTAACCTTTCCTTGTAAAATATTTAGGAACTTATTGAGTTATCTTTATATCAACAAATCCAAACCCGAAATTTATGATGAAAATATTTACGTGATAAAAAAATCCAGTTTAATTTTTTAAAAACTATAAACGATGAAACGACTCACATTTATATTTTTAGGCATAGCACTTGTTGTATTTTTAGCATATTCTTTTAAACCAGTAACTGAGGTAGATTCGGATGATTGCGTATTGATCTCAGGAAAAATAGTTTCTATTGCAGAAGGAACTTCTAACGATATCCAAATTCGATTAGAAAACGATAGTCATTATTACTATATCAACCGTGGTTTAGAGAAAGGCTTAAATTTAGCGCAATTAAGTTCAAAAGTTTTAAATAAAACCGTTACTTTGTACTGCCCAAACCGATGGACTTTAGTGAGTCCTGATGGGATAGTTCCACATATTTCCCGAATGGAAAAAGGAACTGCCATTGTCTACAGCGAGTTTTAAAAACACCTTTTTCACTTTCTGTAGTTTTAAATGGGAATTGTAAATTAGAACGTACATGAAAAAAAAGAAGTCAGAAAGTAGCAAAAAATCTACGCCACAACATACGCCGCAACCAAAATCAACTTTTGTTTTTGGAAAGAAAAATTACCTGTTCATGCTGATTGGTATGGCAGTTATTGCTTTAGGTTTTATCTTAATGTCTGGTGGCGGAAGCGACGATCCAAACGTATTCAATGAAGCCGTTTTCAATGCACAACGAATTCATGTAGCTCCAATGCTAGTCATTGCAGGCTTTGCCATTGAAGTATATGCCATATTGTTGAATCCGAATTCCTAATTCATGGATGTAATTAATGCGATTATCCTTGGAATTATTCAAGGATTGACAGAGTTTTTACCTGTTTCTTCAAGTGGACATATCGAATTAGGAAAAGCCATTTTAGGTGTCGAACTCAAAGAAGATTTACTATTTACAGTCGTTGTACACTTTGCAACTGCATTAAGTACGATTGTAATTTTCAGAAAAGATATTTTAGAATTACTCAAAGGAATATTCCAATTTCAATGGAATGATGATTTCAAATTTGCTTTGAAAATCATTATTTCTATGATTCCTGCTGCCTTGGTTGGTGTTTTATTTGAAGATCAACTGGAAGCCTTATTCAAAGGAAATATCCTATTAGTAGGTTGTATGCTCATCGTAACTGCCATATTATTGTATTTAGCCGATAAAGCGAAAAACACTAAAAAAGACGTTAGTTATAAAAATGCAATCGTTATTGGAATTGCGCAAGCAATAGCCATGCTTCCTGGAATTTCACGTTCAGGAGCTACAATTTCAACGTCTGTATTGCTTGGGAATGACAAAACAAAAGCAGCTCGTTTTTCGTTCTTAATGGTTGTTCCGTTGATTTTTGGAAAAATTGGAAAAGATATTTTTAGTGGAGAGCTTTCGCTAGAAAGTTCTCAGATTATTCCACTTTCTGCTGGATTTATAGCTGCATTTGTTGCCGGATTGTTTGCCTGTACTTGGATGATCAATTTGGTAAAGAAAAGCAAACTTAGTTACTTCTCCATCTACTGCTTAATTGTTGGACTCATTGCAATTGGATATGTAGGATATCAAACTTATTTTTAATGAAAACGCTCGAAGAATACCAAGCTGGACAAACTTTACTGATTGACAAACCTTTGAAATGGTCTTCGTTTCAAGCGGTAAATAAGATAAAACTGGCGCTAAAATCGTACTTTAAATTACGAAAATTAAAAGTTGGACATGCTGGAACATTAGATCCGCTCGCAACAGGATTATTGGTTATTTGTGTTGGAAAAGACACGAAAAAAATTGCTGGTTATCAAGGTCAAGTTAAAGAATACACTGGAACAATTACGGTTGGTGGCACTACAGCTTCTTATGATTTGGAAAGTGACATTAACGAAACATTCCCAACAGATCATATTACAAATGAACAGATTCAGGAAGCTACTCAACAGTTTTTAGGCGAAATTGATCAAGTTCCACCTGTATTTTCAGCATTAAAAAAAGATGGAAAACGTTTATACAAATTGGCGCGCGAAGGCGAAAAAGTAGAGGTTCCATCACGAAAAATTACCATTAACGAGTTTGAAATTACTAGAATTGCTCTTCCTGAAATTGATTTTAGAGTCGTGTGTAGCAAAGGAACTTATATTCGTTCATTGGCACACGATTTTGGAAAAGCCCTCAATTCTGGCGCGCATCTTTCAGCATTACGAAGAACCAAAATTGGCGATTTTGATGTGAAAAATGCCATCACACCTGATGTATTTGGCGAAAGTTTGAGAGTGAGTCGATAGTATTGAGTTATTAGTATTGAGAATTGAGTCATTTTTCTGCTGAATCAAGTTCAGTATGCCGTATAAACAAAAAAAGGATCAAAATATCTTTCAATACTTTCATCCTTCAATTTTTGAATTTTTTAATCAAACCTACACCAGCTTCAACAAATCGGCTACGGTATTTTGTCCTTTATCTTTATTATACCAAACTTGTAAATCTTGCTTAAATTCTGGCGTCAATTTTCCATATGCAGCTTTGTAATCGTTTACCAATTTTGTGGCTTCTGAAGGTCTTGGTCCCCAATCGCCTAGTACATTTCCCGAAGCATTATCAATAGCAATTAATTTCGGAATTGATTTTCCGCCATTGGTTAAAAACTCGTTCATCAACGCTTCATTTTCATCGCGCATTACAACTTTTAGTGTAATATTATCACTCAACTCAGCAACTTTATTGATGACTGGCATCGTTTGTGCCGCATCGCCACACCAACTTTCCGTCAACACCAACCAAGTTACATTTCCTGTGTACGATTCAATCTGCGCAATAGCTTCTGGCGTCAATTTTGTTGTTTTATCCAAACGCTTCATCCGTTTGTTATTCAACATAGAATAATTAGCTAAAGCTTCTGTTTGTAATGCGCCTGTAGATTTTCCTTCGGCAACTAAATTTTCTACTAAAACTCTATATTCAAAATATGAAATTGCTTTTTGTAAGCTTTCGTCAATGATCGTTTTTATATGTGTATCTGTTGTTGTCATTTCTATGGTTTTTACTCAAATTCAGTCGTAGTTTTCTAAAAAACTTACGAAAGTAAATTTTGATAGTTTTGTTCTTAGTCTTTAGGATTGTAAATTTACAAAACGAATCAAAGACAAATGATGATGTTTGTCATGAAATCACTTTTAAATGGAGTTTTTAGATAAAAAAAGATGTACTTGGTGTGGAAATGATCCTTTGTATGTGGCGTATCACGATGAAGAATGGGGCGTTCCCGTTCGTGATGATGATACTTTGTTTGAGTTTCTAATTTTAGAGACGTTTCAAGCTGGTTTGAGTTGGATTACCATTCTGCGAAAGCGCGAAAACTTTAGAAAAGCGTTTGATAATTTCGATTATAAAAAAATTGCCAATTACGGAGCAGCAAAGTATGAAAGTTTATTGCAAGATGCTGGCATAATTCGAAATAAACTAAAAATAAAAGCGACCATTACCAACGCACAAGCGTTTATGAAAATACAAGAGGAATTTGGTTCGTTTTCAGACTATATCTGGAAGTTTACCGATGGAAAACAAATTCAAAATGCATTTACAAAAAGACAAGATGTTCCTGCAACTACGGAATTATCAGATGCATTGAGTAAAGATTTGAAAAAAAGAGGATTTAAATTTGTAGGTTCTACCGTAATGTACGCGCATATGCAAGCCACAGGAATGGTAAACGATCATACGGTTAGTTGTTTTCGTTATAAAGAAGTTCAGAAATTATGAGATCACTAGTTATACTATTATTGTTGAGTTGTTCGGTATTTTGCAATGCGCAGAATTCGTTTAAACAGGAAAAGGAAGACCGCATTAAGAAAGTCAATTTTCCAAAAAATGCCATTGAATTGTTAGAACAATATCTGCCTAAAAAAGTTAGAAAAGTAAAATATTATAAAGAACAAGATAGTGTCAAAATAAGTTACGAAACCAAGCTAAAACACAAAGGAACTCGGTATAGTATAGAATTTAGTGAAAAAGGTATTTTGGAAGATATTGAAGTTACTATCAAAGCAAAAAACATCAAACCAAAAACGCTTGAACTGATAAAAAAGCACATGTACAATAGGTATGCTTCTTTTCGTTTCAAAAAAATTCAGCGACAATATACACCTACAAATACCAGTCCACAAAAAGTGTTCAAAAATGCTTTTTCAAATGATACCGAAAGTGATTTTTCTTATGAAATTATTGCTGAAGTCAGAGAAGGGAAAAAGCGTTATTTTATTGAAATAACATTTACGAAAGATGGCGAATTTAACCTAGTAAGAACTATAATTCGAAGCTCGTATGATCACATTTTATATTAGATTTTGTATAGCTTTCGCGATAGTTCTCTGCTCGTATTCAGCTTCAGCACAAAACGATTTTATCACTTTTTTTGAACCTTCATTCGCTGTAAATCATAAAGTGAATGGTTCTTATAAAATAAATTTTTCAACGGTTTCAAGAAACTACATCTACCGTGATGAGGAATTTGAGTTTACAACGCGTCAATTGCAATTTGTACATTTTTCCACCTATAGTTTGAATTCTAATCATAGCTTGAGCGCTGGAATTATGTATCGCTTTCGCGAAAATTTTGAAGATAGTAGTAATGAACTTCGGTTGACGCAACAATACAATTATGCATATCGACCGAATGTGATTCGTTTTGGACATCGGATTCGTTCAGAACAGCGCATTACAACCGAAAATACAGTACATCGCTTTCGCTATAGATTTACAATTGATTTCCCGTTGCAAGGAGATAAACTAGATGTTGGCGAACCGTATTTAGTCACTAATTTTGAATCATTATTAAGTGTTGCAAAAGCAGAACTACCACAAATTGATCAACGATTTACCACACAAATTGGTTGGCAATGGACAAAGAATTTAAAGTTTCAAACAGGTTTGGAATATCGTTTTGAAGATTATAACAATGATACTCGTGAAATTTTGTTTGTGTTGACTTCTGTGATTTTGAAAATATAAAAAAATAGATCGTTTCACTTTTAGAAGCAAGATCGCTAATGCTGTTAGATTTTTGAATTCTTCAATCTTTTAATCTTTCAATCTTAAGTACGACAAAAACACTTCACGTGGAATTTCATATGCTCCCAAACTTGCCAAATGATCTGTGTACAGCTGACAATCGATAAGTTGACAACCGTTTTCTTGTAATTTTCTAACCAAGTGAATAAAGCCGTATTTACTAGCATTACTGACTTTACTAAACATGCTTTCACCACAAAATATGTGTCCTAAATCAATTCCGTACAATCCGCCAACGAGTTCTTCGTGTTGCCAAACTTCTACTGAAATTGCATGTCCCAATTCATGTAGTTTGATGTATGCGGCTTTCATATCTTCGGTAATCCAAGTATCTTCTTGTCCAGGTCTGTAAATTTTTGCGCATACGTCAATAACTTCTGAAAATGCTTGATTGTACGTGACTTTAAATGCATTTTTTCGCAAGAGTTGCTTCATGCTTTTAGAAACTTTCAAATCTTCAGGAAACAATACCATTCTTGGATCTGGCGACCACCAAACAATCGGTTCATCGTCACTAAACCAAGGGAAAATTCCACTTTCATACGCAAGTAATAATCGTTCAGGAGACAAATCGCCACCAATAGCCAAAAATCCTTCTGGAGAAGCTGCTGTGACAGGCGGAAATATGAGTTCTTCTGTTAAAATGTACATGATCTGTGTTTAATTTGAATGTAATTCGCGCGAAAAGCACACATAAATCTTTGATTTTTAGTAATTTTTTACCAATTTTGTGATAATCTTAACATTTCTAAAGATTTATTTCATCATTTGCTTTTTGAATTAGTACGTTAAGATTAAAGCCTAAAACCAAAATATTAAGTCCCGTTTTCGGGACTTTTTTTATAGCAATACTAATCCTAGAATATAGACTAACGAACCGACCAACATTAAAATAATGGTGTATGGTAATATTTCTTTTGCTTTTAAGCGTGTAATTCCTAACAATGGTAATGCCCAAAATGGTTGTAACATATTTGTAATTTGATCTCCGTATGCTAACGCCATAATGGCTTTTGGCAATGGAACACCTAATTTTAAAGCAGATTCTATGACAATTGGTCCTTGAATAGCCCATTGTCCGCCACCACTTGGTACAAAAATATTGACCAATCCTGCACTAAAAAAGGTAAAGATTGGCAAGGTCACTTCGGTTGCAACCGAAACGAATCCGTCTGAAATCATTCCGACCATTCCAGAACTTTTCATAATACCCATGATTCCAAAATAGAGTGGAAATTGTATCAAAATCCCTGAAGTTCCTTTGATAGCTTCTTCTATAGCGTTTAAAAAACTTTTGAAATTTCCGTGCAATATAATTGCCAAACCAAGCATTAAAAAATTAAGCATATTGGGCGAAAGCGAATCTAAACTACTGCCATATTGAAGAAAAAACACAAATAATAACAATGCTCCAAATGCTATGGCAAACCAGTTTGAATGATCTAATTTTTCTGCGCCTTCTAGATTTTCTTTAGCTGTATTTTCAAACTCATAGTCTGGTAAATTGAGTTCGGTTGGTGCTGCTTTTTTTGAAATGAGACTTAAGGTTAATGGAATTACTATTAGTAATATCGCGAATAAAAGTAAATTCCACCAACTAAATATGGTGCTACTCGATTTGATGATTTCTGGAATTTGTGCCATCATATTTGCATCTAACATACCATTCATCAAACCTTGCAAATGTCCTAACTCAGCCGCTTTTGAAGGTGCTGAACCGCTTATTCCTCCGTGCCAAACCATTAAACCAACATATCCAGCCGCACCGACTAACGGATAATTTATTGGAATTTGATGTTTCTGCGCGTGTTCTCCCACTTTTCTCGCCAAGATTGCTCCAAATATTAAACCCAATCCCCAATTGAAAAACGCAACCAACATCGTTGTTACACTGACCAAAACCACTGCATTTGTGGTATTTGTCACTGATTTTGTAATTTTTAAAATGAGTTTATTTACAGGTTTGCTTAATACCAATACATGTCCTAACACCAAAATTAACATCATTTGATATGCAAAAACGAGCAAGCTAGAATTCCAAATTCCTTCTTCCCAATACGATAACACTTGAACAAAATGCGCGTCAACTGTTGCTGTTTCAGGCTTTGTAAATACTGTTGCCAGCACGATGGTGAGCAATGTTAGTAAAACCGCAATCGTAAATGGAGATGGCAAATAACGCTTGAACAACGTTTCGATAGCTTTGGTAATTTGCATGTGTTGGTTTTTGCTGTGAATTTACAAAAATTCTAATTCGTCCAAATCAGCACTGTTTAAATTTTATAGAGTAAAAAAACAATGCAGAATTCCGTATCTTGTAATTTGTTAAATTTTAAATCAATATCATTGAGAATTAAATACTGTGAGATTTGCAAAAATGATTTTTCAACCATGTATCGCATCCAATATAAGCCATCACAATCATGGGTTTTTGCTTGTAAAGATTGCTTATTATCTGTAAAAAGCGATAATAAACACTATCGTTATGGAGGTACTTGGAAAAAGTAATATTTGTACATACATCCACAATAATTTTCAACTAAAAAAAGTGTAAAACAAAATATAAAAAAAGAGAAATATGCTGAAAAAATTATACGATTTTAAAAATTTTAAAGGTGATTTCACGGGTGGACTCGTAGCTGGAGTTGTAGCCTTACCACTCGCATTAGCATTTGGAGTTCAGTCTGGAATGGGCGCTACAGCAGGTTTATACGGAGCAATCGCTGTTGGTATTTTTGCTGCTTTATTTGGCGGAACGGAAACGCAAGCTAGTGGTCCAACAGGTCCAATGACGGTTGTTTCAGCCGCATTGATTGCCGCTGCTATTCAAATGAACGGAAGCCTTGATAATGGCATGAGTATCATTTTAGCAACCTTTTTATTGGGCGGAATTTTCCAAGTAGTTTTCGGATTTTTAAATATTGCGAGTTACGTAAAATATTTCCCCTATCCCGTCATCTCTGGGTTTATGAGTGGTGTGGGACTCATTATTGTTATTTTACAAATATTTCCTTTTGCAGGAATGCCTTCTTCAAAATCGACCGTAGCCGTTATTCAAAATTTTCCGAGTTTATTCTCAGATTTTAATCCATATGCATTGCTTTTAGGAGGAATTACTATTGTGGTATATTATCTTTTTCCAAAAATCACAAAGGCGATTCCGAGTGCTTTGGTAGCGCTTATTGTTGCCACGTTGATTGCTTATTTTTTAAAATTAGATGTTCCGTTGATTGGAGAAATTCCTTCAGGATTGCCAACATTTCAATTGGGTAATATTTTGAGTATTGATTCCAGCGCTTATGCTACTATTGTAGAATATGCAGTAGTTTTGGCAGTACTTGGAAGTATTGATTCCTTGTTGACTTCTGTGATTGCAGACAATATGACTAAGACCAAACATAATAGCAATCGAGAACTTATTGGACAAGGAATTGGAAATATGATTGCCGCAGCCATTGGAGGAATTCCAGGAGCTGGAGCAACGAAAGGAACGGTTGTAAACATTAATGCTGGTGGAAAAACTAGAGTTTCTGGTGTGTTACATGGACTTTTCTTATTGGCCGTTTTACTTGGTTTGGGACAATTAGCCGCGCACATTCCGTTATGTGTTTTGGCAGGTTTGCTGATTCCTATTGGATTTAAGATTGTAGATTTTAAAGGATTAAAGCATCTTTTAAAAGTACCAAAAGCAGATGCCGTTATTATGATATTGGTATTATTGATTACTACGTTTGGAAGTTTGATTCAGGCAGTAGGCATCGGAATTGCACTTGCGTGTTTGTTATTTATGAAAAAATCTGGTGACATTAGTGAAAAAGGCATGGAAGTTGGAAATATCGCAGATATTGATGGTTCAAAACCTTGGCAGGATGAAATTGAGTTTTATGAAGAATACAAAAGTAAAGTCATCATCAAGCATTTGTATGGCCCTTTATTTTTCGGTTTCACTTCGTACTTTAAAGATCAAATTCAATTGTTACCTGAAGATATAAAAGCGGTTATTTTTAGGATGGATAGAGTTCCGTATATTGATCAATCTGGTTTGTATACGTTGGAAGATATCATTTTTGATTTGCGTGCGAAAAACATCGAAGTTATTTTAGTTGGTTTGCAAGAACAACCGTGTGACATGTTGAAAAAGGTAGATATCATTCCTGATCTTGTTCCAGAAGATGATTTATTTAAGACCATTGATGATAGTTTTGAATATTTGAAAATTAAGTTGAAAGGAACTGCAATTGTGAAGTAGTTCATTCATTAAAATATTTGTTTTGAAGAACCTGTAACGTTGATTGTTATGGGTTTTTTGTTTTTGTGATTTCGATTCGGTTTAATTTCCATAAAGTATCGCTTTTAAATAAAAAACATACCAAAATAAAAAAGCAAGCTATGTATTTTAGCTTGCTTTTCATGTATTCTTGACTTAGGCAGGATTCAAACCTGCAACCTTTTGAGCCGTAATCTAAAACTTTCAAAACAAAAAAACCTCATAACATTTTTGCTATGAGGTTTTGTGTTTTTAATAAAGTATCTCGACTGCGCTCGATATGACAAGTTACAGACGATAACTATTTTCAATTTCTTAAAAAGGCAAATCGTCGTGATCTTCTTCTTTGAAGTCGTTTGCTGGTTCAAAAGCATCTGCTGGTGGCACTGGTGGCATTCCTGCAGCTGGCGCTTCTGATTGTAAGTTTTCAATTCTCCAACCTTGAATAGAGTTGAAGTATTTTGTTTCTCCTTGCGGATTTACCCATTCTCTTCCACGCAAGTTAATGCTGATTTTTACAGCTTGTCCAACTTGAAAACTGTCTAATAAATCTGTTTTATCTTGTACAAATTCCACCATAATGTGTTGTGGATATTGTTCTTCAGTTGTCACTACAATTTCGCGCTTTCTAAATCCATTGTTTCCAAACGTCTGCGTTTGCCCGATCATTTTGACTTTTCCTTGTACTTCCATGTTCTTGTTATCTATGTTGCTAATAATATGTTCCAAGCAGTTTTTACATCTCCTTTTGCTAGAAATTCTTGTGCTGCTTTATGATTTGTTTCTTTATTTTCTGAAATCGTAATTTCAGTAGTTTTGATAAATTCTTGTATTTCAGCTTCCGTAGGCAATTGTTCTACATTTCCTAAAATTCCAAGATCGTTTCCTGTTAGCACTTTGCTTGTACGAATCGCTTCTGGAATTTGATCAACACCAATTCCTAAGGTAGCAATTGGTTTTGGAATTTCAAAAAATCCATCGCGTGCTCTACTGTAAAAACTTCCGCCAGCTCTGGCTACCAAATCTATTTTGTAATGATCAATGCTACCACGATCATTCAAAACGTCTTCATTGATGTGCAATTTGACCACTTCACAAATAATCAAATTTCCTGCACCACCTTCATTTCCTAAATGTACAATTTCATTCACTTTGCATTCAAATTGCACAGGCGATTCTGCTACACGAAACGGTTTTACGATGTCGGAAGCCAACATGGTCAATCCTGCTTTTTCAAACTCATTTACACCTTCGGCATATTCCGTACTACTCAACGACATTTGTTGCACAATCGCATGATTTACCACATTAATGACCACTTCTTTCGTTGCCATTGCATTTTCAAGCGTATGTTTTGTGGTATTGTCACGAACTCTTCGCGCTGGCGAGAAAATCATGATAGGCGGATTGGCACTAAACACATTGAAAAAACTATACGGAGACAAATTTGGATTCCCGTCAGCATCTACAGTGCTTGCAAAGGCAATGGGTCTTGGTGCGACGGCGCCTAGCAAATATCCATGGAGTTTGGCTGTTGGAATTTCTTTTGGATCAATAGATACCATTTTCAATGTTTTTATGTGGCACAAAATTAGTGTAAAAAAGCGGAGGAAACAACTCTATTTATTTTCGACATTAATACGTCATTACTTACTTTTTTAAGAAGTTAAATACTATTTAATCCGTTTTATCGTTACTTTTAAGAAAAATAAACCAAAATTTTAAAAATTATGATTAAAAAAATTTTAAATGTCGATGGTGTAAAAGCGTTGACGAAAACAGAACAGCATACTGTTTTGGGAGGAATATTCATAAACTGTAAACCATTTTCAGTAAATAACACATATTATATAGAATGCTATGACCTTAATAAGGAAGAATATATAATCGTTACTACAATGGGAACTCCAGTAGATTGTGATGAAATTTATGATCATTAACAACACAGACTAGATTTGATCTCTTACTATTCAAATTAGAGATTTATTAGATTTCAAATCTAGTTCTGAATGATATTTATTTCTCTTTAAGTTTTTTTACAACAATAAAACTGTTAGTTTTCGTTTATATTAGTGTTTTCAATCAATTTGTATGATTTTTAAAAATAGACAAGTTCTTATTCGTTGGATTCTTATTTTGGCATCTTTTGCCATTGTGTCTGGAATTTTATGGAATACGTATATTTTCTTTCAAGAGTTTAAAAAAGATGAACGTACCAAAATGGAGATTTGGGTTCGTTCATTTAATTCTATTAATGCAGGAGAAGATTTATTGTTAGCAGGAGATATCATTGCTACAGAAAACTCCAATCCCAGAATTATTAGAAATGATAAAGGTGGAGTCGAGACAATGAACATTGAAGAAGACAAAATTAAAGACTCAGTTTATATTAACAAAAAGATTCTTCAATTCTCCAAGGAAAATCAACCTATCGATATCATTTATTTTGACGAAAGTTTAAAGAAAGATGTAAAAGTAGGAACGCTTTATTACGGAAATTCCGAAACTTTAAACAAACTCAAATATTATCCGCTTGCCTTACTTCTGATAATTGTACTGTTTGCCGCCGTTGCCTATTTCTTTTTTAGTGCTTCTAAAGCTTCGGAACAGAACAAGTTATGGGCAGGAATGGCGAAAGAAACCGCGCATCAAATTGGCACACCACTTTCATCTTTAGTAGGTTGGACAGAGATTTTAAAAACCGAAAATGTAGATCCTGAGTATGTTATGGAAATTGAAAAGGATATTGATCGACTGCAAACGATTACGGAACGATTTTCCAAAATTGGCTCGATTCCAACTTTGATACGATTGGATATTGTGCAAGAAACCAGAGATTCTTATGATTATTTGCTTTCGCGAACTTCCAAATTGGTCCATTTTACTTTTAAAGCGCCCGAAACACCAATTTACAGCGAAATTAACGCGCAGTTGTACAGTTGGACTATTGAAAATATGGTTAAGAATGCCATTGACGCCATGAAAGGAAAAGGCGATTTGAAATTGGAAATTATTTCTACTGAAAAGTTTGTGAAAATTCAGATTACCGACAACGGAAAAGGAATTCCTAAACGAAATTTTAAAAAGGTGTTTCAACCTGGATTTACCAGTAAAAAACGTGGTTGGGGATTGGGTTTATCACTCGCCAAACGTATTGTTGAGAACTATCATGATGGAAAAGTAAAGGTGTTAAAATCAGAACTTGGGAAAGGAACAACCATGCAAATTTCGTTGAAAACAGTAGGATAAACTAGAATTGGGTTTTAGGTTTTGGGTTTTGGGTTTGGTAAGATTATTTTTCACTGTAAACTCCTAAACTTTTAAACTCTTACACTTCATGTTGTTTATAATGCTGATTTAATTTTTTCTGCAATTTCCTGAAATGCTTCTGGAGTTAATTTTTCTTTGTTTTTAAAATTCATGCTATCCATTGTATGTAATGGAATTAAATGTACATGTGTGTGCGGAACTTCCAAGCCAATGACAGACATTCCCACACGTTCGCAAGGAATTGTTTTTTCGATGGCAATGGCAATTTTCCGTGAAAAACGCATTAAACCTATATACGTTTCTTCGGGTAAATCGAATATTTTATCTACTTCTATTTTTGGAATACACAACGTATGTCCTGCACTATTTGGGTTGATGTCTAAAAACGCATAGTAATTTTCGTCTTCAGCAATTTTATAAGATGGAATTTCTCCATTGATTATTTTCGTAAAAATAGAAGGCATCGGCAGTGGTTTTATAGAATTTCTAAGATAAAAAAGTTCTTTCGTATTTGTACAAAAAAATCCTTTTTTAACAGGTAAGAAAGGATTTTATGTGATTATGTATTGATTATTTCTAGTTTCTAGAAATTTCTAATATTTCAAATTTCATGGTTCCATTTGGCACTTTTACCTCAGCAATTTCTCCAACAGATTTTCCTAGCAATCCTTTTCCGATAGGAGACGTTACCGAAATTTTTCCTGTAGCTAAGTCAGCTTCACTTTCTGCAACTAACGTATAGGTTACTTCCATTCCGTTGGTGGTGTTTTTGATACGTACCGTAGAAAGTACTAATACTTTTGAAGTATCTAACTGGCTTTCGTCAATAATTCTTGCAGTAGATAGTACCGTTTCCATTTTTGAAATACGCATCTCTAGTAATCCTTGCGCTTCTTTGGCGGCATCGTATTCTGCATTTTCACTTAAATCACCTTTGTCTCTAGCTTCTGCAATGGCTTGTGAAGCTTTTAATCTTTCAACATTTTTTAAGTGATCTAGTTCGTCTCTTAACTTTTTTAGTCCTTCTGGTGTATAATAAGATACTTTACTCATAATTTCTTCGTTTTCTATCTATTCATAGATCTGTTTTTGCACAACATATCACTTGTGTCTATTGTATAACGCAAAAAAATCCCATTAGATACGGGATTTGTTTTACAAATATAAGAAAATATTTAAAGAGCTTGTCTATGTTATTTTTTAAAAAAATGATTTGCGTAAATTGCAGAACTTATTAAATATGAAATAAATGAAACGATTTTTGATTGTATGCTGTCTTTTAGGATGTTTTTTGTCTTGTAATTCAGATGATGATGGAGTGAATAATAATCCTTATGTACCGAATGCTTTGGTGCAATTTCAGGTAAACTTGAATTTACCACAATTTGACAATTTACGCTTTGCAGGTGGTTCTACATACATTGCTAATGGTGGTGGCGTTCGTGGATTTTTTGTGTTTAATTTATCTGGCGATCAATTTTTTGCTTGGGAAGCAAGTTGTCCCAATCATATTCCGAATGATTGCTCACGAATGACGATTTCAGGTGTTTTGGCAACTTGTGCCTGTGAAGATTATGAATATAGTTTGGCAAACGGTCAATTGTTGAATCCCGTTGAAGGTGCCGACAGTTTTCCGATGATTAATTATCGTGCTATAAAATCGGGCAATATTGTGACTATCTCGAATAATTAGGGAACTGTAGTATTGAGATTTTAGTAGTGAGTATTAAGATAAAAAAAAGCGACTCTTTCAAGTCGCTTTTTTGTTTTTAACAAGCTACATTCCATGACGGACAACCTCTTGTATTGTCTGGATCTGCAACAATTGGATCTGGATCACAATCGCATGATCCATCCGCTATAGAGCACACAAAAAAACTCGTGAGTGATATGATGGTACATGCAAGCATTGTATCTCCTCCTTTTATGTTATTTACATTATCAATTTTAGAAATATTGACTTTGTTCAATGATAAATTTTTAAGCTTTTTCTTTTTCATAGTAAATGATTTTAATGTTTGTATTTTAAAGCTAGTTATTATTCTATCATCATTGGTGAAATTTGAAGTGACAATGTATGTTTGGGTACAAAGAGACAATTTTTAAGAGTAATCGTATTCCCGATAACATCTATAATTTTAATAAAAAAGAGGCTGTCTGAAAAGCTAAATTTTCGTCAAGCTGAACTTGATTCAGAACGACGCTTTTTTATACTTTTTAGATAACCTCTTCTACTCGTATGCTATTATTTTCTAGAATTTTAACGTCATTCCTACTAAGAAGTTTCTAGTGGCTTGCGGATAAAATCCTGCACCTTCAATAGTTGTTGTCGTTCCTGGATTTGACCACGTATCATCAAACGTAAAGAAATATCCGTTCGATACATATTCTACACCAAAGATGTTATTGATTAATCCTGAAAATGTAATCGATTCAAAGATTTTATTTACTTTAATTTCATAAGTAAGATTCAAATCATTGATAAAATAACTGTCTAGTTTTGAAACGTCTGAATCAATATTCCCCATGTATTGTTCGCCAACATATTTAGATAGTAACGATGCTTGAAAGCTTCTTGAAAGCGAATATGTAAAAATATTTCCTGCTACAAAATCTGGAGAAAAAGAAATGTTTGTATTTCCTAAGTTTACCAAACTTCCGTCTCTTGACGTAACAAAATCTACGTTTTTATTGGTACTAATCGCAACGTTTGGTCGAATTGAGAATTGTTCGCTTAGCGTAATTGACGCATCAACTTCTAAACCTAAACGGTAACTTTTACCACTATTGGTACGTAATGGCGTTCCTGTGTCATCCAAAGCGCCTGTTAATACCAACTGATCGTTGTACAACATGTAATACGCGTTTGTGTTTACCGTAAAGTTTTTTCCTTTTCTACGCCAACCCAATTCAAAATCGTCTAATTGTTCTGGTTTTACGTTGCTATTGTTTTCAAAATCGCTTCGGTTTGGCTCTCGGTTTGCTCTTGCATATGAGAAATACAGACTGTTAGTTGCATTGATTCTATAGTTAATTCCAGCTTTTGGATTGAAAAAAGTAAAATCTTCATCAATATTAAAAGGTACTAAATCTGAGTTGATTCCTGTGGTTTTGTAGCGTATCGTTCGCAATTGTAAATCTCCAAAAAGGCTTACTTTGTCATTGACACGAATGGTTGCTTTGGTAAAGAAACTAAGTTCATTTTTCTTTGCATTTCCTTCATAATAACGATCTCTAATTTCGCTATCACTTGCAAAACGTGCCCAAATGACTTCTCCAAAGTGATCTCCATCATACAATCCTAAGAATGCTCCAAAATCCATATCGAGGTTTCCTTTTTTGTAGTTTGCATTCGCATTAACCACATAAAAATCATTGTCTAACCAACGTCTGCGAATTAAATCCGTTTCATTGATGGTTGTGCCATTGATTACGATTTCATCAAAACCATATTCATCAAATGGCTCATCTTCTTTGTATTGTTCAAAATATCCTCTTCCTTGTGTATAGTTTAAACCTAAATTCGTGGTCCAATTTTCAGATAGTTTTTGATTCCAATGAAATTGATAATGATCTTGGCGATAGTTATCAACTTCGTTATCATAGAAACGTGTATTTCCGTTTTCGTCTGTAAATTGTCCTGAAGGATTGAAAGTTCTGTTTTCACGTAATGTCGTTTCATCAATTCCGTTCCAAGCTTGATAGGTAATTTCATGTCCTCCAAATGCTAAGGCTTTTATCAGTGTATTTTCGTCTACAAAAGAAGCTTGCAAGAAGTATGAACTTAGGTCTGAACTTGCGCGATCAATGTATCCGTCAGATTTTATTTTTGATAATCGTCCTGCCAATTCAAAGTTATCATTTAGCTTTCCTGTACTAAATTTTACGGTATGTCTTCTGGTATTGAAGCTTCCAAACGAATTTGAAATTTCTCCGTTTGCTTTTTCAGAAGTTGCGTCTGTTAGTAAACTCAGACTTGCGCCAAAAGCACCAGAACCATTTGTGGAGGTTCCAACTCCACGTTGCAACTGAATACTTTCCGTAGATGAAGCCATATCGGGTAAGTTGACCCAAAATGTTCCTTGACTTTCTGCATCATTAAACGGAATTCCGTTGATGGTAACATTGACACGTGTTGCATCGCTACCACGCACACGAATTCCAGTATATCCAACACCTGCTCCTGCATCCGAAGTGGTAACTACAGACGTCATAAAGTTCATTAATACAGGAATGTCTTGTCCTAGATTTCGTTTTTCAATTTCTTCTTTTTCCAAATTTGAATACGTAATTGGAGAGTCTGCATTGACACGAACTGCAGAAATTAATACGGCGTCTAGTGCTTCATTTTCTGCACCAAATGTAAAGTTGAGAATCGTGTCTTTGGTAATGTTTACTGTTTTTTCAATAGGTTGAGATAACATCCGTGCGGAAATCGTGTAGGTTCCTGCTGAAAGTTTTAAAATGTACTTTCCATCAATGTCAGAAATGGTTCCGTTGGTTGTTCCTTTGACAGATACCGTTGCGCCAGGTACTGGTTGTCCTAATTCATCAGAAATTGTTCCTGATAGTGTAAAATTCTGCGCCTGCATACTGACTGAGAGTACAAAAAGGCATAAAAAAGCGAATAAGTTTTTCATTCGTACTATGTGTTTAGTGACGAATAAAAGGGGTAATTATTCTTGGTTAAAATTAAATGATTACAATTTGACAGACCATGACTGTCGGCATACCAAACTTTTATAGTAAAAATTTGGTTTGTCCCTTGGCAGCATTACCTGCCCAGGTTCATTGGGTATAATCTCAGCGTTTTGAATATGATTCAAATTGCACCCCTTTGAGATGTTGCAAAAGTAATTTAGTTTTTTGGATTGCACACTGTTTTTTTGTGATTATTTGTTACTCCGCTTTTATGAATTTGAAGAAGTAAAAGAGAGTAACTGTTATGTTTTAGGTGTAAACTTCAGTATTTTTAAGCATAACCAAAATATTTTTAATTATGAAAAAACAAAAATTTACAAAAAGATTGCGCTTGAAGGCTCAAAAAATTTCTAGCTTGAATGAAAGCGAAAAAATTAAAGGAGGCCGCACAACACTTATTTGTCCAGTCAGTGGTTTTACAACATGCGGAACTACCGATTATCCGCGTTGTACACATACTATTGGAAACGGACAAAATCCGGATGGAACGCCGTGCAAATATTAAAAAGTTTGTTTTTAGAACAGATTGACACATTATTACTTTTACGCCGAGAATCATTTTATAATGGTTTTCGGTTTTTTTTAGGAGAAATTTTCAAATAAAATCATTTTTAGCTAGTGTCTTTTATACTTTTAAAACCATATTTAATTTGTAAGAAAATTGCTTTTTTAACAACGAAATCGCCTTCAAATTTGTAATTTTAAGTTGTAACCAAAAAATATAATGATCATGAAAAAACAAAATTTTCACAAAAAACTATTATTAAAAACAACTCGAATTTCACATTTATCTAACCTGAATACAATTTATGGTGGAAATATTGCTGTAGGAGGAAATGTCCCTGTGCGACTGACTGAGAATCCTTGTATTATTTCAGACATGGATACGTGTCAAACTGTAACTGAACCTATTAAACTTACTGAAGCTATTCGTTGTACACATACTATTGGAAACGGACAAAATCCAGATGGAACGCCGTGTACGTTTTAATAGTTGATTTTAAAAAATAATCAAGTAGTAAATTGCTTGAAAACTTTGATGCCAAGAATAATTCTAACCAGTTATTCTTGGTTTTTTTATGGAAAATACTCCTTTGAAACCCAAACTAGATTCCTGCCTACGTAGGAATGACAAATATTATTATTTGATTTGATGTGTAGGTTTTAATAAATCGTTGATTGTTTTTACAGGATTGAATGTTACCAGCGGAACTTCTATAAAAACCGTGTTCCAAAACGCCATAGCGCCATTCCATAAACCTGGCAATTCCAAAGCTTTTATTTTTTTCCCACTTTTAGATTTTGAAGCGATGAAGTATGATTTTTTGTCAACAAATTGTGTTAAATCAAATTTGTTTCCTTGATAGTCTTTTACGCCACAAACAATGTCTACAGGATTGAAGTGTGTTGATTTTTTTAAGATGCTTTGATGGTACTCATTTTTTCTATCTATTTGAGCAGATTCTACGATTTGCAACGAAATTGAACCGTTTTCATGTTTTACCCAAAATGGTCCGCCACCAGGTTCACCTTCATTTTTTACCATTCCACATACACGAATGGGTCTGTTTAGCTTTTCAATAAGATATTCAACTTGATATTTTTGCGAGTATTTTTCAAATTCTTCACTGATTTGCACATTTAATCCTTCAAACAGAAAGTGTAAAATAGTATGGAGTTCTTCCTGAGATACGCCATTGTGAAGCATTTCCATAAATTTGAATGCTTTTTGCTGCAAGTCAATTAGTTTTCCGCCTAGTATTTTTTTGTATCGTGAAATTTCATCTTCATAAGTATTGACCACTACATTGTCGATATTTTTGATAAAGATGACATCAGCATCTATTGCGTTTAAGTTTTCTATCAATGCACCATGTCCGCCTGGTCGAAATACCAAGTTTCCATCAGTATCTAGAATGGGTCTATTTTTTAAATCGACAGCAATGGTATCTGTTTTTTCAGCTTGATACGAGTATGAAATTTCAAAAGAGCAGTTTGTTTTTTCTTCAATATGCTTTATAATTTCTTGCTCTTTGTGAATGAACTTATTGTAGTGTTGCTTAGAAATGGTAAAGTGAAGTTTTGATTTTCCTTCTTGACAGGCATAACTCGCCGCTTCAAATAAATGCTCTTGAAAAGGCGTTGACAGATGATTTTTATATTTATGAAAAGGCAATAATCCTTTTGGATAGTTTCCGTAATTTAATCCATTTTCGGCAAGTAATGTACGTACAAATTCATAGTTGAATCCATCAGAATCTTTGATACGATCTAGTTCTGTTTTATTCATAAATTTTAACACATCATCGTAAAAAGGCAATTTTTCTGATCCTATGAAAAATAGTCGAACATCTGGTTCTCTTTCTTTGTTGACATATGAATTTATAGAGTCTTTTTGAGGATTGTATGTATCTAAGAATTTGTATAAAAATTTGAACATGCGTGTTGCTGCTCCAGAGGCAGGCGTAAATTTGAGCACTTCTAGTTTTTCATGTTCTTCTTTGTAATACTGTATGTATTTTTCTTGAAGTGTTTCGTCAAGTTTTAAAATTCCACGACCAATACTGGCGTGTTCCGTAATGTCTGCGTACGGAATTTTTCTATTAAACTTGTCTATTTGTTCTTCAACTTGCGCTAGTGTTAATCCTTTTGCTATAATTTGTTCGCTATGCTTGTCTGAGAATTTCAATGGTTTATTCGTAGTTTTTCTATTGCATCAATTGCCATTTTCAATCGTTTATCAGCGGTTCCTTTGAGCAATATATAGTTTTGGTTATAGGTTTTTAGCGTTTTGTGAAATTCTAAGAATGCTGTTTCTCTATCGTTTGGCAAATCTCGAATTCCATCTGCTTTCCAAGGTACATCAATATAGGTTAAAAAATATAAATCTGCTGTATTTTTTGTCACATATTTTTTAAGTGTTTCGTTGTCATATTCAGGATAATAGATGCGTGCATATGTGAGTGTTTCCAAGATATCTGTGTCACAAATGCGCATTGAATTTCCTGCTGCTTGGCATTCTAAACGCAATTGTCCTTTTGCAATTGGCAGTACATCTTTTTCGGTAAGTTGTCCTCCGTTTTTTTGTTTCGCTTCCGCGTAAATTCGGGCATATTCAGGCACATACGTAGCGTTGTAATGTGCTGAAAGTTGCTTTGCAAGCGTTGTTTTTCCTGTAGATTCAGGTCCAAAAACGACTATTTTGAAGCTTCTATTACTTTGTTTTTCAAGGTTTTTCTCCATTCGAGGTATCCAAAGATGGCTAAAATTAAGAAAATTGTGAATTGAATTGCTGTAAATCCAAGTCCTTTTACAAAATATAAAGGTACCGAAATGATATTTCCGAAGATCCAAAACATCCAGTTTTCAATTTTTTTCTTTGCCATGAGCCACATTCCTGAAAAGAAAATTCCTGTCGTAAACGTATCAAGATATGGTGTAATTGTTTTTATTTCTGCTAAAGAACCAAAACTTGAAAAGACCAAATCTATGGTTTCGTTTACATCTAAATGTTTGTCAATAACGTCATATTGCACATAGATTACATAGGTAAAAACGGCTGTAAATACGAAGATGAATATCGTTTTTAGTTTGTCCCAAAAGTTGGTTCGTGAGATTTCAAGTTTGGTATTTTCCCTGACGCGTGTCCATAAATACCAACCGTAAATGCTCATGATGGAGTAATATATATTGATAATCATATCGCCGTACAATATAAATTTATAACATATGTATATGTATATAATGGTGCTTACAATTCCCGTTGGATATACCCAAATTTTTTCTTTTTTGGCAAACCAAACGCTGGCGATTCCAAACGCTGCGGCGGCAAATTCTAAGAATATATCTAAACTAGTAGCTTCTTTATATGGCTCTAGGAAAAAATCAAAAAGTTGGCTCATAGTTACTTCTGTCAGATTTTACAATTTTCATCGTCAATAGAATGTTGTTTTCGTTTTCAAACGCGGTTTTTACCTCAGCAGTCAAGAGTTTCATAATGCCGTCATAATCTCCATAGATTTGTGTACTTAGTGGATTTTCTAAAACGGTATATTCTGAAGTTCTGAGTTTTTTGATGAAGTTGATGATTGGCGTTTCAAAATCGTCTTGTAGCGGTGTTAATGTTAGTTCTACTGATATGTTCATAATATTTCCTGCGAAGGCAGGAATCTTTTTTAATTAAACTGAATTGTTGTGTACTTGTTTATTTTTTTGCATCTCGACTGCGCTCGATGTGACAATTGTTTATTCGTTATTCGTTATTCAAAAATACTTTTACATTTAAAAATTTAGCATTCAACATTTATAATTTCAAAATACTTCTCGATACAAAATTTCTTGGGAAATTTCACTCGAAGTGACGTTGCTTCGTTGTTTGTTCGGAATACTTCTCAATTCTCATATCTCATATCTCAATACTGATTTCTTCTATTCGTTATTAAAAAAACTTTTACATTTATAATTTAGCATTCAACATTTATAATTTCAAAATACTTCTCGATACAAAATTTCTTGGGAAATTTCACTCGAAGTGACGTTTGACAAAGCTTACTTCTCAACTTTCATTCCTCAATACTATTTCATTAAAGAAATCTTCATTTTCTTCAAAAGCAGTTCCGATAACAACCAAATCCGCCCCAGCTTGAAACGCTTCGTTGAGTTGTGTTTTGGATTTTATTCCGCCACCAACAATTAACGGTATTTGTAATTTCATGGCAACTTTCTTTATAATTTCTGGCTTGACCATTTTTTTAGCGCCGCTTCCAGCTTCTAAATAAATGAGTTGCTTTCCAGAGAATTGTCCTGCCAAAGCTGTATGCAAAATTACAGTTTTTTCTTGTTGCGAAATCGGTTTTGTTTGACTTACACGTTGCACTGCCGTTTCTACGTCGCCATCAATTAATATATATCCTGTTGGAATGATTTCTAAACTTGTGTCCATTAGTTTTGATACTGAAAGGATTTGCTGTTCGATTAAATATTCAGGATTTCGTCCAGAAAGTAAGGAAAGAAATAGAATTCCGTCCGCAGCTTCCGTAATTTGTTCGTGACTTCCTGGAAAGATTAGCACAGGTAATTTTGTGTATTGTTTGATCGTTTTTACAACCATTTCCATCTTTTTTTCTTCATCTGTACTTCCACCGACAAACACATGCGTAATGATCGATTGGTGTACTTTTCGGAAGAATTCAGGAATGTGGTTATTGTCTATTTTATCAGGATCAATTAATACCGCCAATAACTTTTGGTTGCGTTTTTTTGCTTCAAGAATATCGTTGTACATCATTTTTAATTCTATCATTTTAGCGATTTTCTTCTAAGGCGTATACACAGGTAAATCCTTCAAATTCTAAAAAATCAAGTGTGTACGTTGCAGTTTCTTTTCCATAATAGACAGTTCCTTTTGTTTTGGAAGCCTCTAAAGAAAAATCGTCAATATCTATGTGTTTTAGAAAGCTCAATCCTTTTTCTGAATATACTTTGTAGATGGATTCTTTTCCGCCCCAAACGATCGTTATTTTTCGTATTAATGCTTCATGATTGGCAATTGTATGATACTCTTCTAATGGTGTAAATTTGTGTGCGATGCGTAAAATTTTGTCGCGTTGTTTTTCAATGTCAATTCCCACAGGTATCGTATCGCTCACAATAATTGCTGAGAAATTGAATGAATGTGTGATGGAGATGTGTTTCCCGTCTTTTAAATGTGGTTTTCCTTTGTCATCATAATACAGATCAAAATCGGTATAACCTACTTCTGCCAGCAAGTGACGCACACTTAAAAACCCACGTTGATGAATTTCGGAGCGCATTCCATCCAATCGTTCTTGACAATGATTTGTTAATGTAACAGCTTTATTTAGCGTTTCAAAAGATTCTTCTATCTTCCAAATCAGCACTTTAGTATGTTTATTTACTGTTATAGTTTTGTAAAGAGCCATTATATTAAAAAGTTATTTAGTACCTTTGCACTCGCAAACTTTTAACGCATGGAAAGCGTTGTTGAGTTACAAAGCGAATTTAAAAATATTTTGGGTCACAACCCATATTTATTCAAATTATAAAAAATAAAAAGTATGAGCACAAAATCAGTTCCTTACGTAGCGTATAAAGTGAAAGATATTTCTTTGGCAGCATGGGGAAGAAAAGAGATTGAGTTAGCCGAAGCAGAGATGCCAGGATTAATGAGTCTTCGTGAAGAATATAAAAACGAACAACCATTAAAAGGTGCTAGAATTGCAGGATGTTTACACATGACCATTCAGACGGCCGTTTTAATTGAAACGTTAAAAGCTTTAGGAGCAGAAGTTACTTGGAGTTCTTGTAATATTTTCTCAACACAAGATCAAGCTGCTGCTGCAATTGCTGACGCTGGAATTCCAGTATATGCTTGGAAAGGAATGAACGAAGAAGAGTTTGACTGGTGTATTGAGCAAACATTATTTTTCGGAGAAGATCGTAAGCCATTGAACATGATTTTAGATGATGGTGGCGATTTAACAAATATGGTATTAGACCGTTACCCAGAATTAGTTGACGGAATCAACGGATTATCTGAAGAAACGACCACAGGTGTTCACAGATTGTATGAAAGAATGAAGAATGGTACGTTGCCAATGCCAGCGATCAATATTAATGATTCTGTAACGAAATCTAAGTTTGATAACAAATACGGATGTAGAGAAAGTGCTGTTGATGCAATTCGTAGAGCTACTGACGTAATGTTAGCAGGAAAAAGAGTTGTTGTTTGTGGATACGGAGATGTTGGAAAAGGAACTGCGGCTTCTTTTAAAGGTGCTGGAAGTATTGTAACAGTTACTGAAATTGATCCAATTTGTGCGTTACAAGCTGCAATGGACGGTTTTGAAGTAAAGAAATTAGAGAATGTTGTTGAAAAAGCGGATATCGTTATTACAACTACAGGAAATAAAGATATCGTTACTGGAAAGCATTTTGAAGCGATGAAGGATAAAACAATTGTGTGTAATATTGGACATTTTGACAACGAAATCGCTGTTGCTTGGTTAAATGACAACCACGGAAACACGAAAGTAGAAATTAAGCCACAAGTTGATAAGTATACCATTAACGGAAAAGACATCATCTTATTAGCTGAAGGACGTTTGGTAAACTTAGGTTGTGCAACAGGTCACCCAAGTTTTGTAATGAGTAACTCATTTACTAACCAAACATTAGCACAAATTGAACTTTGGAAAAATGCTGACAAGTATGAAAATAAAGTATACATGTTACCAAAGCATTTAGATGAAAAAGTAGCACGTTTACACTTAGCTAAAATTGGTGTTGAGTTAGAAGAACTTTCTAATGACCAAGCTGAGTACATTGGTGTAACAGTTGAAGGTCCTTACAAACCAGAATACTACAGATACTAAGATTTTTTTAATCTTAATACTTATAAAAGCCCTTTATGACATCATAAAGGGCTTTCTTTTTTCTTATCTTGGGTAACAGAAATTTTATTTAAGGAACTATTTTACAAGATCCTTTTTTTTATGCTTAAATTTTTTATCTCATGAGTTTCCGTTGTAGTCTTTTTTTCCTTTTTTATCTGTGCTTTTTTGGAAGTATGAATGCGCAAGTGCCAGATTCACTTATGCAAAAATCATATGAAAGCTTAAAAACTGAATATGAGAATTTAGAATATACCAATCCTAAATTAGCAAAAACGTACGCAGAAGCATTGATAGTAAAGGCGACTAAAGAAGGAAATGTACTGGAAAAAAATACCGCTTTTTTATTAAAAGCTTCTTCCGAAAATTATTTTGGCAACATGCACATTTCTATGCAATATATTGATTCCTGTATTTCATATGCTAAAACCCACGAAAAATCTTCCTTATTTATAAGTGCTTTAAGCCAGAAAGGAAAAACATATTTCAGCCATGGAAAATATACCGAAGCAACAGAAAATTATTTACAGTTTGATTCTATAGCAAAAGCAACAGAGAATGTACGTTATCAAATTTATGCAAATCAAGGTATCAGCTCTGTGAAAAGAATTACAGGTGATTATGAAGGTGCTGTAGCATTACTTTTAAAGAATAAAGAAATTATCGCTCCAATTGTGGAAGAGCAAAGCTACCAAACTCTTTATTTAAATACCTTAATCGCACTTTGTTCTGCATATACTTATTTTGATGTTGATGCAGCTGCCGATTATCTGCCTGAACTCAAAAAAATTAGTGTTGAACAGGACGATATTGATGCGTTGAGTTATTATTATACATTGCTAGGAATTGTAGGGTATAAACGAAAAGAATACACGAACGCGTTAGCTGTTTTTCAAAAATCAGATAGCTTGGTTAGATTATTGGGTACCATACGAAATTTATATCCTATATATCGCTTTCGCGGAAAAACGTATTATGAAACAGAAAAGTTTCCCGAAGCAATTCAAGCATTTGAAAATGTTAAATCGTTACAAGAAGAAATCGATTTTGATGATTTTGAATACAGAGAAGTACTTTCTTTATTAGCAAATAGTTACGAGCAAATTGGCAATACGGAGAAAGCACTAGAAAACTACCGTTTAGCACACAGTTTTTCATATACAGACACCATTCAAAAAACAATTCGAAATACGATTCATAAAAAGTATGATAATAAAGCAATTGAAGACAAAATTTCAACTTTAGAGGAAAAAACCAACAAAAAAACAAAACAGACAAGATCGTTATTGATTATTGCTATTGGATTATTTTTAGCGCTTGTATTATTATTTTTTATTTACAAGAAAAGAGAGCGAATCAACAAGCAAAAGTTTGACGAATTGCTTGAAAAATTAGCATCGAATCAACAGCATGAAGAAACATTTATTCCTGTAAATAAGTATCAAATTTCAGATGAAAAGATTGCCAAAATATTGGAAGGTTTAGAAAAGTTTGAACGCTCTAAAGCATTTTTAAAACCCAATACAAGTTTGGTGTCTGTTGCAAAAAAATTGAACACAAATACTACCTATTTGTCACAAATTGTGAATGAACAAAAAGGCAGTACATTTAAAAACTACATTACCGAATTGCGCATCGACTATGTATTACATAAGTTGAAAAGTGATAGCGTTTTACGTTCGTATAGCATCAAAGCAATTGCCAAAGAATTGGGTTTTAAAAGTGAAGGTGCATTCTCTAGAGCATTTAAAAAACAAACAGGAATTTATCCTTCGTTTTTTATCAAAAACTTAACCGCTATTTCATAAAATGAACGTGTTTAATTTTCACTCAACGCTACGTATTCTCTATCTTTAAGACCAAAATTATAAATTTATTTTTATTATGAAAAATCAAAAAATTGATTCAATTTCTTTACAACTCAAAAAAAGTAGCGTTGCAAAACTCACAATTACTGGTGGAGCTGGTCCAAATGTAAGTGAACTATCAGGATGTTGTTCAATGCCACCACTTTGTTTATTTACAGTAACTACGCGCCCTGACAGCATACAAGCCAAACAGGAAAAAGACAATGTCGGCAACTAAAAATTTGAACTGTTATTTTATAAAATGAATAGTATATAAGTTGTTTACAGGTAAATTACATTCTAATTTCAGGGTATTAATTAATTTAAAATTAAACTATTATGAAAAAAAAGAATGTAAAAAATTTAGCATTGAGTAAAAGATCAATTTCAAGATTTAATACTGCTGGGATAAACGGTGGAGCATTACCTTCAGACCAAGGAAGTTACGCGCCAAGTAAGGAGAGAGAATGGATGAGTCTTCCATATTCACATTGCTGTTAAGCACTTAGAGTTAGATGATGAAAAAGAAGAATATCAATTCTAGGCTGAGCTTAAAGAAAGCTCCTATTGCAAACTTAACGAATAAAAAAATTATGGGAGGTTTGGCAAACTATACCTTACAAAGAACTTGCGCCTCTTATCCTTACAGATGTTCAATTCAAGAATGTAATTATACGGATGTTACCTGTTATCATACGGAAAAATGTAAGTAAACAAAAAATTAATCAAAAAATTTATACAATCATGAAAAAATCAAAACTAAAACTCAGTTTAAATAAAAAAAGTATTTCAAATTTAGACGTAAATGAAATAATTGGTGGTGTGTCTGGACGCACGTGTGAGTTGACAAATAAATATTATAAAACATGCTATACGTATTGTCCAACTCCAGCTACTTGGAACGATTGTCTCACTTTCAATTGCGGGAATACTGTTCGTGTATGCGACCATTAATCATCTAATTTAGTTTAATACATAACGAATATACTATCATGAAAAAATCAAAAATTAAGCTTAGCTTGAATAAAAGCAATATTTCGAATTTAAAAACTACTGATATCAAAGGTGGAGTTTCAGGAACTACTTGTCACTTTACAAACAAATATTACAAAACATGCTACTTTGCATGTACACCTGAACCTACTTGGAGAGATTGTCCAAATACGGTGGTTATTTGTGATCATTAAAAATTACGACTCTTTAATTTCATTGAAACCATTATCAAAACAACGGTGTTTTGGTAATGGTTTTTTTTGATTTGTATAGCTAACTATTTTTATGCTATTGAATTGACATCAACATCGCTTATAAAATTTACTCACATACGATTTGAGACACTTTCGCATACAATTACACCTAGAAGCATTCGTTATGTACTAAATAGCTTTCTTTTTTTGTTATATTAGGAAACAAAAACTGAGCTGTGCCATTTTGTTAATAGCTTTTATCTTGTAAAATCTAACTATTTTATGAATCCCCGTATATGTATTGTATTAATCAGTCTACTTTTTTATTGTGGAACTCTTTTTTCTCAGGAAAAAGATTCATTAGAAAGTTTATCGTATGACGATTTAAAAATTGCCTATTTTTCAAATAAGAATAGTGATTCTGACAAAGCCTTGTTTTACGCTAAAGAAGTTCTAAACAGAGCAATCAAAGAACAAAATACTAAAGAAAAAACCTTTGCCTATTTATTGCTAAGTGACATCCAGAATAGACTTGGCAACTACACTGATGCTTTGCAACTTGCAGATTCAACCATTCTTTATGCTGATCGATTACAGAATCAAAACATTAAAGTTCGCGGTCTAAAAGTAAAAAGTAGCATTTTTAGAAATTTGGGAGCTTATAAAGCTGCTATTGAAATTAATCTTCTTGTAAAAAAAATTGCTGAAGAAACAAAAAATAGCTCTTTAGCATTTGATGCCAAGCATAATATAGGTTTAATTAAAAATGAAATTGGAACATATGAGGAAGCTATTCAGATTTTTACAGCCAATCTGGATGCAATTTCGTCATTACCAAAAATCAATCAAAAAAAATCGTACGTCAATACAATTATTGCTTTAGCTTCAGCTTACACAAACATTAACGCTGAAAAAACGAGATTTTACACCAATACACTAAAAAAAATAGCTGAAAACGATAATAATCAAATTGCGCTTGGATATTATTATATGTTTGAAGGGAAAATTGCGTACAAAAAAGGAGATTTTGAAAGTGCCTTGCAATTAATGAATTCAGCAGAAGAAATTTTTACCGCTTTAGGGTATGAACGCAACCTATTTACCGTTTATAGATTTAAAGGGAAATGCTATTATGAATTACTAAAGTTTGAAGAAGCTATTGTCATTTCTGAAAAAGCAAAAAAAATAAAAAAAGTAAAACAGTTTCATCATATTGAATTACTCGATTTGTATTGGCTACTTGAAGATAGCTATAAAAAAGTTGGACAGATAGACAGTTCTGATCAAAATTCACGATTGGCACGTTCGTTAGTTATAAAAAATGATCTAACAAAAACAGCTATTTACAAATTACTAAAAGAGAAGTATGATATTGCGAACTTTAAAATACAAATTGATGAACTCACGACAACATCAGAGCAAGAAAAGAAATATAGTACGATATTGACTTATATTGGAGCTTTTCTATTCATTGCACTTTTACTTTTTTCCATACGTTATTTTCAACTTAAAAAACGAAATCAAAGTAAGTTCAAAAAACTAATGGAACATATAGAAGTACTTGAAACAAAAGATAATAACATACCAACCATTAACAAGAAAGAAACAGAACAAAAAATATCTGATGAAAAGGCACTAGTTATTTTAAAAGCATTAGAAGAGTTTGAGCTTAAGGAAAAATATCTTGACCCAAAAACAAGTTTGACATCTGTAGCAAAAAAAATAAATACAAATACTTCATACTTATCAAAAACTATAAATACGTATAAAGGACAAACGTTTATAAATTACATTACATCTTTACGAATTACCTATGTATTACGACGCTTGAAGAATGACAAAGTTTTTAGATCCTATAGTATCAAAGGAATTGCCGAAGAAGTAGGTTTTAAAAGTGAAGGTTCATTTTCTAGAGCCTTTAAAAAACAAACAGGAATTTACCCTTCTTATTTCATAAAAAATATAACCGCTAATTCATAAATCAAAGGTTCTCTCATTATGAAACGTTAGCAATATCATATATGTTGCAGTCATTAACATTAAAAATTTTATTATGAAAAAAAAATCAATTGTATTGCAGTTAAGGAAGTTAAAAGTTGCCAATTTGAATAAGATTTACGGAATGGGAGATCCCGCAAATGGAACAATAGCAATAACAGTATGTCAACAAACTGTATGTATTGACAAAACCTGTAGCACTTCTGAAGGAGCTTCAATTTCTGAAGAAACGATTGTTAGCTGTATCGATAATGGTGAACGTCCTTAAATAGTTTACCAACGTTATATTGAGAATGTAACATTAGAATGTTTACACACTATATACACAACTTTCAATTCATAAATCAAAGCCACAAGAGTTTTTTTTGATGCGAGATTCATGCTAACTTCATATCATATTTAATACCAAATAAACGATAAAATACAACATGTAAACTTGTTCATTTGGGATAACACTAAAATTATATACTATGAAAAAAGCAAAAATGAAGCTAGAATTGAACAAAAGAAACATTTCTAGGTTAAAATTAGACGCATTGAAAGGTGGTGTAACAGGAACTACTTGCGAATTTACGAATCGGTATTTCAAAACGTGTCAAGCAAACTGTCCTACATTCGATCCTAATTGTATTGGATCACAATCTATTTGTCCTGTAACTACCTGTTAACGAACGATTTTTTAATTCGTGACTATCTAAAAAACTCTTACAGAAAAAGAGTTGTTGTTTTATAGTCGTGGGTAACAAAAATAAACGTTTTACACTAGGTATTATATTGGATAGAATTTTATCAGATTATTATCAATATACCGAAAACTAGTAGTAGCAAAAGCATCTTATCTCTTCGGAGAAAGGTGCTTTTCAAGTTTGTATATGTAACTGATTAACATTTAAGAAAAATGTTTTTCTAATTTAGAGAATGTCGGTACGTCAACTTGGTAATATGCTAGGAAACTGTTTTCTTTTTTGAGGAGAGAGTTTATTATTTAATAGCCTGTAACTAACAATCTTCTAGCGCCACGCATTCCACATTTTTGATAGGTATGATACGCTTTTGCGGCACGTTCACGAATTTCGGCATCCGACTCATTTAAAATCCAACCGTCTAGTGCCCATTTTAAGGTATATGCTTCTGGCGACATTAATCCTGTAGACCAAACTAACGGGTTGGCTCCTGTTTTCTCCAAATATGGTTTAAAATAGTCTTTGCTAATGCATGCCAGCATAATTGCATCGCGTTTTTTAGTATTTTTTGGTTGTAATTGAATATCTAAATTGAATTCCATTAAGCCATCATGACCGACATAGGCTAACAAATCTGAACTACCGCCAAAATTTAGTTTTTTATTGTTGATGTTTATCTGTTCCGTTCCTTCTCCACTACTCGCTTTTAGAAAATCAATTGTCGTTTGTTTGATATATTTTCCATCATATGCATCCGCTAGTAAATACGTATTTGTGGTTTTGTGTTTAAATACAATTCGTTCTAATATTTTCGGATTATTTGAAGGAATCGTTTTTACAAACTCCCAATCTTTACTACGTTTAAAATGTGTTTTTACACCATACAATGCGCCCCAATACAAATTTGTTCTCGGGTTTTGACCATTTCCCAACGCTTTAGAAACAGGAACAATTCCTTGATGTACATTATCACATAATGCCACAAACACATGTATTTTCTTTTGACCATAAACAGTACAACTTATGCAGAAAATAATAATGGTAACGAGTTGTTTCATGAGATTCAATTTATTGTGAATGTACAATATTGAAACGTTTAGACTGTGTGTTTCGTATTTAGCAGTTAAAATTACGGAAAACCGTAAGTTTTACCTTTAATTAGCTTAGCGTAAATTATTTATTTATATTTGAATAAAGGATAACTAATTATTATGGA
>NZ_LBMG01000100.1 GCF_001005315.1 Kordia jejudonensis
TACTTCCAATCCACAAACACTCTATGTCAGAGTAAGACAAACCATGACAGGCTGTTTGTCAGATACCATTCTGATAACATTAGGCGTGAATCCGCTCCCTGTATTTACCTTGCCAGCAGATGATGTACTATGTGTAGATCCAGTTACAGGGCAAGCCCTCGACATCAGAACCATTGGTGTAGACTTTGGAGCAGGATACAGTTATCAGTGGACAACACCAAGTGGAACAGCTACCACAGCCACGGTAGAAGTGGCAGAAGCAGGAACGTACAGCGTGATTGTAACCGACAACAACAATACGACCAACTGTACCTTTGATGATAGTGTGAGTTATACAGCTTCTTCAGCGCCAAGTGCGTTAGACATTGCAGTGAACACACCGGCCTTTTCAGACCTTCACAATGTCACGGCGACAGCCTCAGGCGGCTCGGGAAGTTATGAGTATCAACTCGATGATGGACAGTGGCAAACAGCAGGCATCTTTACAGACCTAGAGCCAGGACAACATACCATTACCGTACGAGATACCAATGGATGTGGAGAGATTATAAAAACCTTTGGACTGATTGACTTTATGGAGTTCTTCACGCCAAATGGAGATGCGTTTAACCCAACATGGAATATCATCGGATTACAGAATCAGCCATCAGCGAAGATATTTATCTTTGATCGGTATGGAAAACTCTTAAAACAGATCAGTCCTGCAGGACCAGGCTGGGACGGAACATTCAACGGAAACCTGATGCCATCAGCAGATTATTGGTTTAGAGTGGAATATGTAGATCCATTTGATGGAACACCAAAGGAATTTATTAATCATTTTACGTTGAAACGATAGATTTCTGTTGAAGAGAGAAAAGAGAGAAAAGAGAAGAGATGAAAGAGTAAAGAACAAAGAATAGAGAATAGAGAATAGAGAATAGAGAGAAAATAAAATTCATAAAAAAACCGAAGTCATTTTGTCTTCGGTTTTTTTGTGTGGTATAAACAAAAATCACTTCATCTTAAAAGTCGGATTTCAACCGTTTCAATTGTTATGTATATAGAATGTAAGTGTTTTATTTTTACGTAAGCATCAAACTTGTGTAAAAACAAGATGCCAAAAGAATCTATAAATCATTTTACATTAAAAAGATAAATCATCATATTTGCCCTATATATTTGTGAGACAATGACTTTAAAAAGAGGAATCCATTTAACCATAAAAAGCATTTTAGTAATTTTTATACTATTTAGCTCTCAACTTCATGCACAACTAATGCCTTCATTAATTGGAGATGCTAATGATATTGGAGGCGATTGCTTTGAAATTACAGAGAATATCAATTTTCAATCTGGAGCTATTTGGTCAGGAACGCCCATTGACATGACAAATGATTTTGTCATAGAATTTAGAGGTTTTTTTGGTACAAATGATGCTAACGGTGCGGACGGAATTACATTTATTCTAAAAAATAATGCTGCACCTCAAATTGGAAATCCTGGTGGTGGAATGGGATACGAAGGTATTGGTAACTCATTAGCTGTAGAGTTTGATACTTGGCAAAATAATGAATTAGGTGATCCGTTTTTTGACCATATTGGAATAGTGAGCAATGGTAATAATAATCACAATGCAGGTACTAGTTTGGCTGGACCAATTCAAGCTTCAGCGACATCAACAAATATTGAAGATGGTGTAGAACATATTATTCGAATAGAATGGACAGCAGCAACCACAACCATAGATGTGTATTTTGATTGTGTATTGCGACTTTCTTTCTCTGGCAATATTGTAAATACACTTTTTGGAGGAAATACAAATGCCTTTTTCGGATTTACAGGATCTACGGGTGGAGCTGTAAATTTACAACGTGTTTGTTTTGATTATGTATCATTTGCAAATTCATTATCGTTAAACGATCAAAATATTTGTCCTGGTAATATCGTTGATTCTATTGATGCAACAGTTACAGGCGCAACTTCTTATACATGGACGCCAATTACTGGTGTTAGTAATCCATCTATTCCAAATCCTACATTCAGTCCTACTACTACCACAACATATACGGTAAGCATTACAAATAGTTGTGCAGAAATAATTCAAGAAAGTTTTACCATTACATTGGATCCGCTTCCGATAGCAAACCCTATAAATGATTTTGCTGTTTGTGACGATCTTACCAATGACGGCACTGTTCCGTTTAACTTTACAAATTTAGATAGTACCGTGTTAGGCACGCAAGATCCTAACATATATGATGTATCGTATCATTTAAGTCTTTCTGATGCAAATGGCAACTTGAACCCATTAACATTTCCATACAATAACACATTGCAATGTGAAGAAATATTTGTTCGTATTCAGAATAGCTCTAATATAGCTTGTTTTGCGACAACAAGTTTTGAAGTTTGTGTAAATACGCAACCAAACGCCAATCAACCAAATGACATGATAGCGTGCGACATAGGAAACGACGGTACTGAAACATTTAATCTTTCATTGCAAGAACCCGACATATTGGGAACTCAAAATACGGCTGATGTCAATATCACTTTTCACGCTTCTCAAATAGATGCTGCTAATGACGCCAATCCACTTGCTACTATGTATAACGGTACAGATAGTGAATTTATATTTATTAGGGTTGAAAGTACTGAAGTTGGAAACGATTGTTTTGCGATAAGTTCTTTTCAATTGTTTGTAAATGAAACTCCTATTGCCAATACCGTAGCTGATTTTAGTGTCTGTGATGATGCTTCTAACGATGGAATAAACGCCTTTGATTTTTCAAACCTTAATATTACAGTACTTGGTACACAAGATCCAAATCTATTTTCGGTTACCTATCATTTAAGTCAACTAGATGCTGATAATGGTGTAAATGCACTCGTATTTCCATACACAAATACAGCACAATGCGAACGCATATATGTACGTGTTGAAAACGATACAAACTCAGCTTGTTTAGCAACGACAAATTTTGAAGTTTGTGTAAATACGCAGCCAATTGCCAATCAACCTAATGAAATAATGGTGTGTGATACAGGAAATGATAATGTTGAGATGATTGACTTATTACAACAAGAAGCTGATATCTTAGGAACTCAAAACGCCACAGATTTCAACATATCGTTTCATGCAAATCAAACGGATGCCACAAATGATGCTAGTCCACTATCCACGATGTATAATGGTATTAATAATGAAATCATATTTGTTCGAATTGAAAGTACTGAAGTTGGAAATGACTGCTTTGCGACTACTTCTTTTCAAATTTTACTAAATGAAATTCCTGTAGCGAATCCAATAGCTGATTTTAGTGTCTGTGATGATGCTTCAAACGATGGTGTAAATGCTTTCAATTTTTCAAATCTTGACCTTTTAGCACTCGGAACGCAAGATCCAAATCTATTCTTAGTTACCTATCATTTAAATCAACTAGATGCTAATGATGGTGTAAATGCACTCGTATTTCCATACACAAACACAGCACAATGTGAACGAATATACGTTCGTGTGGAAAGTATCGCAAATCCTGATTGTGCAGATACTACAAATTTTGAAGTTTGCCTAAATACACAACCTGTCGCAAATCAACCTAACAATATGATTGCTTGTGACTTTGATAATGATGGTAGTGAAATTTTTGATCTCTCACAGCAAGAAACAGATATTTTAGGTGGACAAAATGCCGCTGATTTCAACATATCATTCCATGCCAATCCATTAGATGCTAACAACAATGTAAATCCGCTACCAACACTATACAATGGCTCAAATAATGAAACTATTTCTGTACGAGTTGAAAGTACTGAAGTTGGAAACGACTGTTATGCAATTACGGATTTTGATCTAATCTTTGATAGTCCGCCAACTATAACAATACCAACAAATTTAATTGTTTGTGATGATGATGTCTCAGATGGTTTTACTGCAATCGATTTAAATATAAAAAATGCTGAAATCATCGGAACACAAACGGGGCTTTCTGTTCAATACTATTTGAGTCAGGCTGATGCGGAAAATAATAACAATCCACTTGTCTCGCCATATACCAACATCAGCAATCCACAAATGATTTTTGCACGTGTAGAAAATGGAATCACAGGATGTTTCAGTATTACGAATTTCAATATTGTTGTGAGCGAATCGCCAGTAGCGAATGTGCCTACTGCACTTGAATACTGCGACACCGACAACGATGGTTTTGGAATCTTTGATATAAGAAGTACTGAAAATGAAGTTACTGGCGGAATGACTACGGATATCTTAGTAACCTACCACGAAACGCCAGAAGATGCTGATAATGATGTCAATCCACTTCCTGATACCTATACGAACATCAATGCGGATATGCAAACCATTTATGTACGTGCGGAAAATGTCCTTACGGGATGTTTCAATGTTGTACCACTTGATTTAATCGTGAATGATGCCCCTGAGATTGCTGCCTTAGATGCGGCTACACTGGAAGAATGTGATACTGATACTGATGGTATTGCTCAGTTCGATTTAACGCTAAGCGAGGCTGATATTCTAAACGGAGAAGATCCACTAACACATCCAGTTCGGTATTACAATACACTGGCCAATGCCAACTTAGGTACTGGCGCAGGAGAAATCAATAATGTAAATGCCTACAGCAACATCACACCAAACTCACAAGTTATTTGGGTACGTGTGGATGATTTAACTACTAGCTGTTTTAGAGTAACTAATCTTACACTCATTGTCAATGAACTGCCAGCACTTGTACAATTGCCAGGTTTAGAAACCTGTGATGCGGTAAGTTTAAATGACGGAATTGAAGTATTTGATCTTTCATCACTCTCAGAACAATTACTCAACAATGCGCCAGGGATTAGTTTAGACTACTTTGCCAATGCTGCTGATTTGGCGAGTAACACACCAATTACAGATCCTGCAGCATATAGCAATACAGAAATTGGGGTACAAACCATCTTTGTATTGGCGACCAATGATACTACAGGCTGTCAAAACACGATTACCTTTAACATTACGGTTAATCCATTGCCAAGTCCAACCCTGAATCCAAATGGGATGCTCGTGGCAGATATCTGTGATGAAGACAATGATGGTTTTCAGCTTTTTGAT
>NZ_LBMG01000101.1 GCF_001005315.1 Kordia jejudonensis
TTATCATATGAAGATTTAAATAATGATGGAACTATTGATATTACTTCTGAAATTAAAGAAGAAAATAATTACTATCCTTTTGGGCTGAAGCAAAAAGGATATAACAATTTAATCACTGGAAGAAACCATAATTATGGCTTTGGTGGAAAAGAAGAGAATGACGAGCTTGGACTTCAATGGTTAGATTTTTCCGCTAGAAATTATGATGCTTCTCTAGGGCGATGGATGAATATTGATCCACTAGCAGAAGATATGCGTAGACATTCTCCGTATAATTATGCATTTAATAATCCCATTTTCTTTGTAGATCCTGACGGGATGAAGCCATTTGGTGTTGGAGACGGAGATGAAGATAAAATTATTTACGAAGGTTCTGGAACAGCAGTTAGCAATGGAGATAAAATTGTTGAAAATCAGCTAGAAGAAGTAATTATAACTGCAACAAAAAAAACTGAATCTAATGCTCCTCCGTTTTTATCACTCCCTTGGATACTATCAAAAATTACAGCTTTTTTGAAACCAAAAGGTGGTCTCTATATTAGTGATGGAGGTCACGGGAGAGGAGGTTTAGCAGGAAAAGCTAGAACTGGAAATACTGATGATGAATGGATAGACGGTGGCGGATCATTTGAGGGAATGACTGCTATTACTAAAGGTGCTAAAGAACCTAAAATAAAATCAGACGCAATAACTCCTAATAATGTTCGAACCCTTGGAGATCAGATAAACGATGGAGGTAATGTGATTAACAAATGGGCAAATATTGGTGTTAAAGTTCATGAAATATTTTCTAAAGAAGAAGTAACTGAAGAACCATCATCTACAAAAATATTAACAATAGTAACTCAATCTGGAATGACAGAAAATGGAAAATTAATTAAATTAGTTGATACTAGTATTATAAATAACGATATTTATCAACCCATTAGAAGTTTACCTAAGAAAATGAAACACACAAATATCCCCACAATTGAAATAGATACTATTCAAAAATAAAAATTATGAAAAAAATATTATTCATACTAATTTCATTTTGTTTTCTATCTTGTGATATAGATAATAAAAAAGCAAATGATACTTCAGATAATATATTGACAGACACAATCTTTTATGGGAAGACAAAAAATGGAATACCCAAAAAAACAATATATTATGAGTCTAAAAAAATTGATAGTTTTAAATTAAGATCAAGGTATGAAGATGGAAAGCTGATTGACTCTATGTTTATTAGTGAAAAAGGATATCTTTTTGGAAAATCGATTAACTATTTAAAAAACGGAATTAGAAGAGAAAGTGAATACCTAACAATTGATGGCAAAAACTTTTTAAATCAACACTGGATGATTAAGAAAAATGATACGTTAGATTATGGGAATAATTTTCACATAAGAACTACTGAGCTCAACAAGAATGGAGATATTCAAATTGAAATTATATTAAGAATGTCAAATTATAAAGATTTTTCAAATTTATTTTTTCTATATCCAAAAGATGGTAATTTTCAAAAACTAAATTCAAATTTTTCTAACTATAAAGAGATACAGTACGATACCATTCAAAATTTAGCATTTTATGAGAAGGATTTAAAAGTTTATGATGAATATTGGTCTAAACGATCCATCGTGTTTAATATGAATTTTAAAAATAAGAAATATTTAAGAGGAATATTGATAGAAAGAAAAGATACGTCTTTTATTGATTCTGAAAAAAATAAAATAAAATTCATTGATAGATATTTATTTATCAATAAGAAAATTGCAAATCACAAATAGTTGTTTGCAATCCTATGGCTACCGCTAATTTGTAACTAGTAGCGTTACGAGTAAGAAAAAATTGAAGTAAAAGGCAATCATAGTTTTCGAGCTATGGTTGCTTTTTTACAAAATGAATTTCCAAAAACCTTAGAAAGTGACTTTTACAACTATGAGCATCGTTGGTAAACGATATCAAATTAAATCATAGATAGTGATGGAGTAATTAGAATTAATAAAAGAAAAGATAGTGTTATTAAAAACACTATAGGAAATATTCTAAGAGCTCAATTAAGATCAAATATTAGATTAAGTAAAAAATTAGATTCAATACGACAACAACAATGATAAATAAAAAAATGAAAATACATTTTATAACTTTCTTTATTGCAATAATAATTATGAGTTGTAAAAAAAATGAAAACAGGCAAGCGGAATCTTTAGAAGATCAAAAAGAGATGTACTACAATCAAGATTCTTTGTATAGAGATCTTTCAATAATCATTGATTTACAAGACACACTTGTATTAAATAAAAAATACAGAGGAGAAGTTAAATTTCTACATTTGCTTCAAGATAGTATTAGACTTAGCAATAAGGATGAAAGATTCAACATTATTTATCTCAATATCTTTGATCATAAAAAGGAAATATATGAGATTAAGAAAAAAGAAAGCGATACTTTTTATGGAGTAATTAATAATTTAAAAGATACGCTGATTACTACCTTTTATATTACACCAAAGAAATTAGGAACTCAGCATATTGGGTTTACTGTAGATGAAAAAACCTACTTAGAAGCTTATAAATATAATGACTCTACAGAAACTAGAGCCTTATTTAACACATTTACAATGAGCAAAAGTATTTATGTTAAAGAAGATGATAGCGATGAAAATATGGATTAGTTGATGAATTATTTTGAATCGTTAATAATTGTAAAATAGTAGTATACAAATAGAATTTTATTATAAAAGGATGAACAAAAGGCTCATCCTTTTTCCTTTTGGTATAGTTTGAAAGTGACGTTTTCATTCATTATACCTAACAGGTATTGAATGGTCGGTGGAAAAATATAAACTAACATGAGTAAAAAATTCAAAAAAATATTTATTTACACAATTTTATCTATTCTAGCTATAATTATTATAGTTAGAGTCGGTTCTTTTATCAGAGTTAAAAATTCAGAAGGTTATGATTTTGCCATGAAATATATTTCAAAAAATGAAAAAGTACTAAACAGAATCGGAGAGATTAAGAGTTTTGGAAAATTTCCTTCAGGTTATGTTTCTATGAAAGAAACAAAAGTTGAAACTTATGTATATGGAACTAAAAAAGATGCCCATATTGTTTTAACCGTAAGTAAGGAAATTGGGTATGAATGGAAAATTATTAATTTTTATTTTAAAGAATTAGAATGAATGTAATTTTCAACATAATATCATCCGTATTTTTAATTTTTACTATTGTTTCACTAGTAAGTCTATTTTTTATTAATGAAATAAACATTCTTGATGTAATATTATCAATTATAGCATCTCTTTTTTTTTACTTATTTCATAGACTATTTTATAAAGTTGCACTTATTTTTGAAAAACCATCAAATTAAACTTGAGGAAACATTCAAAGGATTTTTGATCACAGGTATTTTAATAACTGGAATTGCAGTAGCATATTGTCGGTTATAGAATGTAATGTCTGGAACGTATAGTTGTGCTTTTATATGTGGCTGTGCATTGATTTCTTTGGGATATACTAGCATAGAAGAAGAGAATAATTATTAATATTTTAAACAAAAAAAAGCTAGTAATAAGAATAAATTACTAGCTTTTTGCATTTTACTTATTCATAAAAAAAGGTAAAACCATACTCTTATTATGGTTTAGTTTTTTTCTACATAGTTACGTAAACTTTTTTATATATTGCGTAATCATTTACAAATACAATAAACAGAACTTTCTGACGCTTTCTTTTTTAAATACATTTGATTTTAGTATAAATTTAAAATCAAATTACAATGAAAAAAGTTTTATTAGTACTAGGTTTACTATTAACATTAACTGTTAGTTGTACACCAGAAGCGTTGGAAAATAGTAATCAAGATGAACAAGCTACTGAAAAAGCTAAAGTTAAAGAACCTTCAGGTGGGTGATTTTTGGGTGATGGTATTTTTTATCATTTTTCCAATAATTTTTTATTCATACAGATTATTACCCAAGGATATCAAAGAAATTGAGGCTCTTGGGTATGTTTTTACATCAAATTATTATGAATCAGTACGATTACTTGTTTGGACACTCGTCGGTAAATTCATGCCTTTTATTGCCTTTTCTATTGTTTTTTTAAGAGTCAAAAAAACTTGGAGTTATTCTTTGTTCATTCCTATAGGAATGTATTTATTTCAAATGGTTAGAGTTGTAAATGATGATGCTGAATTTTTCGATACTATTGACTTTTTTTACATACTACCATTCATTATAATTTATTGTTATATAATGGTATTATGTAAGAGACAAATTGAAATATCAAAAGCTAAAAATAAATACAAAGAAAAACTAGTAGAGGCAGGAATGGAACTTATACTTTCAGAAAACAAAGAGTATGAGTAGTAATAAAAAAACAAAATATAATAATAAAATTAAGTTATTACAGTCATATAAAGATACTTTAGATGATAATTTTAATTCTATTTCCAAGAAAGAATTACTTGAATATATTTTACAGGAATTAAAAGAATTAAAAAAAAAAAACAATAATAAAGCTAATAACTTAACCGTTGACGAATTACTTGATACATTTAAAAATATTAAACTTAAAAACTAGGAACTTGAATTGTTAGCTTTACTTCCCTTAATTTCTTTTTTTAGTCTTTCTAATTCGTCCGATAAAACTTCTATTTTATCACTTACAGTCAGATAATCCTTGGTATCTTCAAGATATTTTATATAGAGCTTTCTTTCAATATCTCCCGCTAAATTTTCAATTTTATTATCAGTTTCTTTTTCAATTTCTGACCTGATAAATAGTTTGAAATATTCTGATATTTCTAAATAATAATCTTTGTTTCTTACGATGTTATCAATTATTTCTAACCTCATAGTACTTGACCTACTCAGATAAGTCTCTTGATTATCTAAAAAATGTTGAATTAACTCATCTAATGAAAAACGAACTCCATGCTTCTCTAGGTAACAATCTTCGTCCTTTTTCATGTATATATCGCCAGTCCCTTCAACCAACCATATTCTTGATACATTATATTTATTGCAAAGTAGATCAACTAGAATATTAATTGTACCTGCTCTTGGTGTTTTAGTAACACCTTCAATAATCTTCCTTGCACTCATTCGCGTAATTTGTGAATTTGTATATTTTTCAATACTCCAAGGCGATATTTCGTTGTCTTTAATAATTTGCAAAATTCGATTAATCATTTCAGCTATTAATTTTATACGTTTTTACGTATATTTATTGTTTTATTAAGTATATTTATGTAAATTAGTAATATGTTTGAATCAAATATATTAAATGTAAAGCTACAACCATAATAATCAAGGTTTAGCTTTGATTTTAGCATCAATTTTTAGGAACTCAAAATAAGTGTTGATTTTAAATAGCTACTATTAATCATAAACTTAAAATAACAGAAAATGAATGAAACCCTTGAAGGAGTAGCAGTAATTTTTTTACTGATTTTAATAATAGCGTTAATTATTTTATCGATTTTGATTTATAATATTTTTATCAGAATTAGTAAGATTCATCATATAATTAGCATGAATAGTTTAGAGCTAGAAAAAATTAATA
>NZ_LBMG01000102.1 GCF_001005315.1 Kordia jejudonensis
GACCATGACTGAACTTCGGTTCGCTTTTTTTATATACAAATCTTTCCAAAACTATTTGTGTAAGAGGTTCTTATTTTATTGTGAATAAAACGAGTTGAATCCAGTCTTTTTTTAACTTTTTTTCAATTACTTTTGCCAACAGCAATAACTTCTATGAACATGGAATAATGTCGTCTTAGAAGTGTGTATTCTCAGAAAATAAAATACCCAAAAATGATTAATTTATACAGTGCACAACTAGATTCGTTGTCTATTCACAAAGTAGGAAACAAAAGTAGAAATGAAAATGTATTTCTTTCCGCAGAGCCTTTTCAACTAACAGACGAAATCATGCCTTTGATTAAGGAATATTTCTTTAAATCGTTTCGTGAAAAGGAAGAAAACTACTTTCAATTTACCAATGAAGTTGATATTGAGTTCAATCCGTTATATACCATTGTAACTTCAATTTTTGACGATCCGTCTTCAGTTCATGAAAATTCTAAAAAAATAGCTTCTTTATTATTTGAACAATCACAACATCCACACATTAAAAGTGGAGAAGTATATGTTGGCTATTTTGAAAATGTAGTGATTGACAATGAAAAAGTAGATGCTGTCGGAATTTTCAAATCGGAAATTAAGCATGATTTCCTTCAATTTGAAGAAAAAGGAAGCAACTTAGATGTGTTATTACAGCAAGGAGTTTCGCTTAACAAATTAGATAAAGGTTGTATCATTTTTAATGTAAAAAAGGAAGAAGGTTACAAAATTCTTTCCGTTGATAGCAACAAGTACGATACAAAATATTGGTTAGATCATTTCTTAGCGGTTGATGCGTTTGCTGACGAGAATTTTTACACTAAAAAATATTTAAAATTCTGTCAAAACTTTGCCAAAGACGTTGTTTTTCCTGCGGAAGATAAGAAGGAAGAAGTAATGTTTATGAACAGAGCTGTAAATCATTTTGCCAAAAACGATACTTTTGAAGAAACAGAGTTTTTAAATGATGTGATTGAAAATCCAGATTTAATTCCTGAGTTTAAGCATTACAAAGTGGAGAAAGGTCCAAAATACAGCATTGAAGATGTTTCGGAATTTCCAATTGCTAACAAAGCGGTTTCATCTGCGCGTAAAAGCATCAAAAACACTATTAATTTGGATACTAATATTCAAATTAAGCTCGACTTTATCAATCCAGAATCTGCAGAGAAATTTGTAGAAAAAGGTTGGGATGAAGAAAAGCAGATGTATTATTACTTAGTATATTTTAACAAAGAACAAAAAGCATAAAGTACATAAAAGAGGCTATCTAAAAAGTATAAAAAAAAGTCATTCTGAACTATGTATTGAATCAAGTTCGGCTCGACGAAAATTTAGCTTTTCAGGTAGCCTCTTTTTTAACGTTTACAATTTAGTCGTCGCCTCCAGGAAATCCGTCCAAACAAGCCTGACGCACTTCATCTACAACACAGTAACCGTTTCCGACGTAAAATCCGTCACATAAGTTACATTCATGTTCCGTTACACCGCCGTTTCCACCAGTGATTTTTAGTTGTTCTTTTTTGTTTAATTCAGAAACTCCCTTAATTCCTAAAATGCTTTTTAACATAGTTATAATTTTTAATGTGCCTACTCTGTTTACAAATCGGTTTTTCGGCTTCCACCAGCAGTATTTTATTGGTTATTCTAAATTACAGATTGCAGCTATGCGTGAGGAATATTTTTAGGTACAATGTGTATATCTGTACCCAACAAGACTTCATTTAACAATGATTTTTAAAAAATAATACCATTGGCAACTGAGCTATATATTTCATACTTTATTTTTATTTTGTAACAATTTCTAAGTTAAATCGTCAACTATATACAATCAATCAAAAAACTATATTACATTGGAAACTATTCTCACACTGCAAAATCTCAGTAAAAAATTTGGGTTAATTAAGGCAGTACAAAACTTATCATTTACCATAGAAAAAGGGAATGTATACGGCATTTTAGGGCCTAACGGAAGTGGAAAATCTACGACGTTAGGAATGGTCTTGAATGTGGTCAATAAAACTTCTGGAAATTTTCACTGGTTCGATGGAAAAGTTGCCGTACATAATGCATTGAAAAAAGTAGGTGCTATTATTGAACGACCAAATTTTTATCCGTACATGTCTGCTTACGATAACTTAAAGCTGGTTTGTAAAATTAAAAATGTTCCCACAGATAGAATTGACGAAAAACTAGAACTTGTGGGACTTTTGGAACGAAAATACAGTTCGTTTAAAACTTTTTCTTTAGGGATGAAACAGCGTTTGGCGATTGCTTCTGCCCTATTGAACGATCCTGAAATTTTAATTTTAGACGAACCTACTAACGGATTGGATCCGCAAGGAATTCATCAAATTAGAGAGATTATTAAAAAAATTGCCGCTAAAGGAACTACAATTTTATTGGCTTCACACCTTTTGGATGAAGTTGAAAAAGTATGTTCGCATGTGGTCATTTTAAGAAAAGGAGAGAAAATATATTCGGGACGCGTAGACGAAATGGTAGCGAGTCAGGGATTTTTTGAATTGAAAACCGATCAAGAAAATCAATTATTATCCTATTTACAGAATAACAATTCTTTTGGAAAAATAAAAAGACAAGACGGATTGATTACTGCTTTTTTAACGGCACCAATGAACGCAGCTGATTTTAACCAGCAAATGTTTAAAGAAGGTATTGTACTATCGCATTTGGTACAACGAAAAGAAAGCTTGGAAGAACAATTCTTAATCCTTACCAAAAATCAATCTAACTAATTTCATTCAGCAACTATGTTACGTTTACTTCAAATAGAATTTCAAAAACTCTGGCTCAACAAAACCAGTAAAATATTATTATTAATATCATTTATATTTCCACTATCCATTTTAATTCTTTCTTCGATAAAGATTAACTTTTTTGGATATTTTACCCTTGATTTATCAGAAACCAAAATTTTTGAGTTTCCGTACATTTGGCATATTACGACCTTTTTTATTGCCGGATTCAAATTTTTCTTTGCAATTGTGGTAGTTTCCATGATTGGAAATGAGTATAGCAACCGAACGTTAAAGCAGAATTTAATTGACGGATTGAGTAAAAAAGAGGTTATTCTTTCTAAATTTTACTTCATTTTAGCTTATTCATTAGTAATTACGCTTGTTGTATTTATAATTACACTTACTATTGGAGTCCTAAATACGCCTTCGCAAGATTTATATATAGATACTATTTTCAGTGGTTCTGAATTCATCTTAGCCTACTTTGTAAAACTATTGACATTCTTTAGCTTTTGCTTGTTTGTTGGAGTATTAATCAAACGATCGGCGTTTGCATTAGGCTTCTTATTTATCAGTTTTATTTTAGAATTAATTTTATACGGATTGTTTCGATTTGAATGGTACAATTACGATGTTTCAAATCAGGTAATGCAGTTTTTTCCTTTCACATCTATGTGGAATTTAATTGACGAACCAGCTACACGAATTGTAGCATTGCACAATCCGTCAGATATGGTAGTCACTGATTATCCAGCTTATTGGTATGAGTTTTTAATTGCTGGTGTTTGGATTTTTATATACATCTTCTTATCGTACCGATTACTAAAACGACGAGATTTATAACAACGCGCACAGCAAACAAATAGATTTTATAGAAAGAGCGAAGAAATTCGCTCTTTTTTTGGTTCTTAATTTAGTATCTTTGGCGCTTGATGAGTATTGACAATTGCTATGAAGTACCTCTCAGTAAAGCGCTTAATAAATTTCCCTATTTAAGAAAATGAGCCCTTTTTACAAAAACTGTTATTTCAAAATGTACACTACTCTACAAAGATTAATACTCAATACCATAAAATAATAGCGTTGAAAACGAGTTATTAGTAGGTATTGGGCATTTTACATGCATAGAAAATAACATAACAAAATGAGAAAACTTTTACTATTCGTTTTTTTAGTAGTACCCACATTGATTTTTGCACAAGGTGAAGCAGCCAATTGGTATTTTGGTCAAAATGCAGGACTTCAATTTGATCCAAATACAGGAACTGTTGCTGCGGTTACCGATGGAAGTCTTGATACTCTTGAAGGTTGTGCTTCAATTTCAAATGCTGATGGGCAATTATTATTTTATACAGATGGAATTACGGTTTGGAACAGAAATCACTTAATCATGACCAATGGTACTGGACTCAATGGAGATAGTTCTAGTACTTCTTCCGCGATTATTGTTCCAAAACCACAAGATCCAAACATCTATTATATTTTTACGGTTGATGAACCACATCACAATGATGGTGGTGTAAATAATGGATTAAACTATACCGTTGTAGATATGACGAATGGTATTGGTTTTGTTGATAATTCACAAAAAAACATACCCTTAATTACATATGACACTTCTGACGCGCAACAAACACGTTTTAAATGTTCAGAAAAAATATCTGCTGTAAAAAGTGCCGATTGTGATTCTTTTTGGGTAATCACTCATTTTATAAACAATTTCTACTCCTTTCGTGTTGACGCGCTTGGAGTAAACACTACACCTATAATTAGTACTACGCCAACATCTATTCCTATTTCTGGATATAGAAGAAATGCCTTAGGATACTTAAAAGCATCTCCGCTTGGAGATAAATTAGCTGCTGCACACTTAGGACTCACAAATGTTGAAGGTGGAAATGGCCCTGGGAAAGTAATGCTATATGATTTCGATAATGCTACAGGTATTGTAACCAATGAATTGGAATTATATAATGGAGATTCTCCGTATGGAGTAGAATTTTCTCCTGAAGCAACAAAATTATATGCAACTGTAGGACTTGGCGATAGTGGGACAGGAAACAGTTTATTGCTACAATACGATTTATTAGCAACAGATATTCCTGGTTCGCAATTTACAGTAAATGATTCTCCTGTTTTTTCTGCGGGTGCAATTCAGGTTGGTATTGATGGTAGAATATACAGAGCCTTATTAGATTTTGGAAATGTTGCTGGTTCTGGACAGTTTTTAGGTATCATTGAAAATCCTGAAGCTGCTGGTCCTGCGCTAGTATACAATGAAAATGGAATCTTATTAGATATTACAAATTCAAACACAAATTTGTCTCGAATTGGACTTCCTCCGTTCATTCAATCGTTATTTGCTACTCCAATCGATATTATCCGTAATGGTGTCTCTTCAACAGATTTGTCATTATGTACAACACAAGATTATACACTAACAGCAGATGATATTCCTGGCGCAACCTATTCGTGGACATTTGAAGGAAATCCTTTAGCGGAAACTTCTTTTCAATTAAATCTGACAAATGTAACGCTAGCTGATGCTGGTTTGTATGAAGTAACTATTGATCAAAACAATGGAGAATGTCCATTAGAAGGTCAAGCAAACATACTTATTTTTACAACCCCAACTGCCAACGTTATCGACGATCAAT
>NZ_LBMG01000103.1 GCF_001005315.1 Kordia jejudonensis
GGATAACTAATTATTATGGAACTCTCAATTGCAATTATATTAAACAACTCAAAGCCATTCATCATAAACTTATTAAATAGCTTAGAAAAAATAAGATGCAAACAATTATTATTAATTAATGGAATGTTAAATGTGCAGACTATTCTAATTATTGAAGATTATGCTGAGCGTAAGGGAGATGTAAAGATTATTAAGTCGGATAAGATTTTACGCTATCCAGTTGCCATGAATATACTTCTAAAAGAAGTTAAAACAAAGTATGTATTTAAAATGGATTCAGATATTCTAACTACTGAAAAGGATTTAAAAGGCATATATAATTTTATGGAAAAAAATAAAAATTATGGTGCTGTGCAAGGACTGCTAGTGTATCCTCAAACCAATAGAATTCAGTCTACGGGACATATTTTTCATGAGTATTGGGATACTTATGGTATGTATAAAGGAATTTTACAAAACTATACGAAACCAATGGAAAGACAATCTTTATCTGCTGGTTTTGCGATGTATCCTGTTGATATAGTGAAACAGGTTGGCTATTATGATGAATATTATATACATCAAATGAGTGGCATGGAGTTTTCCACAAGGATTAAATTTAACGGACATGATTTATGTTGCTTACCAGCATCTAAAGGTTATCATTTTCATAGTCTTTTTCGAAAAAAAATTCAAAATAAACCCAGAAAAGAGATTACTAAATATTGGGCAACTTATGGAGACTTCATTTGTGATGACTTATGTGATGAAATAATTTCCAACAAGTATTTCAGAGATTTTAATGGGTATCACATTGTGGATTGTAGTATTCTATATGATTTATCTGAATTCTTAGACAAGCTTCAGATTAAAAATACTCATTTTATGTTAAAAGTAACTGATTTGCAAGATCCTTCAATAATATTGCATGATGTTTTACCGCATTCCATACTTAAATCAACAAAAAAAATACTGTGGATTTGCACACATTTTGATCAGTTGACGAATAATTTTTTAGTTTTTAATGATGTTAGAAGGCATGAAGACTATATTCTAGATATGAGTGCTAATATTATACCAATAAAGACATTACTTTAAAATCTAGATTCTAGACAAAATGATTGTTTAGTATCATCAAAAATAAAGTCTACTTCAATTTCTTTAGGACGTGTTGAAATATATTTTCTGTTGTGGAGGTTCTTTTTTTGGTAACTAGGACCTAGACTTTCAAAGCATTTTTTTTGTTTTTCCAAACTAGCTAATGCACTTTTATAATCGCCATCGGCTAAAGATAGTAATGCTTTTAAATTGTAAAATATTCCCTGAGGGAATATCGGATAGTCTCTTACATCTATTACTTCGTCCAAGATTTTTTTTAATTTATTATATTTTTTCTGAACCCCATAACATAGCCCCAACTTTAGTTTTACCATTTTAGTATTGTATGTCAAATTATTTTCTTGTCCTTCCTTTATTGCATTTTCTAGTAAATCTATTCCTGTGTAACCTAGTAAAAATCCCATTTTCCCCAAATATGACTTAAATATAAGTTTTGTTTTCGCAGGTGTTTTACGAGACAATTTTTTAGTAATCTCTTTTAGAGATTCATAGGATTCTGAGGGAGATATTTCAAAACAGTTAATAGCTTTCGTAAGGCTTAATGAACTTGCTTTTATATTCTTTATTTTTTTAATAATAGTATTATATTCATTAAAAATATGTTCGGCTCTATGATAATCATCCATGAAAAATCGTGTGGCATAGTATCGAATAGTAATTGTAGAAAAAGCTTTCATATCAAACTCATTCTTAGTAACTTTTGATATAAAGTTTGAGTATATTATTTTATATTTTTCTTCTATGCTTTTTATATTTAAATTCCAGTAATCACAGTTTGCAATTTCTGAAAGCGCCATCATGGCAAGACTATTTTCTTGAGGATTTCGACTATCTTTTAACAATGAATATGTTTTTAAATAAAGCTCTCTACCGTCATTAGCTCCCACATTAAAGCTAGCATAGCCATAATAAAAGAAGAGAAGACCAGCTTCATAATCCGTTCCTATATTATTTGCATCAGGATTTAATGAAAAATACCTTTTTAATATGTAATGTACATTGAAAAAGTTTTGTTTTTTATGGTATTTACCGATTTGTTTAATGAAAAAATCTTTATTTTGAATGAATTTCGTAGGAAAGTTTGGAATAATACTTAAATAATCTAAAGTCTTATTTTTCTTTTTTTGATATGCTGCATATTCATAAAGATGCTTTGAATTTTTCTTAATCAAAGAGATAAATTTTTCTAAATAGATATCATGAAAAGGAGTGTAAGATTCTCTTAAGTAATCATATTTAATCACTTTCTTCTGAATGAGCTTGTCTAAAGATTTTTCTCTAAATTTTTTAAGTAGATATTTGGGTTTTATTCCAATATTAAAAAAATAAATGATATCTGTTATTTTTTTTTCTTCCTTATTGAGTAGATCATAGGTTTCTTTGTAAAAAGCATCATTATTTGCTAAAAGAGCCTTTACCTCTTTTTTTGAAAGCAACTTCAAAGTATCAGTTTCCTTCTCGTTTTTTACTATTGAAATGAACTTTTTAAGTATAAAAATATTGTCAATTAATTTATCTAAAATTCTCTTAGGTAAATTTTCAATATCATAACACTCTAAGAGATGCTTTACGTCATCGATTTCTATTTTTATCTTTTGAACATTCACATAAGAAAACTTAATGATAAAATTTTCCAATTCTTCATACGATAAATTTGATTCTCTCTGCGCAGTTATTATAAAGGTAGTATGATTACTTTTAGTTAAGCTTTTTAATATTTTATAAAGTAGTTTAGCAGATTTAATATTTAGAAATTGTAAATCATCTAAAACCAAAAGTCTATGATCATTAATATTAGAATATGGTATAAGATTTACATTGGTGTTAAGTAGTGAATCTACATATTGTAGTATATCATCTCTATCAATTAAATATCTTAAGTATGTTGTATGATGCTTGTTATAATTATTAATTAATTCTATGTTATTAATGTCCTCATCATCAAATTTAGAATTAGCAAAGGAACTTCCAAATACTAAGAAAACTAATAATTCGATAAGTAATTTGCTATTTGCCAACTCATTGTTAACAAATTTCAAATATATAGTATCTAACTTTCCCTTTTTGGAATGAATAAAATTTTCGATAACCCACGATTTTCCACTTCCCGACAAGCCTCTTATCGCAAATAAGAAAGTACCACTGTTTTCAATAAAGTTATTATATCCTTGGAGTAAATTGAATTCACAGTCTATCTGACTCCTTATTTCTAGTAAGATATTTTTATTATAACGAGTAGCAATACTTTTTTCAATAGGCAATGATACACCATGCTCATTTTCAAATAAAGACAATAAAGATCCCGAAAAACTTCCCTCTTTTATTGGTGTAAATGGTATTGAAATTAGGCCAATGCCTAGTTGGGAAATAGTAATATCATCTTTTCTATTTATAGAAATATATTCGGAAGTATTAATTATTTTAAATGTAAAACTCGACTGTTTTGTAGATAAAGGTATGCTTATTACACATTGTAAAATATACTCTTCTCCAATGATAAGAGTTTCTGTAGAAGTAGAAATAGCATTATAAATTATATTGGGTTTTGTGATAAAAACATCATTCAGTAAGGAAATATTGGATGTTAACGGCGTATTTTTATCCGTAATTAAACCATATTTTTGAACTAACCTTCTCTGTTTTTCATCTAAAACCCAAGATTTCAATTCGTCTCCCAATACGAAAATGATCCTATTATTCAATATTTTTTGAATCTCAAAAATTGTTTTTGTTGCAAATTTTGCATTAGTAACAATAAGAATTGATTCAACATCAACATTATTAAATCCTATAAGTACTGTTGCTGCTACTTTCCCTAATGGTATTTCGTGACTACTGTCTTTAGCGTATTTTGCTTCATACCAAGCGTTTTTTTTTATTAAATCTTTGGTATTAGTTTTAGGTATTAATTTATCATTTTGAGAATTATAATTTGTACCTTTTGTTGCCTTCCAATTCCACTCTGGTTTGAGAAACCTAGCATACGCATAAGCAATCTCTTGAAATTGATCACTATCGATACTATTCCAAAAACTATCCATAATAATTAGTTATCC
>NZ_LBMG01000104.1 GCF_001005315.1 Kordia jejudonensis
TGTTATCATCACAAATCAATTGATCGTCGATGACATTACTTAATGGTAATAGTCTAACTATTGTATTAAACGTCACGGTATCATAACAACTTGGATTTTCAATACTTTCCATACGAACCACAACAGGATTCCCTCCAGCAATAGTATTTGTGTACAAATTGGGCAATGCGGCAAGACTATTATCTGCATCATTTTGATTTGCATGATAGGTAATATTGTATAGAGAAGGATCTTGCGTTCCAAGTACTTGAATGTTTAGTGTAGACAAATCAAACAAAGTAAAACCATTTTGAGGATCTCCATCAGTATTATCATCGCATACTTCATAATCTGCAATGGCATTCGCAATAGGCTGATCAGCCACATCTATTGTGAAACTTGTTGTTACAAAACAACCATTTACAGAACTATTTTCTAAACGAACAAAAATTGTTTCTTCATCATATGCCGTTTGGTTAGTGTATGGACTTATAATCGGATTAATATCTGCATCGGCGTCAGCTTGAGAAGTATGATAACTTACGGTAAAATTACTAAAAGGTCCCATTGTTCCAGTAATCATTCCATCAAACTCAGTAAAATCAAAATCTCCAAAACCATCATTATCAGTATCGCATAGCACTATATTATTTGGTGTTGCGGCGATAACGGGATCATCAACAAATTCGACAATTATTTCATCATCAAAATTACAACCTCCAATGATCATTATTTCAACTTTATAAACACCAGGATCAGTAACAGATAATGTAGGTCCTGTTTCTCCCGAAATTTCTACACCATCTTTAAACCATTTGTAAACGGCTGAAGGATTAGAAACTCCCGGGTCTAGCACGATAGTTTCTCCTAAACATCCAGCAGTTTGTAGTGCAAGTGTTCTGTCTGGACCTAAATCTCCACCAATATTAAAACTTCCTCCTTCAATGAATACGGCAGAATCATAATTTTCATCAGCATTTTCCGCTATAACAAGTTTAATGGTGTATGTTTGATTTGGAATTACAACTTCTTCCGCAGTGAGGACAATAGTTTGACCGTTGAAATCGGTATCGCCCGCACCACTTAATCCTGTGTCATAAAATTGAGGTAATGCAAAACCTCCTAAAGCTCCTGATGCGCAACCATTTACATTGTGAATGTTTGTAACACTCACTGGAATATTAGTTCCAGGAATTAGAGCTATGTTTTTACCACCTAAATTTACATTTATATCAGGAGTTCCAGGATTTGCATCATGGTTGTAACTCTGAATAGAATTAATTCCAGGACCACTTAGAATAAAAGCGAAAGCATCAGCATATTGACAAGGAAAATTACCTGTATATTCTTCTGAAGCCATAAGGTAACGAAAGCTTAATCGATTTGTAGTAGGAGTAAACTGAAACTCTATGACTGTAGCATTAAATGTAACATTCGGAGGTATTTGTAATAACTCAGCAATATCGTCATCGCCTGTCCAGCCTAAGTTTCCCCAACTCAATATTTCATCATTTGGGCCTGGAATTTCATTAATATTACTTGTACTTAATACGATTCCGTCTTGAAAAGGGAAATTTGATCCATTTCTATTAAAATACCCATAACTCTGATATGTATTTCCTCCCATTTCACTATTATTTGGACTGGTTACATTGTTTGCACTAGCACAAGGACTATCAATTAGAATATCATTAATAAGTTCATCAAGTGTGTTTGTAGTGCCATCTACAATGATTTGAGCAGAAACAAAAGGTAGCGTGATGAATGATAAAATACAGAATAGAATTGGTAGTTTTTTCATGTCATGCGTGAGTTTGGTATTTGTGTTCTAGAGGAAGCACTTGGTTCGGTTTCATATACATAACAATTAAACTGTACAAAACCCTACTTATTACTAGCAAAAGTATATTTAAAAAACCGAAGACGTTTTGTCTTCGGTTTTTCTTTGTTTTTTTCTTTCTATGTAAATTGTCTCAGGATAAGTTTTGTGATATGTATTCATAATTCACGTAAAACAGTAAGATAAACTTTAATATACTTAAAGACTCGATTATCGAGTGAATTATCTCTTCAATGTAAAATGATTGATAAACTCTTTTGGTGTTCCATCAAATGGATCTACATATTCTACTCTAAACCAATAATCTGCTGATGGCATCAGGTTCCCATTGAAGGTTCCGTCCCAACCTGGTCCTGCGGGACTGATCTGTTTTAAGAGTTTTCCATAACGATCAAAGATAAATATCTTCGCCGATGGCTGATTCTGTAATCCGATGATATTCCATGTTGGATTGAAAGCATCTCCATTTGGCGTGAAGAACTCCATAAAGTCAATCAGTCCAAATGTTTTTATAATCTCTCCACAACCATTGGTATCTCGTACGGTAATGGTATGCTGTCCTGGCTCTAGGTCTGTAAAGATGCCTGTTGTTTGCCACTGTCCATCATCGAGTTGATATTCATAACTTCCCGAACCGCCTGAGGCTGTCGCTGTGACATTGTGAAGGTCTGAAAAAGCAGGTGTGTTTACAGCAATATCTAAGGCACTTGGCGCTGAAGAAGCTGTATAACTCACACTATCATCATAGGTACAGTTGGTAGTATTGTTGTTGTCGGTTACAATCACGCTGTATGTTCCTGCCTGAGTAACTTCTACCGTGGCTGTGGTAGTGGTGCCGCTTGGTGTTGTCCATTGGTAGCTATATCCTGCTCCAAAGTCTACACCAATGGTTCTGATGTCAAGGGCTTGTCCTGTAATGGCATCTACACATAGTACATCATCTGCTGGCAAAGTAAATACAGGGATTGGATTTACTTGTAAATTGATTAAGATTACATCGGATAAACAACCTGTCATGGTTTGTCTTACACGTACAAATAGTACTTGTGGATTTGATGTATTTACATAACTATCTGTATTTGTAATGGCGTTTGTATCCATATCAGCATCCATCGCCGTTTCATAGTAGACAACTTCCATATCTGTTTGTCCGTTAATAATGTCTGTATCCAAAGAAGTCAGATCAAATACACCTGTTTCTTGATCGGTTTCATCACTTGCACAGGTTTCAAATGGATTCATTGGTGCTGTTGCTGTTGGAATTGGTTCTACACTGAGTTCTAGACTTGCTATGTTATTACTGTTGATACACTCCGTTGCAGTATTCTCCACACGGATAAACACCGTTTGTGGATCTGTTGTGTTTTCAAAACCGTTGACAAGTGCTGCCGTTCCTGCCAAAGCATCTGCCGCTGTTGGATGATAAGTCACGGTAAAGTCAGCTAAATCCTGAGGTGCTTCTAATAGATTCAGCGAAGCCGTTACCACATCCCAATCAAACTGTCCCACATTGTCATTGTCATACTCACAGAATACATATTCAAAAGTCATACTGCTTAGTACTGGTAATGGATGTACAATTACAGGAAGTTCCACAACGGTATAACATGGAAGCATGTTGCTATCAATCTGTAAATCACTCTGTACACGTACGTAAATGATAACCTGTCCGTTAGTATTGGCTGTGGTCATGTCTACCGTATGCATCGTTGGATCTATAATCGGATTTGTATTATCCATCGCATCGATTTCAGTAGTATGATAGCTTACGGTCACATTGT
>NZ_LBMG01000105.1 GCF_001005315.1 Kordia jejudonensis
AACCGTTACATTGTTTTCATTGTTTACAATCTCTGCCTCTGAAAGCGTAAGATCGAACACTAGAATTCCATCGGTATCATCATCACAGTCTGTCAATGGCTCTGGCATGGTATTCGGTGTTGGAACCGGAAGCACACGAAGGGTCATGGTAATATCAGTGGTACATCCAGCAGCATTGGAAGCTCTGATGTAGATCACTTGTGGATTCTCCACATTTTGATATGCTGTTGGATCGGCTATAGGTGTATCACTAGCCA
>NZ_LBMG01000106.1 GCF_001005315.1 Kordia jejudonensis
TTTTCTTGGTTGTTAACACAGAATCTTTGCTGTTAGATTGTTGGATATGCTTCGCTATTAGTGTGTAAATTTTAGTGTTTCAAGATAAAATTCTTACATATTTTGTTTAATTTACAGAAGTTAATTGGATCTCTTTTTTTGGTTTGAATTGTCAGTTCGAGCGCAGTCGAGAACAAGAAAAAGTGAACGTTACTAAAAAAAAGATTATCTAAACATGAACAAACTCATTATCGCTGGAAATGGATTCGATTTAGCACACGGACTACCAACATCGTACAATCACTTTATGGATGCTTTTTGGCGTGATTTACAAGAAAATCAAAATAATGAGATTGTTAAAAAAGTAGTGTATTTAAATCCTGTGTTTCAAGATCATTTTAAAGAAGGAGAAATTAAAAACTTTAAAAGCTTTGAGGCAAATATTCTTAATTATTTAAAAAATAATTTACGTAGCCATGAATATCAATTAGAAACATATACTTTTTCGCAAAGAGGAAGATCAAAAGATTATGGTAAACAAGTTGTTTTATTTAAGTTTAAAAATGAATTCTTTAAAAGATTAAATGAAGTTCAATCTATTGCAAATTGGGTAGATGTTGAAAATGAGTATTATAAAAAACTTAAAGTTATATCCAAACTCAGTTCAATCGCTAAACAAGAAAAAAGAGAACAAGTTTTAAGGCTTCACAAAGAATTTGAACAAGTAAAACAATTACTAGAGCGATATTTACAGAAGAATATAGTTGATACATATAAATTAGATCCTAATTTCATATTAAATATCCATGCAGAAGATAAAATTAATAAAACTGTCAGTTACATAGAACCTGAAAAAGAAGGCTCTACTTTTTATATTGTAAATTTCAATTATACGCCAACATTAGAATTATTTTATAGCGCAAAGAGTAATGAAATAAATTACATCCACGGAAAACTAAACGAAAACATTGTCTTCGGCTTCGGAGATGAAATGGACGAAGATTACAAGTTAATTGAAGATATGGACGACAATGAATATTTACGTTATTTTAAGTCGTTTCAATATGTGCAAAACTCTAATTATAAAGATGTGTTACGGTATGTAGATTCCGAAAAATTTCAAGTTATTATTATGGGACATTCTTGTGGTTTGTCCGATAGAACGTTGCTAAATACTATTTTTGAACATGAAAATTGTCGTTCTATCAAAGTGTTTTACCATCAAAAAGACGATGGAACAGATAATTACACAGAAACCATTCAAAATATTTCTAGACATTTTAATGATAAGAAACTCATGCGAACCAAAATCGTAGAAAAAACCTTGAGTGAACCCATGCCGCAAATTCAGTTACCGAAGAAGGAATAAAACGATTCATCATGATTTTCACATCAAGCACAGTCGAGATGTATTTTTGAAATAAAAAACAATAAATCCAGTGATAGCAAGCAAATGACGGGCAAATGGCGTGTTAGATTTTACTAACTTTTAAAAAAATCGATAGTAGTTTTGATGAAAAATACTTTTATCATGGAACAACCAACACTAGGAAAGAAAATCGCAAGCTTGCGAAAAGAAAAAGGTCTTACACAAGAAGAACTCATCGAAAAATGTAATGTGAGCATTCGCACAATTCAGCGGATTGAAGCAGGAGAAGTAACACCGAGAAGTTATACTGTAAAAGCAATTTTTGAAGCGTTAGAATATGACTTTGAAGCAGATAAAGCTGCTGAAATTGCTTTTGAAAAATCATGTGAAATTACGCCGAATTGGTTTCAAGAGCCAAAAGTTTGGTTACTCGTAGTTGCCTTCATACTCTTTTTCGTCTGTAGTCTTTTTTTTCCGTATGAAGATTCAAATTTCACTGTTATGAATGGATGTTACTTTGTCATTATGTCGGCTGTACAAATCCTTCTTATTGGAAATTACATGGCGGGACAGAAAAAAAGTAGAATTCCAACTAAAAATGGTGAACTACAAATAGCATTCAACACAGCAAAAGTTGCGGGAGCTATATTTCTTTTTATAGCGTTTGACGTATTTATAATTTATACAATAGTACATAGTGTCAATTTTTTCAATTCGGATGTTACAAAATATTTGATGCTAGCTTCGATCTTGTTGCCTATTTATTTTTCCATAAAACTTATATATCCGTATGCAAATAAGCTTCTATTAAAAACGGCAAACGGATTTCGTATTACAAATGAAGGAATTGAAGATAATTCTATGCTTTCTTTAAATACACTAATTCCTTGGGAAGAAGTAGAACGTTTTGATGTTGTAAAATCACTCTATGGTTTTCAGTGGATTGTTCCTATTTTGAAAAATCCTGAAGATGTCATCAATCTTCAAACAAATCATTTTGCAAGAGAAATTACAAAATCAAATTACAAACAATATGGTTCTCCTTTGCGAATTTATACCAATACGCTAAATATTAACCCAAGTGAATTGTATAAAATTTTGTGTATTCGGTTGAAAAAATCAAAATCGTAGCAAAAACCTTGTCCAAACTCTTGCCGCAAATTCAGCTGCATAAAAGAAATAGTGCGTCATTTTAAACCTTGTACTCAACTTGATTGGGTATTGATTCAGAATCACATTAGTGAGTGAGATTCCTGTTCTCGTGAGAATGATAAAAGCGAGATTTCCAAATTTGTCAATTCAAGTGTCCTGAACTTGTTTCAGGATGTATCAAGAATAGAATTTTGAACTTTGTGATAGTTCTCGATACAAATTTGTTTCACAAATTCACTCGAACTGACGTTTAGTTTTTATAGTATACATACGTAAATAAACACCACTTTTTACGACCAAAGAAAAAGTTTTATATTACACAAAAGAAACAAGCTTATATGGCAATTCAAGACATTACCAACTATAGCTATCAAGATACATTTTCACTCAGTGTTGTACAGTTTGAAAAAGCATGCGTTGTCAACAAACCCGAACAAGTAGATTCGTATACGATTTATTGGATTAAAGAAGGAAAAGGTACGTATCATATCGATTTTGAAACGTATAGTTTTGATGGAAATATCATTTTCTTTTTGTCGCCAGGACAAGTATTTTCGGTAAGTTCAGAAAAAATCAAAGAAGCGTATAAACTATCTTTTAAGCGCGATTTTTATTGTATTCAAACCCATGACAAAGAAATTTCATGCAATGGTGTGTTGTTTAATAATGTATACGATTCGCCATTTGTAATTCCGAAAGCGAAAGATGTAGCACGATTGAGTTTGTTGTTAGAAGATTTAATTGAAGAATTTCACAATGAAAATTCAGGTCAATATGATATGTTGCAAAGCTATTTGAAGCAATTTATCATTCATTCAGTTCGTGTAAAAACAGCAGATTTTGTGGTGAAAGAAGAAACCGAAACCAAGCTTTATAAAGATTTTAGTGTGTTGGTGGAGCAAAATTTCAAAAAAATGCATTCGGTTTCAGCATATGCTGATCGGTTAGGAATTTCGCCAAAATCCATTTCCAAACATTTTCAAAAATTAGGCACAACGACACCAAGCGATTTCATTAAAAATAGAATCATCTTAGAAGCCAAACGGCAATTGTTATATTCGGAACAATCTGTCAAAGAAATTGCCTTCGATTTAGGTTTTAACGATCCTGCCTATTTTACACGTTTCTTTACCAAAGCGATTGAAAAATCGCCACTTTCTTTTAAAGCGGACTATAGGAAGTAGATTTGGTCGCTTCGCTTTTTGGTCGCTTCGCT
>NZ_LBMG01000107.1 GCF_001005315.1 Kordia jejudonensis
GGCGATTATATACTTGTTTTACCCAAATAAATTTCGTATATTTACACTGTAAATCAATCAACTATGTGTAAATCTAAGCAAAAAACCTTTACAAATTTAATCGAAGTAATGATGCACTTTTCAGACGAAAAAGTGTGTAAAGAGTATTTAGCAAAAATGCGTTGGTCAAACGGTATTGTTTGTCCTCATTGTGAGAATGACGAAAAGATTTACACTATGAAAAGCGGTTATAAGTGTGCTAAGTGTCGTAAACCTTTTTCAATTACTAAAGGAACTATATTTGAGAATAGCGCAATACCATTACAAAAGTGGTTCGCGGCAATTTGGTTAATTACATCACATAAGAAAGGAATTTCGTCTTTGCAATTACATAGAGATTTAGGAATCACGCAAAAATCAGCTTGGTTCTTACTTCAAAGAATACGTTTTGCAGTTCGCACAAAGTCTTTTAACACTCCACTAACTAATATTGTAGAATTAGACGAAACTTACGTTGGTGGAAAAAATAAAAATCGTCATGCAAATAAGAAAGTTTCTAATGCACAAGGTAGAAGTACAAAAGACAAAACGCCTGTATTTGGTTTAGTAGAGAGAAACGGACGTTTAACAGCTATGAGAGTTAGAAATACAACAAAAGCAACTGTTATGCCTATCATTACTAAAAACGTTAGTTTAGACGCTAAAATTATGACTGACGAATGGAAAGCTTATAACGGTTTATCTAGTATTTACGATCACGAATTTGTAAAGCATGGAAAGGGCGAATACGTTGTTGGAAAGTGTCACACTAATACGATTGAAGGCTTTTGGTCGTTGTTAAAGCGTGGAATTATTGGAATATACCACAATGTTAGTTCTAAGCATTTAGACGCATATGTGGATGAATTTGAATACAGATACAATACAAAAAATATTACATGTGTTGAGCGTTTTGATAATATGTTATCTTTGTGTAATTCACGTTTAACATACAATCAACTAATTAACTAATGGCTGATCAATATTACGCATATAGAGTTTTTTTAAGACAAGTAGAATGGCAGTTGAAATTCAAAACAAAAGAAGAAGCATACATAGAAGCCTTTGATAAAATAAAAGAGAAAGGGAAAATTCAATTTTTTGACTGGGGTAATGAACATATTATTTACTACATTAAAAGCTTAGGTAGGGACATTCATGTTTTGCAACTAGCGCGAAAACATGTTTTTCAAAAACCAATTGCTGGGGATAAAAAAATTGAAAAAGTTTCAGATGTGGATTATCCGTTTATTTATTTGATTTTCCATGTTAAATACCAGATAGTATTAGTGCAAAAAAACACTGCTGTATTTCAAGAGTTAGACGCTGTAAAAGCTAAAATAGAAAGATTTTTTATTGAACGTATGGGTAATCACAGTGTTGGCTGTAGCTTAATAGAGATAACAGACAAAAGAGATTTTTGGGCGAAGTTGGAAGAAATGGATGTGATTGAAAAGGTAACTATGACTTATGCGCCACCTAATTTTTTTGGAGGAAAAAAATCTGTAGACAAAATAACCAAAGAGGTACAAGAAGAAACGAATTACGAAAAGTTTAAAATAATACTTGAAAATAAGGTGCAAGGTCTGAAATTTGGTTATGAAACTTTTAAAGATCATATTCAAAGGCTATCCAGTGGAGCTGGCGATTTTATAGTAAACGGCTTGGTTGATGGTGTGCCTAAAATTTTAAAGAAATTTAAGATACCTTTTAAAAAAATATCCCTAATATTGAACAAGAAACCAAAGAAAGTTTAGAAGAAACTTTTGAAGATATAAATGACTTAAACAAAGATGCGAATAACTAGATTAATAATATATATAGTTGTTTTTTTTATAATTAGCTATTTAATAGTTAATTATGATTACGTATCATTTGATTATTTCATCAAAACAGAATTTTTGTTTACTTTTTTAGGCGTTTTTATAGGGTTCGCATTAACTCTTTATACTTACATAACTTCAATGTTTGATAAAATGAGCGACTTGATTAAGGAAAAGTATAAAAACGATCCGCAACAAATTGAACAAAGATTGAATCATTTACCTAAACTTCACAATGAAATAAAAGATAACATTATGTTTTTATTTTATGCTTTACTTTGTGTTGTTTTAATGTCTGTAGGAGAAAAGATGTTTTTAGAATTAAATTGTATGTGGTCAGAAGTAAAAAATATAACAGATTCAATTCTTTTAACTATATTTTTACTTTCAATAGTTTCTCTAAAAGATTTGATAGCAACTTCATTTTCAATTTCAGATTTTGTAATAAAAAGTAACAATGTCAAAAAAGAAGCTTAAATACGAAAAACCTATACAGGTAGATATGAGCTTTGATGAAATGATGCAAAGACTTTCTAACGTTGATAAAAAAGAGGTTGACGACAAAATAAAAAAGTCATCGAAGAAGAAAAAATAACTACTTCTTATTGAATATCTCCAACAATTCTAAACCGTTTTTGAAATTCTCTTTTATTTCTTCCATGTCTACTACCGAACTCATGGAAGCCATATTTAATACATACAACTTCATAGATTGTTTTAACGCATCTTCTAAGAGTGGAATTGCTTCGCTTTGAGGGTTTTCCTTTTGAACGATTTTTATTGCGCTTATAATAGAATTGATGTTGTCCTGCATTGCTATTAGTTTTGGATTATACAAATATAGCATTTTAAAGAAATATTTTATGAGTTATTTTTACTCTTATTGATTACTTATTATTTTTAGAAAAATCTTTCATTTTTGTAGGTAAATATCATCGTTAAGTTTTATATTACTGCTCAAAATTTAATCTATGCAATTACAGATATTTAAATACAACGACAACGAAGAAACTTTTGGAAACTTAACAACAATCGATATTGAAGGAGAAGCTTGGTTTGTTGCTAAAGAAGTTTGTGATTTGTTAGGAATAGGGAATCCAAGTCAAGCAGTTTCTACTTTAGACGATGACGAAAAGAATACTATCATTATAAATGATGGAACTTCTGGAAACCCAAACAAAACAATTATCTCTGAAAGCGGACTATACGCTTTAATTTTTAAAAGCAAAAAACCATCCGCAAAGAAATTCAGAAAATGGGTAACTAAAGAAGTTATTCCAGCCATACGAAAAACAGGCGGGTTTGGAATCAATAGACTAGAAACACCAAATTTTGTAGTAAGGTTTAATGATAATTGGAGTAATACCGATAAAGGATATTTTTCTGTCATAAGTGAATTGTTTGTTAGATTATATGGTCGATTTGAGCAAATAGGATACACAATACCTAATAAAGCCTTTAACGGAAAAGAAATGCGTCCTGATGGAAGTGTAGGAAAAACATTTGCTAATTATTTAAGGAAACACCATCCAGATTTAGCAAACGATTTTAAAAAATACCCACACCATTTTCCAAGCGGTTTAGTTGTGGATGCAAGGCAATATAAAAACGAATTGCTTCCAATTTTTATAAAATTTATTGATGAAGTTTGGATACCTGAAAGAGCTACTAAATATTTTAAAGACCGTGATCCTATTGCTTTGGATTATTTACCAAAACTTTTGGGAAAATAGCGATTTGGGTAAAACTAATATATAGTCGCCA
>NZ_LBMG01000108.1 GCF_001005315.1 Kordia jejudonensis
TAGGTCGGAATTTCTTCCGACCATGACTGACTTCGGTTCGCTTTTGCTTTTTATAATAGCTTACTTTTTTACGGTAAAAAGTCTACATGAGTATAAAGATTGTTATTTTTGAATTTTTAATGATTCAATCTTAAAACGTATGCCAAAGTTGCCCATTTTAATGTATCATGGTGTTTCAAAAAATGCTGCTGATAGCAAAGGATTAACAATTTCAACTGAAAATTTAGAAGCTCAATTCCGTTATTTAAAAGAGAACGGTTACGTTAGTTTGCATTTTTCAGAATTGCAGGCATTAAAAACCGATGTAAATTATCCTAAAAAAACAGTGATCATTACATTTGATGATGTATATGTAAATCAACTAGAATTGGCATATCCATTGTTGCAAAAATATGGTTTAAAAGCATGTTTCTTTATTCCTTTTCAATATGTCGATGGTGTTGATGAATGGAATACAGGCAAGGAAAAAATTATGTCTATTACACAGTTGAAAAGCATGGATGAAGCTACAATTGAACTAGGTTTGCATTCGTTTGCACATAAAAAATATCCTGAATTATCGCCAGAAGAAATTGACGAAGATTTTGACAAATGTAAAAACTTTATCATCTCCAATCGTTTGAATGTGAGTAATGTATTGGCGTATCCATACGGGAAATATCCACGAAAAAATCCTGCACAAGATGCTTTTTTCAATCAATTGGTAAAACATCAGGTTGCATACGGTTTACGTATTGGAAACAGCGTCAACAGATTTCCATTTAAAGACAACTATCAAGTTCAGCGAATTGACATCAAAGGAGAAGATTCGTTGTCAAAATTCAAACGAAAACTTGCCTATGGAAAATCATTTTTCTTTTAGTAAATTGTTAATTATCGTATAAAATCTAAATAAATCTTATAATTAGTTTAAGAATCAAATCATGCAGACATTCAAAAACATCTTAGGAATTTTTTTCATCATTTTTATCATCAGTTGCGATTCCAAAACTCAAAAAACGAACGTGACAGCTTATGAAGATGTAAAAATAGTTAGTGCAATGAAAAATGTAATGTGGAAAGGTGAACTACAAGGAAAGGTCAATTTAGACACTATTTCAACTAAAAAAGGACTGTACGGAATTGGTCCTGAAAGTTACTTAACAGGAGAAATTCTGATCAATGACGGGAAAAGTTATGTGTCAAGAGTTACTTCTGATTCTACAATGACTGTGGAAAAGAATTTTGACGTTGAAGCACCTTTTTTCGTTTATGCAAATGTTACTGAATGGACTTCTGTAGAATTGCCAACAACGATAAAAACGATTCAGGATGTAGAGAAGTTTATAGATGAAAACACGAAAGGCTTCAAGCGTCCGTTTGTATGTAAGCTTATCGGAAGCGTGAAAACTGCAACGATTCACATACAAAATCTACCGAAAGGTTCTAAAGTAAGTTCGCCAAAAGAAGCGCATCAAGGACAAGTTAATTACAAACTCAAAAATGAAGAAGTAGAAATTATTGGTTTCTTTTCAACCGATCACAAAGGTGTATTTACTCATCATGATTCTAACATTCATTTGCATTTAATAACCAAGGACGAAAACAAAATGGGACATGTAGATGCTGTTGAATTTGACAAGATGATTTTGTATTTGCCACAAAAATAACGCTTACAAAAAAGCCAATTTTATAGGCAAAAGAGTTCCTAGGGAAGAACTCTTTTGGTAGTAAATAAAAAGGGGTGATGTATTTTTTCAAATACACTGTGTCAAAACTACAATGAAATTGTTCTCGAATTGAAAATTTTAGATAAATGAAAGGGGTTTCGTAGACGAATAGCGGTAAAATCTTCTTTCAACGCGACTTATCGAATTCCTTTTTGAAGTAAAATCAGTTTTACATACCTAGAAAAAACACCATAAGCGTTAATTCCAGCAACTGCCAAACCTGGCACGCCATCCATAAAACCACGTTTTACAACATATTCATGAAAAAAGCGATACAAAGGTTTAAATGCCAAATGAAAATACGTGGCTTTTTTTCCTTTCTCTAGCATGCGTTCAGCTTGAAACCAAGCGTAACTATCTTTCTTACTAATATAATGTAGCAAGCCTTTATACGTATAATGTAATACTTTGTTTTTGAGCTTTCCAACCGTTCCGTCAACAATCAATTTTTCATGTACATTTCCTTCAAAATGACACTTTTCACGTTCCACCAAACGTGTGACATCATTAGTATGAAAATACAAAAAACGGTTCATGTAAAAATGTGGGAAATTCAATTTATATGCCGTATGTTTTCCAGAATTCATCGCGGCAATAATCTCTTTTTGAAGCTGATACGTAATGCGTTCATCACCATCCAAAAACAAAACCCAATCGCACGTAGCAAACTGTAAGGCATGATTTTTTTGATTCGAAAAATTATCAAACTTTCTCGAAATCACTTTACAACCATGTGCTTCCGCGATGGCAACAGTTTCGTCAGTACTCAGCGAATCAATCACAATAATTTCGTCCGCAAATTGTACCGAATACAACGCATCTTTTAAATACAACGCTTCGTTATAGGTTGGAATAATGACTGATAATGTTGGCATAACAAATTTAAAGCACAAAAGTACATATAATTTTTTCATTAAAAACTTTATCTTTACAGTCTGTATGACAACAATAGACACTTCCATAATTATAAGTACGTACAACTCTCCTGAGTGGTTGGCAAAAGTTTTACACGGTTACAACAATCAAACCTATCGGTTGTTTGAAATTGTAATTGCGGATGACGGATCAAAGCAAGAAACTATTGATTTGATTGAGGAAATCAGCAAAGAAGTCTTTTATCCAATTGTACACGTTTGGCATGAAGACAATGGCTTTCAGAAATCGCAAATTCTCAACAAAGCCATCGTAAAATGTAGCACGCCGTACATCATAATGTCGGATGGCGATTGTATTCCAAGAGCCGATTTTGTAGAACATCATGTAAAGCATCGTGAAGAAGGTTTTTTCCTTTCGGGAGGATACTTTATGTTGCCGATGAACATTTCAGAGCTGATCACAAAAGAAGATATCTACGAAGGCAATTGTTTTGATGTAAAGTGGTTGAAGCAGAACGGTTTAAAGACTTCCTTCAAGAACAATAAACTAACATCTGCCGGCTTAAAATCACGTTTTTTAAATGCAATTACACCAACAAATGCAAGCTGGAACGGACACAATGCTTCTGGTTGGAAAAAAGATATTGTTGCTATCAACGGATTTGACGAACGCATGCAATATGGTGGACAAGATCGTGAATTGGGCGAACGTTTATTCAACTACGGATTAAAAAGTAAGCAAATTCGATACAGTGCCGTTTGTATACATTTAGATCATCCACGTGGTTACAAAAACCAAGAATCAATCAATAAGAACTTAGCTATTCGTAAAACTACCAAAGACGAAAACAAAAAGTGGACGGATTTTGGAATTGTGAAAGGAAGTAGTTAGGAGCGCTTCGCTTTTGGGTCGCTTTGCTTTTGGGT
>NZ_LBMG01000109.1 GCF_001005315.1 Kordia jejudonensis
AACGTTCTACACAAATTGGTACAAACGTTTCATCTGTAACTCCTTTTTCACGTAAGTAGTGTGCAAATTGATTCGATTGTTCATCAAGTTCTTGATAGGTTAGTTTTTCATCTTTGAACACGATTGCCGTTGCATTTGGCGTTTTAGCAACTTGTGCTTCGAATAAGCTCCTGATGGTAGCTGTCTGCGTATATTCTACGGAAGTGGTATTGAACAAGTCCAATAATTCCGTATGTTCATCAGTCGTCAGATATTCTAAATCGCCAATGTATTCCGCGCCATGTAAGAAGCTTTTCAGTAGCGTTTGCAAGTGATTTTTGATACGTTCTACATCTTTTGTTGCCAATATAGAAGCGTTATAATCTATTTTGAAATTGAGCGTATTTGTCAATACAGATTCAATTGTGATAGGATAGTTTGTCTTTTCATTCACATCCATGGAAGTCGTTTCTAGGCTTTGCTCTTGATTGCCCGATTCGTCCACAGGATAGTTTTCAAATACAAATAGCGTATCGAAAAATTCATCTTGTACGCCACTCCATTTTTTTACATCGCTTAATGCGCTGTATTGATATTCTCGTGATTCCGTATGTCCTTTTTGGATATCTGTTAGAAAGTTGTTTATCAGCATTTTATCAGCTACCGTGGCTTGTAACGGAATGGTATTGATGTATAATCCGATGCGTTTTTCAGTGTTTTCAAAGTCAGAAGGACGACCAGAAACCGTGACGCCATATACGACAGATTCTTTTGCGGCATATTGTGCTAATAGGTATGCCCACGCACCTTGAATAAGTGTATTTGCTGTGATATGATTGGCTTTGCAGTAGTCTTTTAGTTGCGTTGTAAATGAAGCATCAAACGAGAGATAATCGCTTTTGAAATCGCCAATTCCTTTGTTTCGTTCTTCTTTCGTATTGATGAATGGCAACAGTATTCCTGCTTCTATGGGCGCCAAATAGTTTGTCCAATACGCTTCTTCTTCTTTGGTGTCTTTTGCGCGAATGTATTGAATGTAATCTTGGTATGTATCTTCTTTTTTAGCTGTTGGACTGTTTCCTTGCTGTAAGTTTTCGTAGGTTTCTAGCAGATCGTTCATAAGAATTGGCATAGACCAACCATCGAGAATGATGTGATGATATGTCCAAATCATTGTATAGTTTCCGTTTGGTAACTGCACGAGTGTGATTCGCATTAAAGGTGGCGCATTGAAGTTGAATTTCCTTTTTTGATCTTCTGCTATGAATGTGTTGACTTTTTGTGTGATTTCCGTATTTGAAAATTGTGTAAAATCGACGATAGTTATCGGCATTGCAACCGAATTGTATACCGCCTGAATTGGAGTACTAAGGTTTTGATAGTAGAATCCGCTTCGTAGAATACTGTAGTTTTTGAGAACATGGTTACAGGCTTTTTCAAAGATTTCGATGTTCAAATTTTCTGGGAATCCCATGATGATTTGATTTGTGTATGAAATAGAATCATCGTCATAGAGTCCGTGAAATAGCATTCCTTCTTGCATGGGACTGAGTTCGTACACCGAAGTGATTTGATCCGCCTTTTTTCCAGCAGTTTCAAAAAATGTATCTAATTCTTTGTAGTTTATTTTTCCGTGCAATTCGTAATCGGAAGGTGTTTTAACGATAGCTGTTTCTGCGACACAGTGCGCTATGATTGCTTCTAAAACATTGATATATGCAGTTCCAATTGCTTTAATGGTTTCCGCATTGTACGATTTTTTTGAGTATTCAAATGATAGTTGCAATTCGCCATCTGCGATAAAGCTATTTACATTTAAACGTGTTTTGTGTGGTGTATTTTTGTGTAAGTTTTCTCCAGGAGATTCATTAGCCGCGCTCAACCATGTATTTTCGCTCAGTGTATTGTCTAATTGTCCCAAATAATTAAATTCAATATCCCAAGTACTGTTGGCAAGTTTTTCTTGCAAAGCTGTATCCGTACTCATGTAGCGCAATATTCCGTAGCCAATTCCTTTTTCTGGTACTTCCCGAAGTTGCTCTTTTGTCGATTTTATAAGGTCTGGTATTGTGTTTTCATTGGAAGCTTTTAGTACTAGCGGATATACATTTGTAAACCATCCGACCGTATTACTGATGTCTATTTCTTCAAATATGTCTTCGCGTCCATGACCTTCTACGCCAATTGTAATGGTATCTACTGAAAATTGCGTTGTTACACTTTGTACCAAAGCACTCAGTAGAATATCGTTCATTTCGGTTGTGTAAGTCGTGTGTACTTCTTTTAGCAATGCTTGTGTTGCCGTTTTGTGTAACGATATTCTGAAATTTTCCAAATCGTTTAGTGTGGAAACTTCATGTTCATGATCTACAGGAAGTGCTGTGAAATTGTTGGCGATGGTTTCCCAATAGTATTTTTGAGTTGCCATACGATTGCTGTTCGCGTAGCTTGCTAATGCATTACTAAATTGACGATACGAACTGCCTTTTTTCCCAAGTTGAATCGGTTTTCCTGCCGTGATTTGTTGTAAACTTTCATTGATGTCGTCTAAGATGATTCGCCAAGAAACACCATCTATAGTTAAGTGATGTGCTACAATGAAAAGTCTGTTTTGTTGCGTTGCGACTGGCGTTTCCATGTAGACAAATTTTACAACGTCCGCAGTTTCTAGTGTAAAACTGTCTTGATAGTATTTACAGATTTCCGTGATGTTACCAGCGAGTTCTTTTTGCGGTGTATCTACAAGATTTTTATGATGTAAAGGCGTTATTTTTTGTGTGTATCGTTGTGTCCAAGCATCATTTATTTTTTCAAATGCCAATCGGAATGTATCATGACGTTCTACAAGTGCTTGTACAATTGTGGCGATATTTTCTTTTGAAACTGTTTTTTCTACGCTTAATAATAGTGATTGATTGTAATGCTTCATTTCTGGATATTCGTCTTCGAAGAATAATCGTTGAATTGGGAGCATTTCAAATTCGCCTTCTAACATTCCTTGCTCACTGATTGTGTGTTGTTTGGTTTTTGTTTGAAGATAGTCTGATAGTTTCCGAATGGTTTGTCGTTCAAATACATCTTTGGGAGCGAATGCAAATCCTGCTCTTTTTGCTCTGCTGACCAATTGAATTGTGATGATAGAATCGCCTCCTAATTCAAAGAAATTGTCATCAATTCCAATTTTTGGAATGTTGAGCAAGTTTTGCCAAAGTGTTACTAAACTTGTTTCGAGTTCGTTACGTGGCGCTTTGTAGTTTTCTTCCAATACACCTGAAATATCTGTGTCAGGCAATGCTTTTCTATCTATTTTTCCACTTGGCGTGAGTGGCATGGTGTCCATTTCTATGAAGATTGATGGAATCATGTGTGCTGGCAAACGTGCTTCTAAGTAACTTTTTAGTCCCTCTTTTGTGTACGATTCGTTTACTTCAATGTAACCAACCAAACGTTTTCCAACAGTTG
>NZ_LBMG01000011.1 GCF_001005315.1 Kordia jejudonensis
AGTGTCAACGAATTACTTAACCTTTACAGAAACGACAAAATCAGCTTGAAAAATATGGCATCCAATGTATCCGTTTTATAAATGATAACATAAAACATCATATGCTTAGCGTTCTAATTGCTTTGGAAGAGAAAGTTGTAGAATTGACCTCTATATAATTACAACCCATAAATCTCCTTAAAGAGATATACTAAAAAAAGCACTAAAAGTTAAAACTTCTAGTGCTTTTTTATAAACTTTCAGGTAATATTATAGCTTATTGTCTTGTATATACAACTCTAACATTTTCTTCAGTTACTACACTAAATCCGTCAGAAAAGATTTCGAATCCTTGTGGAATTACAAATGAAAACTGATTGTTTAGATCAAATGTAGCATTAACTATGTCTCCATATTCATCTTGAAAAGTTACAGAACTTCCATTTGACGACCAATTTAGAAGAAAAATATCTGTTTCATTTACACAGTCTAATGTATATGTAAATTCATCTGTTGTCCCAACAACCAACTCTGCTGTTACGTCTAAATATGATGTTGATGTTGCAGTAGCTGTTCCGTTTGCGTTGATCAAAATAGTTTCGTTTTGGTAGCAATTGGTTTCAGAAATAAGATCTCTACTTGCTGTTCCATCGCCATTGAAGTCATATGAGTTTTCAACTTCAAATGAAGTCATTCTCCAAGTTCCTGTAAGCGTAATTTCTGCTGCGGCATCGTCATCTGACGAACACGAGATTAAAAAAATACTCAATACGGTAAGTAATACTAATTTTTTCATACTATTTTTTAATAATGTTTAATGTGTAATGGCATCTTTTTGTCAAAATGCGAGTCGAAATTAATATAAAAAAATTACCTAATCGCACCTTCTTCCAATTAAATATTAAAATTCAATAATAAATCATTTATTTACAAGCGTAAGTTATGAACATAGTGGATTCCTGCCTTTGCAGGAATGACAAAAAATACTCATCAAAGTACAAATCGATACGTAAACTTCATTAAAAAGATATTTTCAGGTTGTTGTCCCAAAATTTGATTGTCCAAACTGCGCAATAAATGATCACGCGTGTTTCCAAAACCTGTCGTTCCTTGCGACCATACTAAGAATAATTCTGATCCAGGAATGTATTCCCAACGCAACACCAAATTAGATCGAAACTGCACAAAAGCAAAATCAGGATTTCCTATGGAATAATCTATATTTCCATCAGCATCTTCATCAATTGCGTAGGAATCAGAAGCCGCATCAAAGCTAATTTCATTGGGTTGATATTGATAAAAACGATCATTTAAATCATCCGCAATGGAATTCGTTACGTATTTAAAATCTTTATAACGGCCAATTGACACAAACGGCTGTCCATAATATTGAATCGACAAGTTTGGATTGATCGTATAATTGAAACGAATTGCCGCACTTAATGTCTGATTGTCAATATCTCCCAAAATATAACGTGTAGTTCCGTTAGTATCGGCTTGTGTTACATATTGTGTTTTATTCGGATTGTAATTGTACTGCGGACTGATTGAAATTCGCATGGCATCCGTTGGTTGATAAGTAACATCGCCACTTACTTCAATGAACGTAAAATTGTCTTGTTTAGCTTTCGAATACACCATTCCCCAACTGGTTCGGAGTTTTTTACGTTCGTCAGTGCCAAAAAATGCATAGCCAAAGTTTTCTTGTGAAAATCGCCAACGTGGTCCACCACGCAAAAATGTATTGATGTAAATTCGTGGTTTGTGTGCGCCGCCGATATCAATAAACCAGTTATTTAAAAATCGAAAATTGGTGTTAAATTCGTATTGAATTCGATTAAAGTTTCCTTCAAAATCATAAGTTGTATATTGTGAAAATCGCGCAGAAATACCTCTAAAATTCCCAAAAGATTTTGTAGTTTGATATCTAATATTTGCATACTGACGAATTAAATCTGCCTGACGTAAAAATCCAATATCATTGAGTTCTAATTCTGGCGAACGCCATATAAGTCCTGCGTCATAACGCCACGTTCCGCTACCTGCTTTTCCAAATTCGAGCTTTCCTCCTGTTCCTGTTAAAGAGGTTCTATTTGGATCAACATTCACGTGACCTGCATCAATACGTTGAAATAAATGTGTCAATGAGTTTTGCGTACTCGCAATGGCTTCTTTGCTTCCTTGCACATGACTTGCCACAACGTTTCCTTGTAAATAATACGTTCGGTCTTTCCAATTGTGCGTAAAATCTAATCCGCCTGTATATGCAGCTCTGTGCAGGAAATCTAAATTTGGTTCCAATCGACGATTGGTCGCTGTAAAAATTCCACCAATGAACGTATTTCGTTCGTTAAAATCTTTTTGCAAGCGTCCTACAAAATAATTGGTCAATGGTTCTACCAATTCTCGCCTGCGTGTTCCATTGTTGTCTATTTCGGCAAATTCTCTTCCTGTAACACTTTCGAGCACACCAATAGACCATCCGTTTTTCGTCTTTCCACTAAATTTTGCAGCACCTAAAATGGTAGAATTTTGAGGTTGATTTACAAATTCTTGTGAAGCTGTATTTGGAAAGCCTTGCGGATTACGTCCAATGCGTCGTGAGTAGAATACATTGTCTTGGTCGTTGGCAAATTGATAGTCAAATATATTTTTATTTTCCACAAAAAATGGTCGTTGTTCTCGGAAGAAAATCTGAAAACCATCCAATGCAATTGCTGCCGGATCTGCTTCTACTTGTCCAAAATCGGGATTAATAGTAAAATCTAATGTCAAATCGTTGGTCACGCCAATTTTTCCATCCAATCCACCATTCAATGTAAAATCATTTCCGTCACGAAACGGATTGCCAGCTTCCTCAGGATACGTATCTAATTGGGTGACTACATACGGCTGAATTTCAACTTGTTTTTGTGGTTTTATATTTTTCAAACCGTGCAATTCGCCAAATTCACTTACCCAACCTGGTGCATCTAATGGAATTCGTTGCCAAGTGGAGCGTTCTTCTTTTCTAAAAAAACGACGTTGTACTTGCAAGCCCCAAATTTGTTCTTCGCTTTTTCCAAAGCGTAATTGACTCAAAGGAATTTTCATTTCCGCTGTCCAACCTTCACTATCAATAGCTGTTTTGGTATACCAAATTGGGTTCCAGCTTCCGTCCCAATTGTTCCCATTATTTGAAATAAATTCGTCTCCTTTTACACCAGCTGCGGTTACCGTGAATGAAAATCCTGTCCGTAAATCATGGTAACTATCGATATTAATTTCAACCCAATCGCCATCAAAACCATCTCTACGAGACAAGCGTTTTACAATTTGATCAGGATTTGCATCAATGGCACGAACTGCTACATATAAAAATTTCGCATCGTACATAATTTTAAACTTCGTTTGTTCTGTTGGTGGTGTATTTTCGTCTGGTCTATTCTCAATAAAATCTGTAGCCCAGTCAACTGCATTCCAACTCGCGTCATCTAACACTCCATCAATTTTGGGTGCTTCGCCTGTAAATGTATTCGTTGTGTATATTCGTTTGGGGATAGATTTTGTCGTTTCTTGAGCAAATCCGAGAAAAAAACAGCAAAAAAAGCCTATAATTGTGCATAGGGAAAGTTTCATTAGTCGTTTTTTGATTGATTGATTGTTATAAAAGTAATAAACCTTGTAAAATTGCGCCTATTTTTGACAAAAATTAACACTTATTCAGAAAGAAAATAAATAGAAATACTTCCTTTTTTTATTGGATACACGTAGTTAGGAAACTATTATTTTAATTACATTTGGAATGAAAACAATAAATTGTGAGTGCCTTAAAAACCATATTATATTTTTCCCTCTTTAAATATCCGTTGACCCGAACTGAAATTTTTCAATTTTCGGATAACACGAATCAAAAGGAGATTGATAGTGAAATTGATTTGCTATTGGAAAAAGGTGTCATTTATAATTTTGATGGTTTTTATATTGATGTAAATAATCCTGATCGTATAGAACGCAGGTTGAAAGGAAACGAAATGGCAAGAAACATTATGCCCAAAGCGGTAAAAGTTTCTAGAAAAATTGCCAAATTCCCATACGTAAAAGCGGTTTGTTTATCTGGTGCTTTGTCAAAAGGTTTTTACGATGATGAGGGCGATTTTGACTTTTTCATCATTACAAAACCAAATCGTTTGTGGATCGCTAGAACCTTACTCGTTTTGTACAAAAAGATATTTTTACTAAACTCTAAAAAATACTTTTGTGTCAACTATTTTATCAGCACAGATCAACTAGAAATTTCAGAACAAAACTTGTTTACTGCCACTGAGATTGCTACACTCATTCCATTGTATGGAAAAGATACATTTAAAGATTTCTTGGTTAATAATCAATGGGCTACTCCATATTTTCCAAACAAACCAGCTCCTAAAATGAGTACGATTAGAGACACTGAAAAAAGTGGTTTCTCTAAGCTGATTCAAAACATATGTAATGGTGCTTTTGGATTAAAAATAGATCAATATCTACAAAAACTTACAATCAAAAAGTGGCGAAGTAAATTTAAACACTTAGCGCAAGAAGATTTTAATATTGCCATGAAATCAACAAGACATGTATCTAAACATCATCCGCAAAACTATCAAAACAAGGTAATTACACGACTGAACGAGCGTTACGATGAAGTTATAAAACAGTACAATTTGAAATATCCCGAAAAGCATGCTTGATGTTGTTTTTTCACACTCGTATTATTATAAGTTTGATGCCAAACAATGGAAAAATCAAACACCTTATCCGCCTTTAGGAACATTGTATGCCGCTTCTTATTTGCGTGAAAACGGATATACTGTTGGTGTATTTGACGCCAATCTTTTGGATGATCCAAAAACTATTCAACCTTATTTGGAAGAAAAAAAGCCAAATACATTTGTAATTTACGATGATGGCTTTAATTACTTGACAAAAATGTGCTTGACGACGATGCGTGAAGCCGCTTTTGAAATGATTAAAATTGCCAAAAATCTAGATTGTCATGTCATTATTTGTAGCTCAGATTCTACAGATCATTATGAAAAATATTTGGCTGCTGGCGCTGATTTTGTCATTCAAGGAGAAGGCGAAATCTCTTTAAAAGAATTGGTAGATGCTTTATCCAACAATGAAGATACTTCAAAAATAAAAGGATTGGTTTTTGAAAAAGATGGCGAATTTGTCAAGAATCCAAAACATCCTGTATTGCGTAATTTGGACGAATTGCCAATGCCAGCTTGGGATTTAATTGACATTGAACCCTATCGAAAAATTTGGGAAAATGGTGGCAATGAATTTACCCTAAATATGGCAACAACGCGTGGTTGTCCGTTTAAATGTAATTGGTGCGCAAAGCCAATTTATGGAAATCGCTACAACTCGCATTCGCCCGAATACATTACAAAACACATTAAATATTTGAGTGACACATATAATGTGAATCGTTTTTGGATGTGTGATGATATTTTTGGCTTAAAGCCAAATTGGGTTCAGAATTTTAACAAAGAACTCAAATCTGCACAACTTTCCATTTCCTATTACATACAAAGTCGCGTTGATTTGTTATTAAAAGAAGATACCATAGAAGCTTTAGCTGAAAGTGGATTGGAAGAAGTTTGGGTTGGTGCTGAAAGTGGTTCGCAAGCCATTTTGGATGCCATGGATAAAGAAACGAAAGTGGAACAAATTTATGAAGCGACACGCTTATTGAAACAAAAAAATGTGCGTGTAGCGTTTTTTATTCAGTTTGGTTATTTGGAAGAAACGAAAGAAGACATTCAAAAAACAATTGACATGATTAAAGAGTTGGTTCCTGATAATATTGGAGTTTCTGTTTCGTATCCGCTTCCAGGAACTAAATTTTACGATAAAGTCAAAGATGACTTACAATTAAAAGCAAATTGGACAGATTCCGACGATTTGGCAATGATGTTTAAAGGTACGTACAACACACAATTTTACAGAAAACTACAACGCTACGTTCACAAAGAATTTCGGAAAAGTCAAGCAGTCCAGAACTTTAAAAAATTCTTTAAAAATCCGTTTTCAATTTCAAAATCAGAGTTACGCTCCATGATTTTGTTAGGATATTATATTCCTTCCGCGTTTGTAGATAAGTTGCAATTAAAAAATATGGAGAATACCCATGCATAGTGATTTTGATATAGCTGCACCACAATACGATGATATTTTCACGTATTCAAATATTGGAAAAGCACAACGAAAACTTGTCTTTAGGCATATAAATTCGATCATAAAACAAGGTAAAAACCTATCTATTTTAGAATTAAATTGTGGCACAGGCGCTGATGCAATTGAATTTGCAAAACTAAATCACGATGTAATTGCTACCGATATTTCTTCGGGAATGATTGAAGTTGCAAAAGCAAAACCACATTCGAAAAATTTACAGTTTAAAGTTCAAGATATTACAACCATTACAAAAGATACATTTGCTAAAAAGTTCGATTTTATTTTTTCAGACTTTGGTGGTATCAATTGTTTATCACAAGCGCAATTGAAAACATTTTTTCAAACCGCCGCTGATTTATTACAACCAAACGGAAAATTAGCCATTGTATTAATGCCAAAAAATTGTTTATGGGAACGTTTGTATTTCACCTTAAAAGGCGATAAAACAAAAGCTACCAGACGAAATACAACCGAAAGTGTAGTTGCCAATGTTGATGGCGTTGGTGTAGAAACTTGGTATTACAATCCGAAAGATATTGCTGCTTTAGCAACTGATTTTTTTATCACTACTAAAGTAAAACCGATTGGTGTGACGATTCCGCCATCTTATTTAGAACAATCGTTTCTAGCTAAATTTCCGATGTTGCCTATTTTCAAAGGATTCGATTCAATTTTGACAGCTTCTTCCTTAGCGAAGTACGCTGATCATTTTTTAATTATTTTAGAAAAGAAAGGGTAGTGTTGGTTTCTGGTTTCTGGTTTCTGGTTTCTGGTTTCTGGTTTCTGGTTTCTGGTTTCTGGTTTCTGGTTAAGTTGTATTTTTTTTTGCAAAACTTATAAATCGTAAAACTTTTGTATTCTAAATAAGCTATTTTCTTGTTTTTGGTTATTAGTTTGTCCTCTTTGGTTAGTATATTTGAGATGTAAATTATTATGGAGAAAAAAAGTTATCAAGACTTAGATATTTATAAAAAAGCTTTCAATTTAAGCTTACAAGTTCATGAAATTTCATTGTCATTGCCTAAATATGAATTATATGAACAAGGCAGTCAAGTAAGAAGGTCTTCTAAATCAATCACAGCAAATATTGTGGAAGGTTATGGCAGAAATAGATATAAAGCTGATTTTATTAAATTCTTGGTTTATGCACAGGCTTCTTGTGACGAAACCATAAATCATTTACATTGCATAGCAGAAATTCATAATAAAAAAAATGAACTGAATCCTATGTTGGAATCATACATAATTTTAGGTAAACAAATCAACAAGTTTATCACATATGTAGATAGAAGTTGGAATACTAAAATAACCTGAAACCAGTAACAACCAATGAGCATCATTCTCACACATACTTATTACCTTTTTGAAGATGTGAAAGAACAAAGCATCATGCGTCCATATGCGCCGTTGGGTTTGTTGTATATTTCTGCCTATTTGAATGAACATAAAGTAGAAAATCATGTGTACGATGCTACATTTTATTCCAAAGAAGCGCAGTTGCGATTTATTGAAGAAAAACAACCAAAAGCGGTTGCTATTTACACCAATTTGATGACAAAAATTAATGTTGTCAAACTGATTGAAATTTTAAAAAATGACGCGCTTTATGGTTTTCCAAAGATAATTTTGGGCGGACCCGATATTACTTATAATCTAGAAAATTACCTCAATATTGGTGCCGATTTTTTAATTATTGGCGAAGGCGAACAAACTACCTTAGAACTCTACAAAGCAATTGTAAACAAAGATGATTTTACCGAAATCCATGGAATTGCATATCTGGAAAATGATGAAGTGGTTAAAACGCCACCGCGAATGCGCATGAAAAGTCTCAAAGAATTGCCGTTGCCAAACAGAGCTGCAATTCCTGTAGAGAAATACTTGGAAACATGGAAAACACATCACGGCCAAAGTTCTATGACGGTAAGTACGCAGCGCGGTTGCCCGTATACATGCAAATGGTGTAGTACGGCTGTTTATGGACAAAGTTATAGAAGACGTCCGCCAAATATGGTTGCCGAAGAGTTAAAAATGTTGAAGGAAACCTACAATCCTGATAGTATTTGGTTTGTAGACGATGTATTTAGTGTAAGTCACAAATGGATTGAACTTTTTCATGAAGAAGTTATAAAGCAAGATGCGATAATTCCGTTTGAATGCATTACACGCGCTGAACGCTTGAACGATCATATTTTGCAATTACTAAAGGAAGCAGGTTGTTATCGCATTTGGATTGGCGCCGAAAGTGGTTCACAAAAAATAATTGACGCTATGGATCGTCGTGTAGATGTAGATGTCGTTAAAACTGCCATTCAAAAAACCAATGAACTTGGCATGGAAACGGGAACATTTATCATGGTGGGTTATCCTGGCGAAGACGAACAAGACATCAGCGAAACCATTCAATATCTAAAAGCGGCAAATCCGACACATTTTACCATTACTGTTGCGTATCCAATTAAGGGAACATCTTTGTACAATGAAATTGAAGACAAAATTACGGTACAACCAGCATGGAATACGTCAACAGATCGTGAAATTGATTTTAAACGTACATATTCTCGCAAATTTTATGATTTTGCAGTGCGTCATATTGTGAATGAAGTAAATTATAATAAGGAAAAACTTAAAGGAAAAAATCGTAGCTTGCTGGCATCTGTAAAACTAAAAACAAAATCAATTCTAGCTCAAACTGGAATGAAAATTTACAAATGAGATTAGATTTTAGCCGCATTACCCAACAACAAAATGTATATTATTTAACGCCCGAAGATGCTGGTTTTTCTCAGTATTATCTCGCTGTGCGCGAAAAAGAACAACGAATTTTAACAGATCCAGAAGTTCGAAAATTACCTTATTTGGAACGTGATGAATGGCCATATCGTATCAAATCTACCGAACGTTTTTTATCCTATATAAGTAAAAAAACTGAAACGTTACATATGTTGACAATCGGTTGTGGAAATGGCTGGTTTTCTAATAAAATTGCAGAAGTTTCTTCTAAAAACGAAGTTATTGGTTTAGATGTAAATCGTGATGAATTGGAACAAGCCGCGCGTATTTTTAAAACTAAAAATCTTCATTTTGTGTATGCTGATATTTTCAACGTTTCCGATATGTTTGAAGCCAAATTTGACATCATTACACTCAATGGCGCGATTCAATATTTTAAAGATTTTAAAGAGTTAATGACACTTTTAACCTCTTTTTTAACACCAAATGGCGAAATTCATATTATTGACAGTCCTTTTTATGCAACAGATGAAATTCCTGCAGCCAAACAACGGACACAGGAATATTATGAATCAATTGGAGTTCCTGAAATGACTAAAAATTATGTACATCATGATAAAAAATTAGTCGCAGATTTTGACATCTTATACACATACAAACGAAATATTATTCACAAGATTTTAGGTAAAAAAGAGTCTCCTTTTTCTTGGTATCGATTTATAAAAAAGTAACCAATGGCACGTAAAAGCTTCGTTAAAAAATTAAAATATTACAGCATTTTTACAATCATCCTATTGATTATTGCTGAAATTATATTGTCACTACTTGAAGTGGTGCCAACCAATTACTATGTAAATACACCAAACTCAGGATTTACTTGGAAAATCAATCCAGATGAAATCACAGGAATTCAACAAGATTCAGAAGTTTCTTTTGACGAATTGGGCGCGCGTTCTATTTCTAATTACGAAGATGCCAATCATAAAATTGTTGTCTTTGGTGGAAGTACGACGGCATGTTTTGCGCTGACACAAGAAAAAACCTGGCCAGCATTGCTGGAAAAGGAATTGGGCGATTCCTATTGGGTTGGAAATTTTGGAAGACCTGGAAACAATAGCAGTCATCATGCATTACAGTTTAAGTATACGCTTGACAAACCGCAATTGAGTGATGCAAAAACGGTAGTAGTGATGTTAGGTGTGAATGATTTTGTTGGATATCTAATTTCTCCAGATCGCTATTTGCATCTTCCTGAAAACAACTTGAAACGCTTTGCTTTTCAGCATGTTCCAAATGATCATCTGCCATTTTACAAACGACTGACTTTATATCAGTTAGCATCAAGGGCCAAACAAAATATTACGTTTTATTTTAAACATAAAGATTACTTAACGCAAACATCTTTAGATATCAGAGCGTTAAAAAAGAAGTCAAAAATTGTATCCGAATTGCCAAATTTAGAAGCTGGTTTAGCTCACTATGAGAAAAATATTCTTGATCTTATTGAACAAGCAAAAGCTAAAAATATTAGACTCGTTTTTGTGACGCAAGCAACTATGTGGCGACCAGATTTAGAACCAAAATATGAGGAATTAATGATTACAAGCGGATTTGAGAATAACGAAGCATTTTACAGTACACCAGCACTTTACGAAGGTATGGAAGTATTTAATGAACGTTTAAAAGAAATTTGCAAACAACAAAATATTGCTTGTATCGATTTACAATTGCCAAAAACTACAGAATCTTTTTATGATGATTTTCATTTTAATGAATCTGGAGCTAAATTGACTGCGGAACAACTTTCAGAAGCATTGCGCAAAGTATTGGAATAGTTTTGAAATAAAATGATTTATCTGTGGATTCCTGCCTGCGCAGGAATGACAAAAGTCTATCTAACTAGCAAAGCAACCCAAAAGCAAAGCGTTCCAAAAGCAAAGCATTCCAAAAGCAAAGCAACCCAAAAGTAAAACGAGCCAAAAGCAAAGCGTTCCAAGAGCGAAGCAACCCAAAAGCAAAGCAATCCAAAAGCGAAGCGTTCCAAAAGCAAAGCGACCCAAAAGCAAAGCAATCCAAAAGCAAAGCAATCCAAAAGCAAAGCGTATCCGAATTACGCTAACTGTTGTTTCTTAAAGAAGGTATCTACAATTTTCTTTTCAACTGGCGCTTTAAAATATTTTCGCTTGCAACGCCATCTTGCAATCAGTTGTAATGGTTTGTATATCCACTTTTGATTCGAATAGGCGAATTTTAGGTAGAATTTAAATTTTTCAAAGAAATCGTACTTTTCTTTACTCACCCAAGGTCCTGACGAACCTACAAAGTCAAAATCTGACCATTCATGAACGGTTTCAGGCAATTTATAACCTTCTTTCACTACATTATCTGTAATGGTCGTTCCTGGATAGGGTTTAAAGTAAAAAATTGGTGTGTGAAAATTTGGATGCATGCTATTCAAATCGAGCGCAACTTTTACCGTTTCTTCAATACTTTTGTCCGTTTCTTCTGGGAAACCAACAATAAACGGAAACTGTACAGCAATCCCTAAATCTTTACAACGTTCGGCACACATGTACACTTGCTCAACTTTGATATCTTTTTTGAGCCAATTCATCATTTCTTGCGAACCAGATTCGACTCCAATTAACAAACGACGCAATCCTGATTTTGCACAAATTTTAAAATCTTCCACGGACATTCTAGAACCTTGATCGGCACGCATCGTAGCTGCCCACGTAATATTTAGTCCTTTTTCAATCATGCGTTCAGAAATTTCAATCACACGATCTCGATACGTGAAATAGGTTTCGTCTTGCAAATTCAAATCGGTAAACTGATATTTTTCATGAAGTTCCGCCAGTTTATTTACCATAATTTCTGGCGAAATTGCCGTCCATTTTCTATTATATACAAAAGGATCTGCACAAAAAGTACATCTAAAATAGCAACCTGTCGATGAAATATAATCAAGTTGTCTTCTTCCTTTCTTTTCAAAGTATTTTTCTACATCAATCAACTCATAATTAATGTCTGCAAAGGTATCCATGGCAACAATGACACGTGGCGGATTTTTAATTATTTCGCCTTCTTCATTTCTGTAACAAATTCCTTTTACAGCAGAAACATCTCCAGTAGTAGCATACGCTTCCACCAATTCTTTAAATGTATCTTCTCCTTGTCCTTGTGCCGTCACATCAATACAAATTTCGTCTTTCAAGGTTTGTTTTGGAAATAATGAAGTATGCCATCCGCCCCAAATTATAGGAATATCTTGACGCATCTTTTTTACAGCCTGCGTTACGTTTAGCGCATCTTTTATAGGTCTTCCCGTTAACACCGTTGTTCCAAAACACAAAGCTTCATCAATGTGTTTTTCAATAGTTTCCAACGGTTTTTCATCAATTCGACCATCTACAATAATGACTTCGTATTTTTCAGGGTCTAACACAGAACCAATGGCAAGCAAAGCAAGTGGCATGTCAAAAAACACGGCTATTGGATTGTATAATAAGATTTTATGCTTTTTCAAAACGGGCAATTTTAGTTATAAATATACTGACTATTTAAATATTTGAAATGACTTTAGTTTCTTTTTATGCAAATAATACTGAATTGATACCTTCAAAACACCCAAACCATACGTTACGCTTCGTTGAAAATTGATTGATGAACTTTCGCTTGAATAGGTTGTGGGACAAGTAATTTCGGCAATTTCAAAACCTTTATTGAAAATTTGACAAATCATTTGATTATCAAAAATAAAATCATCTGAATTGTGTTCCAAATGCAACGAATTTAATACTTCCGCAGAAAAAGCTCTGAAACCTGTATGGTATTCGGATAACTTTTGACCAATTACAATATTTTGAAATAATGTCAAAAAACGATTCGCAATGTACTTATACATAGGCATGCCGCCGCGCAACGCACCTTTGCCCAAAATTCTTGATCCCATCACAACAGGATACACATCATTTGCAATCAAATATGCCATAGAATGTATCAATTTGGGCGTGTATTGATAATCAGGATGCAACATTACTACAATATCGCCATCTAACGATAATGCTTTTTGATAACAGCTTTTTTGATTCGCACCATATCCTTTATTTTTATCATGCTTTATCACATATTTAATCCCTAATGATTTAGCAACTGCTAAGGTTTCATCTGTACTATTATCGTCTACCAAAACCACTTCATCTACAATATCGAACGGAATTTCGTTGTACGTTTTTTGCAACGTTTCCGAAGCATTATAGGCAGGAAGTACAATAATTATTTTCTTAGAATTGATCATGGATTTATCGCTTAATTTGGTAAAAAATGTAAAAAAGAATCCTATTTTTTTACGAACGACAATTTAACAACTATATTTAGATACGCAAAACAAAACTATATTGAAACCTTCTAAATTAACGCCCTTTTTTTACAAGAACTTGACGGTTTTTTCCATACCACTTCTCTTTGTATTCATATTGAGACTTGTTGGTTTTGACGGTTTATATGGACAAGATTCTTATGAATATTTGCGCTATACAAATGCAATTCAAGCATATTTTTCAAATGGTGTACATCCTGGAAATTATTTTTGGCCAGTTTTATACCCGACATTAGGTAGCATTGTCGGTTTTATTTTTGGAACTGCGCTTGCGTTACAACTGATTAGTTGCTTGAGTTTTTCTGTAGCATGTCTGTATATTTTGAAAGCAATTCGACTGTTGTATCCAAAAGCACCATTTCGATTTTTTTATGTACTACTTTTTGCCACTTTTTGTCCGTTTTTGTTAAAGATGGGCATACTTGTCATGTCGGACGCACTAGCGCTGGTTTTTGTCGTATTGTCATTTTATTTCTTTTTTAAATCGTATCAAAAAAATACAAGCCTCGCTCCTATTTTCATATTTGCAACGTGTGCATTGATGACACGCTATGCTTCATTATTCATCACTTTTCCGATAATAACCTATGCGTTATATTTGATTTGGAAACGCAAAAAATTCACACAGTTTATCATTGCAAGTATCGTAAGTATGCTCGTATCAATTCCGTTTCTTACTTTTCAATGGGGCGCATTGTTTGAAGCAACATCGAATCCTTTTTTGAAAGTTTGGTCAGTTGGAAATTATTTCAAAATGAGTTTCACCACAGGAGATGGTACTACGAGTTACACCTTTCCCAACTTGATCTATACATTGTATGTGTTTTTTCATCCAGGATTTATCTTTTTGGGAAGTGTTCTGAGTGTAATTGCACTTAAAAATTACAAATCGCTTTTTAGCTTTCATCAAAAAATACTTCTTACGTGTAGTGGTTTGTATATTTTATTTTTGGCTGGAATTCCGTTTCAAAATCCACGTATTCTAGGATTGGTATTTCCGTTAATTTTAATTTTCTTGTTTCCTTCTTTTGTAAAATTGATGCAACTCAAACGCATCAAACGTTTCTATATTCCAATCGGAATAGCTTGTGTGGTGTTGCAATTGGTATTTTTTACCATGACTTTCAAACGCATATATGAACGTACGATTGTTGAAAAAGAACTGGCAACAATGATAAAAACCTATGAAGGCAACACCTTATATAGTTTTGATGTAGATTTGGCAATGCAAGGTCGCGGTTTGAATTTTGAGTATAAAAATATGTTTTTAGAACGTTACGAAAACTTTCAAGTAAACGATTTAATTTTGTTTGATCCAGCGCGTTATGAAGTACAATGGAAAGATAAAACACCGATGCAAAACTGGGAATTCATTGATCAGAATTATAGTTTAAAAATACTAGAAACGCATCCTGAAGGTTGGAAGTTATATCAAATTCAGGATAAAAAATAACAAAAATGGATCTCGACTGCGCTCAATATGACATCATTAACAAATAAAGAAGAAGTATGCTTTGGATGCGTATTAAATATCGATTAGGATTACTCTACAAAACGGTTCTGTTCAAACTTGGATTTGGGAAATTGTTGTTGAAAGATCGCTATGGCGAACGCATTTTGGTGTATCATGGAATTGATGAAGTTGGCGAAACCAAATACAATAGCCGATTTATCTCAAAAGCTTTCTTTGAAGAATTCATCAAGTACATTACCACACATTATAATGTGATTTCTTTGGATGATTTCTATCAGAAGAAATTCAAAAAAGGCACACTCAATATTGCCTTAACATTTGACGATGGCTATTTGAATAATTACAAATATGCTGTTCCAATTTTAGAAAAATACAACGTTCCTGCATGTTTTTACATTACAACCATTCATGAAAAAGCACCGTATTTATGGGCAGATTTTCTTGATTTAGTTTCGTATCATACAGATAAAGAAGAAGTCATTTTAGAACGAAATTTGTATCAAAAAAATGATCGAAATGAATTTATTTGGAATGGAATTTCCATGAAAAATGTTGCCAAAGCACTACCATACGATGTTTTAAAAATGATCTATGAAATTTTCAAAGAAGACTGGGAAGCCTTACCACCACTAAAACACGAAGATTATTGGATGTTGATGAATGCCAAACAAATCAAAGAAATTGCAGACAATCCGTTATTTACCATTGGCGCTCATAGCGAAACACACGCAAGTTTGGTTGATATTCCGCTAGAAGAAGCTAAAAAAGAAATTTTACACAGTAAAGAAACCCTTGAAAAAATTTGCCAACAACCAATTACAGAGTTTGCATTTCCATTTGGCTATTACAATCAGGAATTGGTAGATTATTGCTTAGCAATAGGTTTTAAACGCTTATTATTGGTTGATTACAATACAAAAGAAGATGTTAAAAACGAAGCATCTCAACCTCGTTTTGTCATGAATCCGTACATTTCTATGGAGCAACAATTGGCATGTTTGTTAAAAGGTTCTTACTTTTAGAAAATATATGCTATACAAAGAAATTTATCGTCTCAAACGTGTGGACAATAATGATTTTCCTGCAATTAAAGAATTGTTTTGGAAAGTCTTCAAAAAGAAAGTCACACTTAAGTATTTACAGAATAAATATAATACTTCGTATGTAGGTGTCAATTACATTTGCAGCATTGCCTATTGTGATGAAATTCCTGTGGCGTTTTATGGCGCCGTTCCACAAAAATTCAAGAACAACGATCGTGAAATATTTGTTGCACATGCGTGCGATTCGTATACATTGCCAAGTCATCAACGAAAAGGATTGCATAATGCATTGGCAACATTTGCATATGAAATTATGAAAGAGCACGACATGAAATATGTATATGCTTTTCACAGTGCAAATACGTATCGAAGCACTAAAAAATTAGGTTGGAAAGAACACAAACATTTGCAAAGATTTCACATCAAAGTCAATACACTTCCGATTGGAAAAGTGTTGAATAAATTGCGTTGGACAAATATATACAATGTGTTTTTCAACCAAGAAGTTTCGCAAGAAGCGATTGACAAACTGACTTCTGAGCACAAAGAAAAGTTCCGATTGAAGTTTGATGAAAAGTTTATCGATTATAAAAATAGTTTCACAAGTCATTACTGTATTGAAATTGAAGGTTGTGTGTTTTGGCTGAAGATTCAAGCCATTATTCATGTTGGAATGTTCTATGCTCCATCTGCGGAAGCGTTACAAAAAGCCATCAAAAAACTGAAGCGAAAAGCATTTTTCTTAGGAATTACAGAGTTTCTTTTTCAAGTAGATGCCACTTCAACAATGGCGACACAATTACAAACCATTACCGAACCAAAAGAATCGTGGTTGGTTGGTTATTTGGATTTTGATCCAGAAATCGATTTAAAAGATTTTATATTTACCTATTCAGATTTAGATACATTTTAGATGCAAATTCAGCTTAAAAATCATACGTTTCAGATTGATCCTGGACAAAACAAACATTATTGGAGCTATATCAATTCCGTTGATTGGGAACCGCATACATTTGCTATTTTTGACAAATTCGTCAATGAAAATTCAGTTGTGTTAGATATTGGTTCGTGGAGTGGCGTATTAACCTTATATGCTGCAAAAACTGCCAAAGAAGTACATGCGCTTGATCCTGATCCTGTGTGTTTTAGTGAGTTGAATACAAATGTAGAATTGAATCCAGCTGTAGCTGAAAAAATAAAAACGTACAAAACTGCCATTTCTGCTCACAAAGAAACGGTTCGTTTGTCTGCTCGTGAAACCTATGGAGCTTCATCGAGTAGTATTTTGGAACGCAAACGTGATACAGAAAATTCGTTGGAATTGGAAACAATTTCCTTAGCTGATTTTTTAGAACAAGAAGCTATACAGCAGGTAGATTTTATCAAAATGGACGTGGAAGGTGCCGAATTTAAAATTTTACCAACTATTGGAAAAGCGTTGGAAAAAGTAAACTATCCTACGTTGTATGTTTCGTTTCATTATAGTTTTTTGAATGAGCATATGTATCACAAAAACATTCCATCTGTATTTTTGAATAAGCTCTTGATGCGATTGGAAAACACGTTTGGATTTTCATTGTATAAGCGTAAAATTCGAAAAGAAATTACCAACTTATATGATAGTTTGAAAACCTATACATACATTTATAAAAGTGATGGCACAGTCATTACTTTTGATGATTTAGCACAAAAACCTGAGTTGATTAAGGAAACGGATTTGGTGTTTACGAATATGGAGTGGAAATAAAAAATAAAATCAGAAAGTAGATTCCGCAACAAGTGCGGAATGACAAATAAGAAACTAAATGTCATTCCTGCGAAGGCAGGAATCTAAATTTCAGTCTGGAAGTGAAAACAAAAAATAATAAGCTGAAAATGGATTCCGCAATAAATGCGGAATGACAAATGAGAAACTAGATGTCATTCCTGCGAAGGCAGGAATCCACAAGTAAACATATGTACAAAACAATTCATCAATATTATGTGTATATTCTTTCTAACAAAAAGAACGGAACATTATACATTGGTATTTCTAACAATTTAGAAAGAAGAATATTTGAACATAAGTATAAATTAGTTGAAGGGTTTTCTAAAAAGTATAATTTGACAAAACTCGTATATTTTGAAATATTTCAATTTGTGGATGAGGCAATAGCAAGAGAGAAAAAATTGAAGAAATGGAAACGACAATGGAAAATAAATTTAATTGAAGAAAAAAATCCTGACTGGAATGATTTAGCTTTGGATTGGTCAATAGACATGGATTCCGCAACAAGTGCGGAATGACAAATGAGAAACTGAATGTCATTCCTGTGAAGGCAGAAATCTAAATCCTAGCATAAAAGAGGAAGTATAACTCAAATAATAACAAGCAGAAAATGGATTCCGCAACAAGTGCGGAATGACAGAAGAGAAACTGAATGTCATTCCTGCGATGGCAGGAATCTAAATCCTAGCATAAAAGAGGAAGTATAACTCAAATAATAATAAGCTGAAAATAGATTCCGCAATAAATGCGGAATGACAAATGAGAAACTAGATGTCATTCCTGCGAAGGCAAGAATCTAAATATTAATATGGAAGTGAAATCATAAAAAAAATAACAACAATTATAGAAATGGATTCCGCAACAGGTGCGGAATGACAAATGAAAAACTGAATGTCATTCCTGCGAAGGTAGGAATCTAAATCCTAGCATAAAAGAGGAAGTATAACTCAAATAATAACAAACAGAAAATAGATTCCGCAACAAGTGCGGAATGACAGAAGAGAAACTGAATGTCATTCCTGCGAAAGCTGAAATCCAAAATAAAAAATAAAACCAGAAAATAGATTCCGCAACAAGTGCGGAATGACAAATGATAAACTGAATGTCATTCCTACGAAGGCAGGAATCTAAAATAACAAAACAGATTCCCGCCTACGCGGGAATTACAGATGAAAAAAACAAGGAAACATATCGTATTTTTAACACCAGGTTTTGCAGCGTCAGAAAATGATTCTACTACAATTCCTGCGTTGCAAGTGTTTCTCAAAAATATACGAAAAGCATTGCCGCATGCAAAGCTGACACTACTTTCGTTTCAGTTTCCTTTTACAGAGAAAAGTTACGATTGGCACGGCATAGAAATAATTCCGCTAAACGGGCAAAATAAACGTTTGAAGAAATTGTGGACTTGGAAAAAAGCCGCAAAAACACTGCAAAAACTTCACGCAAAACAGAAAATTGATACGATTCATAGTTTTTGGATTGGCGAATGCGCACGAATTGGACAGCAATTTGCAGACAAATACAATAGCAATCATATAGTGACTGTTATGGGACAAGATGCTGTTGTAAAAAATACATTTGCTAATTATTTGATGCATTCGAAAGCAACAATTGTAACGCTTTCAGAGAATCACAAAGTAGCTTTGAAAAAAACGTACGGTTTAAATGCTACTATTATTCCTTGGCATTTGGACGTTACCGAATTTCCAGCTTTACAAGAAAATACCATTGATATTTTGGGTGTCGGTTCGCTAAATACGATTAAGAATTACGAAGATTTCATCGATGTTATTTCTTCTTTAACAAAAACGTATAAAAACCTCAACGTTGCTATTATTGGCGATGGCGCATTGCAAAAAGAACTCAAAACTAAGATTCAGAATTTACAGTTAGAAAATACAATTTCACTTCTTGGAAAGCTACCGCGAACGGATGTTTTTCAAAAAATGGCAACATCAAAAATCTTATTGCATACAAGCTTGTACGAATCGTTTGGATTTGTATTTTTAGAAGCATTATACTCAGGAATGCACATTGTATCGTACAACGTAGGCTTGGCAAAAGCCTCCAAACATTGGTCTGTATGTAATCAGAAAGCTGAATTGATTGAAGCTTGTGAAATAGTGTTTTCTCGTGAAAACGAACAGAAAGAACGCATAACATTGAGTACAGAAACTGAAACCATCAACGCATATTTATCTTTGTATCATGCGTAAATTGATTACTATAGGTGTAAACACAATTCAAGGATTTGCAAGTCCTGCTTTCAACTTTTTGATTGTCGTATTTGGTGTAAAAATTTTCGGGAAATCAGATTGGGCAAGTTTGATCAACGTGATGATTTGGGTATTTTTTATTTGCTTCCTTTTTGGCTGGGGAAATCGTGATTATTTGCTTCGAAAGTATAGTGAAGCACCCTCAAAAATGTATCATGCTTTTTTTAGCAACTTCTTTTCACGTTGTTTGCTACTGCCTTTTTCTTTACTATTATTTGTATTTTTTCCTGTACAAATAGCCATTTGGACAATTGCACTGATTGTACTAATTTTTATGTACGCATCGTTGAGCACATTAGTGGTATATCATCAAAAGTTTGGCGCACAATTGATCGCGGAAATTATCGGTTTTACCATTATCTTTGGAAGTATTTTTTATGTTGAAACGTTTCATCTTGAGACTTTTTTACAACTGTATGTCGTTTCAGTTTTGGTAAAATTAATTGTACTTAGCAGCAAACTAAAACTTTGGAATGCACCTTTTTCTATAAAAATTTCTATCCAAGAATTTAAAGCCGGATTGCCATTTTTTATTCTTGGACTGAGTGGCTGGCTACTTTCAAAAGTAGATATTTATGCTGTAGATTTCTACTTAGAAAAATCACAGTTAGCCGAATATCAATTATTGATTACTGCTTTTTTAATGTTACAAGCATTAGCGGCTTATATTACCATTCCGTTTACAAAACATGTGTATCGCGTTTCCGACACAGTCGTTCGCAAAATAAAATACAAACTCTATGCAGTTTCGTTACCACTTACCATTTTTGGCGGATTCTTCATTTGGTGGATCATGGAAAATTTTGTCGAATTAGGATTTAGCTATGAACACTATATTCTTGGCGGATTGATTGCTTTGCCTTGTTATTTTTACACCTTAAATATCATGGAACTTATGAAAAGTCATCAAGAACGTACCGTTATTTATATTGCCTTTTTAGGTTTTTTGGTGTGTGTAAGCTTTATTTTACTTCTTATTGAAACGTACGAACTTTTTGGTGTGTTACTTAGCGTATGCATTACGCAATGGGTTGTACTGATTGTATATAAGTTGCACTGGAAATTTTCAAACAAACGTTAACTATTGATTGTACTTTGCTTCTATTAGTGTAAAATGAAAGCATACTATTTTTTTCTTCTAAAGAAATTCAACACTTTACTAATAAAGTCATCATTGATACCAAACGTACCTTTAATCCATGTGTAAATAGCAATGAGTTTTTTATCTAACCAAATTAAAACCGACTTGAATCCATCATTTGGACGCGCACGATAATTGGTGGATCGTCGTTTGAACGAACCTGTTTTTTCTTCTGTAAAATAATACAAAGCAATTGATTTTCGAGTTGTATCTGCTGGACAAGTTATCGGATCGGGAAAGCCGTGATACGAATCTTCATCGGTGTTAAATATGACAATTCGATTAAAAATTGGCGCGATTTTTACCGCACATTTCGACATATCTTTTTCCCATAATTCTAAATCGCCACCATAAGAAGTTTGCCAGTTTTTATTGAGATATACCAATACATTTACACGACGTCGCCATGTTTTTTTGTGTGGATGCACGGTAAAGTCAGCATGAATATTCAAATATCCGCCATTTTCACTTTGATGAATTCCGCCACCTTCAATGGTAGTATCAGGCAAAAGGTTAGAAATTCCTGTCAATTGTTCCAAATAGCGAATAAATTCGGGCGAATTCAACTCTTTGATAACGCCATCGCGAATAAATTCAGGAATCAATTCTAGCTTATTCAGTCCGTGTTTTTTTTCATTTACATGTACATAATGAATCCAACCTTCATCTTTAATTTTAGGAAAAACTGCCAATGCTTTTTCGGCTGCTTCCGACGTTAAACAATCGTCTAAAATAATATGTGGATACGGCGCCGCGGATTGATAACTTTGTATATCGTCAGTTAAAGTGGCTTTTCTTTTTGAATAATCAAAAATCATGGGTTGGTTTTCGTATTTGCACGCTAAATGTACTGAAAATATTGAAACATCAAAATGGATTTTTGTGTGCTTTTTTTATTTTTTGTTCCTTTGTACGAAATGGAATTTTATGAAATATAAACGCCTTATTGGAATCAATTTACTTGTATTGTGTGGATTGTTGTTTATCTTATCCGTGATTTTATATTTTGTACAATACAATCGAATTACTACCTTTTTTAAGTTTACAAGCGAATTTCAGGCACAATATTACATTCCAGATTCTACAGCGCTTTTTATTCATAAACCCAATATTCACATTTACGATAATTGGGGAACACCAGAACAAAAAATATCTACGGAACGACGCACAAATAATTTAGGTTTCCGAGATGATGATGATGTCTTGGCCAAGAAACAAAATGAACTTCGTGTCCTTGTAACAGGCGATTCGCATACGGACGGCGTTTTGAAACACAATACAGAATCTTTTATCAATGTCTGGGAAACACAGCTCAATGCAAAAGATACAACGACTTATTATAATTGTATCAATGGTGGCGTTGGATATTATACGTTTCGTAATTACCACGGTTTTTTAAAGAAGTATGCCTATTTACAACCTGACGTATTTGTCATTAATGTTTTTACAGGAAATGATTTTCGCGAATGTGCTCTTTACGAAGACGACCGCACGAGCTTTTCGAATATTTATAAAAGTATGCGAATGAGCGTTCGCAGAAAGTTTCAATCTTCCGCAGCACAAGAATTCCCGTATATACAAGGTATAGAACAATTGCTATATTATGAATCGTTTCCTAGTGAAAAAGAGCGTACGATGACTATTGCTCAGAAATATCTTTTGGAAATTATAGCGTTGTGCAAACAGGAAAATATTCGACTTATTGTTACTTTATTACCTTCAAGAGCAGAAGTAAAACCTGCGTTTTATGACAAAATTCAAACCCTATTCAATCTTGATACAGAAACCATGGATACCAATAAAGAATTGACAGCAATGTTGATTGATTTCCTTCAAAAACAACAGATTGAATATCACGATTTGACACCTGCATTGCTTGACTCAACTGAGAAGTTATATTGGGATGAAGATTTACACATCAATCCAAAAGCACATGAACTGATTGGTAATTTTTTGTTTGATAAAATTGATTTGAAGTAACTTACGTTTGTACATCTAATTAAAACTGTTAATTTGTTACCAAATACATTACACCTTTTCCTGGCAACCAACGAGAATATGTATATTCTTGAAGCACTTTTTGATCTTCCGCAGGTTTAAAAACTAAGGTGTAGACAGGTGTCACGTTTTCCCACCATTTTTCTTGATCTTCTGAAAAGAAATTCCATGTAACATATTCTACGCCTCCTTGTATTTGATTTTTAGGAATGGTTTCGGTCAATTCGTTTAATACATTCCAACGCAGACGATTCCAAGATAAATGATCGTGTACTGCGCAGACTGAAAATAAAGTAAATATTCCGATACAGGTATACGTAAGATATTGATATACCTTTTTGGGCACTTTTACAGCTGCATTTGTTCCTAAAAACACAATTATTATTGGAAACAATGGCAGTAAATATCTATCATAGACACCCACAATTAAAAATGGCGTGAGATAGACTACTGAAAATACAAATGCAAACACTACGATGGAAGATACATTTTTCCTTTTCAATACCGAAAAAATCAATCTTTTTATGTGAAACATCAACGTTACACTAGAAAAAACTCCGATCGCTGTAATAATTTGCCAAAGTAATTTTGGCGCTCTCGGATCAGGACTTGTGGTAAAGTTTCCTGCATGATCTGCTAATGTTGTTGGTCCTACTCCGAAATCGATCCAAATATTATCTAAACTTGGAATTTCTCTTCCTGTTCTTATTAAAAAATACGTCACCAATACTGTCCAAATAATCGCGGATATTTTATAGCCTTTAAATGTGTATCGATTGAAATATAGCAAGTGTATTGGCACTAATAAAAATCCTATATACGCCATTGATCTAAAGAAATACGAAACGGAATTTAGAAAGATTCCCGTATCTACATGAATGATGGTATCTAACATCAAATTGAACTTGGTGTTGTACCGATCTTGTAACAAATCATTCGCTTCCATTATGTAGGAGAATAGTAATGAAAACATCAATAACGCGAGTAATGGAAAAACAGCTTTTATCAAATGTACACGTGTGCGCTTTTTGACTATTATGATTGTAATGAACCAAACTACGGGGAAAATCCAAGCCAATTGCCGAATGAGAAACATCCAATAACAAAAAACGACGGCTAACAGTAAAGGTTGCCATTTGTCTGTTTGTAACGCTTTCGCGAAGAAATAAAACGCCCAAATGGTGACACAATAAAAAGGCACATCGGTCATGAACGAAAATGATAAGGATAAGAATATCGGATTCATCATACATAACAATACACCAATTAAGGTGATCCAACGTGAAATATTTGCGAGTTTACAGAGTTCGTAAATTCCGATGAGTGTAGCAAATCCCATGACTAAGGTTGACCAACGCAAAACTGTAAAGGAAAAACCAAAGATTTTAGTGAATACATAGCCCCAATACACATGTCCCACCAACGTCATTTCGCCCCAATTGTACAATTTCAAATAGCCTTCTTCCACCAAGGTTTTGACTGATTTCCCGTAACACCAATCGTCATTCAATGGGAAATCTCCAGCAGGATTAATGATTGCAATGATAAGCAACCACAACACCAATAATCCTAAATGGTCTTTATATTCTTTGAGGAAACTATTCATCTATCGTAAAATTTTCATTAAAGCCAAAACCAACATACTTGATGCCTTTTTCAGCAAAGTACGCCTTATATATTTCAACTTCTTTCTTTGCTTCTTTTAGATCTCCTTCAATACTTTTACGATCAAACCGATAAATTTTGTCATGATCTAACAGATTCCACACAATTATATCTTCTTCATGAATTACTTCTACTCCTTGTTCCCAACCGCTACATTGAGGCGAGCCACAAAGACATGAAAAAAGAAAATATGTTCCTGCTTTTTCGATACTTTCTAATAGTAAATTAGCATCTACCATATCTCCTTCTTCGTAGACTCTTCCTGAATTAACACGGATTTCTAGTTTGCCTTCCATCCAAATGTCTTCACGACTCATTTGTTGCGCCATTACAAGTAATTCTGTGTATATAGTATCTAATCTGGTCATTTTTATGGTTTGTAATATGTAAAAAATGATTCAATTTCCTTTTTTGCGAATGCATTTCCTGCTTCACTCCAATGTCCGTCACAGGATAGAAATAAAGCTTTGTATTCTGCTTCTGAAAAAACTGCTGTTTTGGGTAATAAGTCTAAGTATTCTACCTCAATATTGTCACAAACCGCTTGCAATCGTTTTGCCAACGGGTTTTTTCCGTGTTCGCGATAGGCTTTGATTTCTTTTTCAATAGGAATGCTATAAACCATTACAGGACGATCGCCCGCCAAGCGTTTGATTTCTTCTATAGAAAAACGCATGCGGTTGAATTGTTTTTCAGTGTAATTGAAATAGCTTGGTACTTTTGAAGCATCCAACAATTTGTCTTCTGGAATAGCTTTTACTCGCTGCAATACACTCAAATATCGATACATATTGTAAGCATGCGTAAAGTTCTTTAAAAACTTGTAGATAAAACTAGGTTGTATGGGTTTTGCTCTTGATTTGTGCAAACTATCTGCATGATATACCAATTCATAATTTGGATATGCGCCTTTTAAAAACGGCTGATATCTGTCGCCACCAACTTTCAAGCCTACTTCATAATCATCATCTATAAAATCATTTGATGGTAAAATACCAATCAAAACGGCTTCATGCGAATGTTTACTTGCCAATGATTTGTACATCATCATGTATTGTGTGGGACCAAAATTACCTGCCAAACCAAAATTTAAATGTGGAATATTTGTTTCTTTTTCTAACAAATTGGTCAAACGATCTTGCATATGTACACCAATTCCTTCTGTAAAGGAATCGCCCAAAGCAACTACGCGTTTGGTTGTAGCATTTTCTTCGCGTTCTACATCACGAAGTCCTTTTGAATTGGATTGATACACGACATCAAAGCAATATTTTTTCTGTCGATATTCATCATTCGGTAAATGTAATGTGCCAAAATTTTCATCCAAATCGTACCAAAAACGATGTGTATTTTGAAATGTATAGGTAGGAATTTCTATTTTCACTTCAGCTGTACGAATATAAATTGCCAAAATTACTTCAAGCAAAATAAACGTAATCCCGAAAATAATGATCAGGTTTTTTAAGGGTTTAAAGAGGTATTTTTTAAGCAAAACTGTTTCTTTGGTCGTTGGTGTGATTTCAACAAATATACAGTCTCTTCGAAAAGAATTTATACGAAATATGAAAAAATAAGCCATGCTAACATTTCTTTTGCTATTACATTTATAGTTCACAACAAAATTTATATTGCATGAAAAATTAAGAATCATAAAAGTAGCTGCAGCGCATCGTGAACGAGTTGCCAATGCGAATTTTAGTGCTGTTTATCAATATTTTACGCCCAAAGTAAAATAAAAGTAGACCGATAGAAACATTTGTAAGAAGCTGTAAAATAGTAAAAATTCACATTCAAAAGTTAGCAAACTAAGTCACTTAACTTCTTTATACAGTATTAAAAAAAATGAATTTTATTGAATTGTTGTTTTACATACAAGAGTAAATCTTCAACAAAGTATTCAATTTAGATTCACTTCAGATAGATGTCGTGTTTTTTACACTTAAATTGCAAATTTGATCATGTATTTCCCGTTTAGATTTGTAGATTTACAACATTTTAAAGTGCGTTTTGTCAAAACTTCAAATTGACTCGTAAAAATTGAAGCATATTTAATTCATGGGAAATAAAATCATCATATTCAATCCGAGAAGCGCGAATGCAAAGCATCGTTTGCCAAATACCATTATTCAGGTTGGCGCGGCAATTCACGGAAAGTATGACTACGTTTTTGTAGATGGAAACATGGAAACCGATCCTTGGGAAAAGATTTCAGGATATTTTGCTACTGGCGAATTCAAGTATTTCTGTCTCACAGTAATGCCTGGACCGCAATTGAAACAAGCGATTCCGTATGCAAGAAAGATTAAAGAATTGTATCCTGATGCGATCAATATTTGGGGCGGATATTTTGCATCCAACCAATATAAAGTATGCTTAAATTCAGGTTATGTTGATTACATTATCAATGGTCCTGGCGATAATACATTTCCAAAATTATTAGATTATATAGAAGGAAAAAGTGATGAGAAATTAACACTCATCCGCAATTTGATTTTTAAAGATGAAGAAGGTAAGATTGTGCAAACCGTAAAAGAAGCACTACTCGATCAAGATTCATTACCACCATATCCATACGAATATTTTAATACGTTTTATCCGCTAGAAAATTATTTGGCAAAGACATTTATGGGACAACGAACTTTTGCGTATCATTCTAGTATGGGTTGCCCGTTTAGTTGTTCTTTTTGTGCCGTGGTGCCGATTTACAATGCAAAATGGAAGGCAAAAGCTGCTTCCACTATTTATAAAGATTTAAAGTATTTTAAAGAAAAGTATAATATTGATGCCGTAGAGTTTCATGACAATAACTTTTTTACCTCTCGTAAACGAGTGATGGAATTTTCCAAGCTCGTCATGGATGATAATATTGAATGGTGGGGCGAAGGACGAATTGATACAATTAATAAATATTCTGACGAAGAACTGCATTATATGCGAAAAGCAGGTTGTCGCATGATGTTTTTAGGTGCTGAAACGGGAAATGACGAAGTGTTGAAGCAAATGAACAAAGGTGGCACACAATCGGGTCAAATGATTAAGGATTTTGTAAAACGCATGAAAGATGTAGACATTATTCCTGAACTGTCGTTTGTATTAGGATTGCCAGGACCAAACGAGAAGAAAGTATACGAGCAAATTTTATGGGATATCAATTTTATTCGTGAAATTAAATCGATCAACGCTGACGCAGAAATTATCATTTACTTATACAGTCCTGTTCCAACGGAAGGTTCTGAGTTGTACCAACAAATTGTAGACGCAGGATTTTCTTTTCCATCAAAATTAGAAGAATGGATTGAACCAAGTTGGGAAAAGTTCGATTTGCGAAGAAATCCGTTAACGCCTTGGTTGAAACCGTATATGATTGACAAAATTCAAAATTTTGAAACGGTATTGAATGGATATTATCCAACTGCTTCCGATTTTAGAATCAAAGGCTACAAAAAAGCATTGCTAAAATTAGTTTCAGGCTATCGTTTTAAATATGGCTGGTATAAATTTCCGTATGAAATCAAGGTTTTACACAAAATTTGGAAATATCGTCAACCAGAAATTGAAGGCTTCTACTCAGAATAATTCGTAGCAATATGTTTAAGAAACTTAAAAAGATCATATTTCCAGTTGCGAAATTTTTCTTTGATAAATACACGCTAAAGCAACGAAGTTACACGTACGAAGATATTACGGTACAAATTAGTGCAGAAGTATTTCCACCACATTTTACGATAAGCACCAAAATCCTTTTAGAATATATAAAACCATTAAATTTAACCAATAAGCACTTTTTAGAACTCGGTTGTGGCTCTGGAATCATTTCATTGTTTGCGGCTTCCAAAGGTGCCAATGTAACTGCTTCCGACATCAATCATGTGGCAATTCATGAACTTGAAAAAGCGGCTGTTGCAAATGCTATTTCTTTACAAGTTGTGTATTCTGATTTGTTTGAAAATCTAGCAGAGCAGACATTTGACTACATCATCATCAATCCACCATATTATCCAAAAGCACCAAAAAATACCAAAGAGCGCGCATGGTTTTGCGGAGAAAATTTTGAGTATTTTGAAAAATTATTTACACAACTTCCACAACACATTGCGCCCAATACGTGGATGATTTTATCCGAAGATTGCGAAATAGAACATATAAAAAAGTTAGCTGCAAAAAATGGACTTTCTTTTGAAGTGATTTTAGAAAAAAGCGTCGTAAAGGAGAAAAACTATATCTTTAAGATTCAAAAATCATAAAAGAGTTGCAAACTACTTCGCGAAACATACTATTGGATATTTTTAAAGTTATTGCTGCACTATTTGTAATTGGCACACATTGTGGCTTTTTGTTTGAATATAGCGAAGTGGCATCTCAAATTGTTACAAACGGAATTTTCAGGATTGCCGTTCCCTTTTTTTTCTGTGTCAATGGCTTTTTTTTATTTACTGTATTTAAAAATAATCGCATACAAACTTGGTTGAAACGCGTTGGTATTTTATATGTAATTTGGATGTTGATATACACTTATTTTTGGGTACATTTAGACGATTTCAATTTACTGAAAATGATTTCAACATTTGTATTTGGCTTTAATCATTTATGGTATTTAGCCGCGCTTTTTGTTGGCGGATTGATACTCTATCTACTTCGGGATACTTCAAATACACTATTAATTATAACGACATCTGTTTTATTCTTGATAGGAATTGCTATTCAATATGTGGGCGAATTGCATGTGTTTTCACATCAACCGACAGTAGACAAGTTGATGAATTATCCACCTTTACATCGAAATTTTCTATTGTTTGCCTTACCTCTTTTAAGTATTGGTTATGTAATTAAACGCACAAATATTCACAACAATCTCAGCAAATCATTTGTAATAAAATTACTTGTGATTAGTTTGATACTGTTAGTTGCAGAAAATTTGGTTACCTATTATTTCATTACAGGAGAAGCCATTCTCAATACGTATGTTTCGTATGTATTTTTGGCGCCCGCATTACTCATTACTGCGTTTACTTTCAAAAGTATATCCAATCTTAATAGCAAGTTGTTATCATCCTATTCGATAGCGCTCTATTTAATACATCCATTAATTATTTTTTTAATTCTTCGTTTTTTTAAATTAGATTCGACACCTTTAACCTTTATTACAATTATGCTAGCTGGAGTTGCAAGTTATTTGCTGATGCTGCTCAATAAAAAAGTAAAGTATATTTTATAAACCTTTGTATTCGTGAAAAGTAAACTCAAATTTGCCTATATATTATTCAGAAATGTACTCATCACTTTTCTTTTATTAGAAATTGGACTCGGTATTTTTTATAGTTACCATGATGAAAGTGGTATTGATGGAAACACTGAATATATTATTGCTTCAGGTTTGTATGATGATAGTGATTTGGACGATGAAGCCATCAAAGAAATTTACCGAGAACTTCGTCAACAAGACATGCAATGGGAACCATATTTGCATTATCGTTTTAAACCGATGAAAGGCAAACACAATACAATTTATGAAAATGGACTTCGAAAAACAGCCAATCCGAGTTTAAAAGATTCGGCTACAGCCTTAAAAATATTTTGCTTTGGCGGTTCTACCATGTATAGTTCTGGTGCGCGTGACGAACATACAATTCCATCCGAATTATCACGATTAATCCACGAATATTTCCCTGAGCAGAATGTAGAAGTTACCAACTTTGGTTGTCATGGCTACACACGCGCCACAGAGAACATTCAGCTACAGCGAGAATTGGTAAAAAAGAACATTCCTGACATTGTTATTTTTTATGATGGCGTCAACGAAGTGATTTCTGGACATCAAAATAACGAAGCTGGATCGCCAACAAATGCGTACAATAGAAAGAAAGAATTTAAAATTGCACATAGCTACAAGAAACGTATTGCTTTAATGGTATATTCGAGCAACTTGTATCGTTTTATCACTACGATGCAACGCAAACTCTTTACAAATTCAGCATACATTCAATTAGAATCGCGTTCGGATGCGCTAGCGATAGACATTGCAGACAATTATATCGGTTTGGTTAAACTCTCAAAAAGTTTGGAAAATGAATACGGTTTTAAAGTATACAACTTTATGCAACCTAATATTTATTCGAAGAAATTCTTAACCGAAGCTGAGAAACGTTACTATGACTCGCAACAATATTATGAAAACCTATACAGATTATCTTATGACATGGTTCGTAAAGATTCACTCATGATCAACGATCCTACTTTTTTAGATATCAGTAATGCATTTGACAACACTGAGAAAACTATTTATTTCGATTTTTGCCATACGGGAGAACTTGGAAATGAATTGATTGCTACTAAAATATTAGCAAACATACAATGGCACTTTGCCCCAAAAACACAAGATCCTGTAACAAACCCTGAAACTGAACAACTAACAGAGGTCAATAAATAATTATACCAATAAAAAACATGGAACAACTTTTAACTTTAGATAGTCTTTTTACCTTATTTATGCTTGTCTTATTGCAAGCTGTATTAGGATTCGACAACTTATTATACATTTCTTTAGAATCTCAAAAAGCACCGAAAGACAAACAATCATATGTGCGTAAATTAGGTGTTGGTTTGGCAATTATTCTACGTGTTGTATTGCTGTTTATTTTGGTAAAACTGATTCAATTTTTCCAAGAACCTTTTTTAACAATGCACAATAATTCAATCTTAGAATTTGATTTTAATGGACATAGTTTAATTGTGTTAGCCGGTGGTATTTTCATCATATATACAGCTGTGAAGGAAATTTGGCATATGATGTTGATGAAAGAACACGAAAGCAATGAAAAAGTAAAGAAGAAATCTGTAAAAAGTGTCATCACTTGGATTGTAATAATGAACTTGGTGTTCTCGTTTGATTCTATCTTGAGCGCTATGGCACTCACAAGCGACATGGAAGAAACGCCGCAATTAATATTAATGACAATTGCTATTGTTTTAGGTGGATTGTTAATGATTGTGATGGCAGATAAAGTATCTAACTTCTTGCAGAAAAACAAAATGTATGAAGTACTAGGATTATTTATCCTTTTCATTGTGGGAATCATGTTACTATCAGAAGGTGGACACATTGCACATTTACAATTGTTTGGAAACTATGTCACGCCAATGAGCAAAACAACATTCTACTTTGTCATTATTACGTTAGTCATCATTGATATTGTACAAGGTCGTTACCAAAAGAATTTATTAGCGAAGAAAGAAGCTATAAATAATGCGGCTGAGGAAAAAGATAGTTGATTTACGATTTTTGATTTGCTCACTGTTATGGGAAGCTGAATCAAGTTCAGCTTGACGGTTTAAATTCTCCTTTGTCATTCCTGCGCAGGCAGGAATCCGTATTTTTTTTAAAGTGGATTTCGCATCAAGTGCGAAATGACAATTCAAAGACCGAATGTCATTCCTGCGCAGGCAGGAATCTATAGGAAATCATTCAAAAGTGATCTTAGTTTGTAAAAAATCACTCAATACCACATTTCCACGATCATTAATATGTGGATCGTTGGCAAAATACAAACGATAACCAGAAGTATCGTTCGCTTGAAAAGTCTGTAAAGGATTTAATAGTGTCACATTTGTGTATGCTGTTAAATCCTTTGTTGCTTGCGCAAAGAATGGATAATTTACTTCTTTAATATTTTTATCAATATCAAAAGTAGCGCCCAACCTTTCAAAATTAGTTACATAATACTCATTGACTTGTGTACAATGTGGAATCCAAACCAAATACACAGGAATATCTGCTGGAATCGTTTCTAAAAAATAGTGCATTTCAGAAAGCCAATCATCATAACGTTTCGCAAACGGCTCTTGTAACGTAAATGTTTTGGTCAAATACGAACTGTCAAAATTTAAAAACCGTTTTGTACGCGCATCATAATAATCTACCTTAAACGTATCTGTCGCCATTGTATACGTTCTACTATTCATACGCGAACTAAACACAGAAGCTTTATGATTCAGGTAAGAAATACTCATAAAATAATCGGAAGCTTCCCAATACAAATTTCGAGCAAGGGAAAACTTTTCCCAACTCCATAAATGATTCACATCAATCAAATCGTTTCCAACATAAATTTGATAAATAATTGATTTCGGTTGGTGTTTTTTAATTTTTGCTTTCGCGAAGGTATTCACTTGCTTAATTCCAATTCCTGGTACACTTACATTGACAATAGTAGTTGTTGGATGCGCTTGTTTTATCTTTTCTATATAATTAATGTCTTTCGCTGTTGCTGAAAACGAATCGCCAAATACTAAAAAATCTACGGAAGGTGTTACCAAATCATCTTCACTATTCAAATGCGAAGTTTCAGCTTTATAAAAGTCAATCACAGAATTTCGATACAAAATTTCAAACAATACAAAAGTGACCAACACTATAATCGCGGTATTGATACAAAACTTCTTTATTTTTGGTAAAAATTTCATCTACAAAACTTTCGCTAAAGATAGTTTTAAAATTACGTTTTTGAATTATTTTTTGTGCGATTGAAATCTGACCAGACGATCAACAGAAAATTATATCGATACAACTAGGAATACAAAGCTACAAACTGAAAAAGTAAGCTAATGAAAATCAATACATTTAACTATTTTCAGTATTCTTTGCAATGTATTTGTTATCTACAGAATAAATCTTACCTTTGCAGACTCTTTTTAAGAGATAGGAATGTTTAATTATTAAAAAAAATTAGTGTGGACACATTAAGCTACAAAACAATTTCAGCCAACAAAGCAACTGCAGACAAGCAGTGGGTTTTGATTGATGCTGAAGGACAGACGCTAGGGCGTATGGCTTCTAAGGTAGCAAAATTACTTAGAGGTAAGTACAAGCCTAGCTTTACACCACATGCTGATTGCGGAGATAATGTTGTAATTATCAATGCAGAAAAAATCAACTTAACTGGAAACAAATGGACGGACAAATCTTATATTCGTCACACAGGTTATCCAGGTGGACAAAGATCACTAACTGCATCGGAACTTTTCGAAAAAGATCCAGCAAAAATAGTGGAAAAATCAGTGAAAGGAATGTTACCAAAAAACAAATTAGGTAGCGCATTATTCCGTAACCTAAAAGTTTATGTTGGTTCTGAGCACGGACAAGAAGCTCAAAAACCAAAACTTATTAACTTAAATGATTTAATGTAACATGGAAGTTATTCACAAAATTGGTCGTAGAAAGACCGCTGTTGCTCGTGTATATGTTACTCCAGGAACTGGAAACATTACCGTAAACAAGAAAGCGTTTGAAACGTATTTCCCAACACCAACACTACAGTACAAAGTAAAGCAACCATTTGCTTTAACAGAAACTGTTGACACATATGACGTAAACGTAAACGTATATGGTGGTGGAGCTACTGGACAAGCTGAAGCTGTTCGTTTGGCAATCTCAAGAGTATTATGTGAGATCGATGCTGAAAACAGATTAGCACTAAAACCAGAAGGATTATTAACAAGAGATCCTAGAATGGTTGAACGTAAGAAATTTGGACAGAAGAAAGCTCGTAAGAAATTCCAGTTCTCGAAACGTTAATCTATCTCGTTTTTTCACAAAACGTATAGTTCATTTATTATTGAAATTAAAAAACATGTTGTCGTTGTTTCGCATACAGCGAAATTTAGTTTAGCATCTAAATAGAGAAGACCAATTACAAAATACAATTGCTACTTACCTATTGCTAATTCAACGGAACGTAAACTATTTACAAAAATGGCAAATAACATAGAAGTAAAAGACTTACTTGATGCAGGTGTACACTTTGGTCACTTGACAAGAAAATGGGATCCAAACATGGCGCCGTATATCTACATGGAGCGCAATGGAATCCACATCATTAACTTATATAAAACTGCAGCAAAAATCAGCGAAGCTAACGAAGCTTTAAAGAAAATTGCAGCATCTGGTAGAAAAATACTTTTCGTAGCTACCAAAAAACAAGCAAAAGACATCGTTGCTGAAAAAGCAGGGAATGCTAACATGCCGTACATCACTGAAAGATGGCCAGGTGGAATGTTAACAAACTTTGTAACGATCAGAAAAGCCGTTAAAAAAATGGCTTCTATTGATAGAATGAAGAAAGATGGAACGTTCATGACTTTATCTAAGAAAGAACGTTTACAAGTTGATCGTTTAAGAGCAAAATTAGAGAAAAACTTAGGTTCTATCTCTGATATGACACGTCTTCCAGGTGCATTGTTCGTAGTAGACATCAAACGTGAACACATCGCGATTAAAGAAGCTCAAAAATTAAACATTCCAATTTTTGCAATGGTTGATACAAATTCTGACCCAAGAGAGGTTGATTATGTAATTCCTGCAAATGATGATGCTTCTAAATCAATCGAGAATATCTTAACTCACGTTACAGATGCTGTAATCGAAGGATTATCTGAGAGAAAAGCTGAAAAGGAAGCTAAAAAAGCTGAGAAAGAAGCTACTGCTCCAAAAGCAGAAGCTCCTGCAAAAGCGGAAGCTCCAGCAAAAGAAGAAACAAAATAATTATTATTTAACGTTGATGCGTTAATTTGCCATATGAAGAATCGTAGTTTTGCTGCCTCTTTAAAAAATGTCGAATTAACGCATAAACATTAAAACAAAAATAAAATGGCAAAAATTACAGCCGCAGAAGTAGGTAAATTAAGAAAAGCTACAGGTGCAGGAATGATGGACTGCAAAAAAGCATTAGTTGAAGCAGAAGGTGACTTCGATAAAGCAATTGATATTCTTCGTAAGAAAGGTCAGAAAGTTGCTGCTAAAAGAGCAGATCGTGACTCTTCAGAAGGTGTTGCTGCTGCAAAAGTAAATGCAGACAATACTGCTGGTGTAGCAATCGTTTTAGGATGTGAAACTGATTTCGTTGGTAAAAACGAAAGCTTCGTTTCTTTAGCGAAAGATTTTGCTGAGCTAGCAATTAACTACAATTCAAAAGAAGAATTTTTAGCTGCTGATTTCGGTGGAATGACAGTTGCTGAAAAGTTAACAGAGCAAACAGGTGTTATTGGAGAAAAAATTGACATTAATGCATTCGAAAAAATCGAAGCTGCTTATGTTGGTTCTTACGTTCATATTAACAAAATTGCCGCTGTTGTTGGATTAAGTGCAAAAGTTGACAACGCTGACACATTAGCGAAAGACTTAGCAATGCAAATTGCTTCTATGGGAGCAACTACATTATCTTACAAAGATTTTGATCCTGCATTCGTTGCCTCTGAAACAGAAGCAAGAATTGCTGCTATTGAAAAAGAAAACGAAGAATTAGTACGTTTAGGAAAAACATTGAAAAATGTTCCTCAGTACATTTCTATGTCTCAGTTATCAGAAGAAGTTTTAGCAAAAGCTGAAGAAGATGCAAAAGCTCAATTAGCTGCTGAAGGAAAACCAGAAAAAATCTGGGATCGTATCTTACCAGGAAAAATGGAAAGATTCATTTCTGACAATACTACGTTAGACAAAGAACAATGTTTATTAGACCAAGACTTTATCAAAGATGAAAAGTCTACCGTTGCAAAATACGTTTCTTCTTTTGGAGATGTTGAAGTAACAGGTTTCAAACGTGTATCTTTAGGATAAGCTATCTTATTCAAATATAATAAAAGAGGTCATTTATTAAAATGACCTCTTTTTGTTTTAAAAATTGACTATGTCATTAGCATCCAATCCCTACTACGGTTATTGTTGCCGTACAGTGTAAAGATGGGTCTGGATCCTGACATCCTGGGTGACCTGACCAACAAGTAGTTTCCTGTGTATTTGGACATTCTTCCGATCCTAAAACTGGACAACACATGTTTCCTACTTGTGTAATTGTATAGGCTTGTTTTGGTCCTCCTCCATGAATATTGGACAAGTTAGAGATGTCAATCTTGTTTAAGCCTAATTTTAATTTTTGTTTTTTCATAATTTTAATTTTTAAATAATTAATACTTTGAAAAATTGTGCACCTTTTTCATATTTCAAAACTATGGAAAACGATACTAAAGAACACTACAGATTTTATAAGCGTCGAACACTTTTTGTAAACGTTGATTATTTACTTAAAATTTTAACTTTTGTACGTATATACACTACAAAATAGTAGTATAAAAAAAAGTTGTCAAACTAATGACAACTTCTATATGGTAACGATTTATACGATATGCTAACAATATTGATTGTATGTGAATATAGTACAATCAGTATTCATATGCGAATTAAACCCACAATCTGACGCCAACGTTTCGCCGCATTCAAAACCGCCTTGTGTTTCACAATATGCAGTTTCTCCACAATTATTGTCACTACATAGTCTAATACTTCCAGCTCCTTTTATTGTGTGCAAGTTTTGCAAATTTGAAATATTCAATTTTTTCAATCCTAGTGTTATTTTTTTTCTTTTCATGGTAAGTTGATTTAAAATTAGTAGCAGTAATGAAAAAATGAGGCTGACTAAAAATATAGATTTCGTCAAACCGAACTGGATTTAAATGACGTTGTAACCACTTTTTCAGAAAGCCTCATTTCTCTTGAGTCTATAAAAACACTTCTTACTTTAAATTGTCGTTATTAGTAAACTTTATATTTCGATCTTATTTTCTTTTTCATAGCAGTAAGTAAAATATAAAGACATAAACTTATTACAGTACTAATATTTCAAAATAAAAAGTGTTTTTTAATTTGGATAAATGTGTGTTGCTTGCGTATTACATACTTAAAATATGTTACAAAAGTTTAGCAAGGTACTCCTTCAGTGTAAAAACATACGCAAGTTGCTTCGTGCGTTTGACAATTTCCTGTTGGATCTGGATCACATTTTGGTATTCCTGAATGGCAAGTTGTCAATTCTGTATTTGGACATTCATTAGTATTACCCGTAGTATCAATGAATGGACAAGTACAACTTCCAATTCTCGTATCATTTCCTCCTTTTAAAGAATTTAAATTTGAAATACTTCTTTTGTTCAATCCTAATTTAAAATTTTGCTTTTTCATAATAATTTTTATTTGTTGATCTTTTTCAAAACAAAGATATCTAGACTCATTCTCACAAATTGTTAATATTTTCATAAGAAATTACTTATAAATATTTAAAGATTTTATCAAATACATAAGCTTTATTAATGCTTTCACACTTTAACATTAGTAATTACTTTGGTTTGTACTAAATTGAATCTTCTCTTTTAAAAACATTTTTACACGCTTCATTATTTATTATATTTGCAAAACTCATCATTAGAAGCAATGCAATACAAAAGAATTTTACTCAAATTATCAGGCGAAGCGCTCATGGGCGAAAGAAACTATGGAATAGATCCGAAACGTTTAGCCGAATATGCCGAAGAGATTAAACAAGTAGTCAATTTAGGAATACAAGTAGCCATCGTTATTGGCGGAGGAAATATTTTTAGAGGTGTTGCTGGTGCCAGCAATGGTATGGACAGAGTACAAGGCGATCATATGGGAATGCTAGCTACTGTAATCAACGGATTGGCACTACAAAGTGCTTTGGAAGATGCAGATGTACACACGCGTTTACTAACTGCATTGGAAATTAAAGAAGTTGCCGAACCGTACATCAAACGAAAAGCCATTCGTCATTTAGAAAAAGGACGTGTTGTTATTTTTGGTGCAGGAACAGGAAATCCATACTTCACAACCGATTCAGCAGCCGTTTTACGTGCTATTGAAGTACATGCAGATGTCATTTTGAAAGGAACGCGTGTAGACGGTATTTACAATGAAGATCCTGAAAAAAATACGTCTGCCGTAAAGTTTGATCATATTTCATTTGATGAAGTATTAAAACAAGGATTGAAAGTAATGGATACAACTGCTTTTACGCTAAGTCAAGAAAACGAATTGCCCATCATTGTATTTGATATGAACACGCAAGGAAACCTTCTCAAAGTCGTTTCAGGTGAAAATATTGGAACAAAAGTGAACTTGTAAAATAGAATATGGCGTAGTTTTTGATTTTAATCGAACAATAACAAAAAATATTTTTAAATTAGTAATGATATAGAAAGTACCATGACTACTTTCATTAATAATTTTTCACAATATGAACGAAGACATAAAATTTATTATAGATTCCACAAAAGAAGCAATGGATAATGCCATTACACACTTAAACAAGCAATTATTAGGAATTAGAGCTGGTAAAGCTTCGCCTGCAATGCTATCAAGTGTTATGGTTGACTATTACGGTTCGCAAACACCGTTATCACAAGTTGCCAATGTAAACAGTACAGATGCACGTACAATTACCATTCAACCTTGGGAAAAAAGTATGATTCAAGAAATTGAAAAAGGTATTATGGTTGCCAATCTTGGATTTAATCCAATGAATAATGGTGAGTCTGTAATTATCAATGTTCCTGCATTAACGGAAGAACGCCGTAGAGAATTAGCAAAACAATCAAAAAGTGAAGCTGATCATGCAAAAGTTGGAGTGCGTAATGCGCGACAAGATGCTAACAAAGAAATTAAAAGTTTGGATGTTTCTGATGACGTTAAAAAGAACGCAGAAATAGATGTGCAATCACTAACAGATTCATACGTAAAGAAGATTGACGACATTTACGTGTTGAAAGAAAAAGAAATTATGACGGTTTAAAAAACGTTAAACTTATAATAAACTAATAATAAAGCGACATTCAGTCGCTTTATTTTTTGTAACATTATACCAAAGTATTCGTTATACCTTAAAGCATGTTGGGAATTTGCGTAAATTAAGAAGTTATCACGACTATTCTAATGACAAATACATTCCTAATTGACATCTAAAAATTAACTCAACAGATGAAAAAATCTTTACTGATTTTTATTTTATTGTTTTCCACTATTTCTATGTTTGCACAACAAACAGTTTCAGGAATTGTAATTGATAAGAAAACAAAAGAATCACTTCCTTTTGCAAACGTATTAACTTCCGCATCAAAAGGAACAATTACAGATGCCGAAGGTAAGTTTACGCTCAACCTGAAAAAAGGAACAACCACTATTCGTGTTTCGTACATTGGCTATAAAACACAAACGGTTCCGATTAATGAAAATACTTCTTTCCTTAAAATAAGCTTAGAACCTTCTCAAGAATCATTAGACGCTGTTGTATTATACAATAAGGAAAATCCTGCATTACAGATTATTCGAGATGCCATTAAACGCAAAAATGATAACGATCCAGAACGGAAACTAAATACCTTTAAACTCAACTCATACAACAAACTTTTAGTAACTGCCAATCCTGATTCTATTAACGGACAAATAGATTCTATCTACACCAAAAAAGATGGAAAACTTGTTTTTAAAGAAGTTGATTCTTCAAATTATAGTTTCAAGAAAGACATGACGCGAAGTCATATTTACATGACCGAAAAAGTGAGTGAAGTATCGTTTAGTTCCTCCAAAGGGAAACGCGAAAAAATTCTAGCTACGCGCATGGCAGGTTTCAAAGAACCTATTTATGAAGTATTAGGACTCAAAATTCAGTCATTTTCTTTCTACAAAAACGAATATGATTTATTTGGAACTTCGTATGCAGGTCCGTTAGCAAACAATGCGTTGGCAACGTACAATTACAAAATATTAGATACGGTTACCAATAACAACCGAGATGCATACATGATTTACTACAGTCCAAAAAAGAAAGGAAAAACATCTGGCTTGGAAGGTATTTTATATGTTGACCAACAATCATACGCGTTGCAAAAAGCAATTGCAGAAATAAAAGGTGTTATTGATATCAAAGCCGTTCAAAATTTTGAGTACAATCAAACCTTTGAAGTTTGGTTTCCAACCGATAAAGAAATCAATATCCGCAAAGGAAAAACAGACGATTCCGTTTCTATCTTAGGAAGTACGGTAAAAGTTCAACGTGGCAATCCGCAAGACAGTACAAAAGTAGTCCGCACAAACAAACAAGATGCCAGCGACTTTGTTTATCTCAGTTCAAAAACAAAGAATTTTGACTTAGCCATCAACACAGAAGTTTCCATAAAAGGACGTGGTTTGGCTATTGAAATTGACGAGCAAGCACATGATAGAACAGAAGAATTTTGGAATCAGTACCGAACGGACAGCATTTCCAAACGTGGGAAAGAAACCTATGTTGTGTTGGACAGTATTATTGCCGAAGACGGCGTTGAAAAAGATATCTATTTGGCTAGAAAACTTCTAAAAGGCTACTATCCAACAAAGTACATCGATTTAGACTTGCGCTATCTGGTAAAATACAACAACTACGAAGCCTTTCGTTTAGGACTTGGTGGTGTAACCAATGCAAACTTTTCTACCAAATATCGTTTAAATGGTTACGGAGTATACGGAACACGTGATAAAGATTTTAAATTTGGAGTTGGCGGCGCAGCACGATTGGACAAGCGTACGCAAACTTGGTTTGGAATATCGTATACAGATGATTTAGTGGAAACAGGAAGTTCGCGATTCATCACAGACAGACGTGCATTTTCACTATTTGAACCGCGTTTATTCAATATTGATTTATTTTATGAAGTAAAACGTTTAACGACCAATATAGAACATCAAATTACCGCAAAAACACATGCCAATTTGATGCTTTCCAGAAGCAATGTAGAATCGACCTATGATTATGGTTTTGTAAACAACGGCGAAATATTTAACGCATACGACATCGTAGAAGCTACTTTTTCGGTACAATGGAATCCGTTTAGCGAATATATGCAAACGCGTCACGGACGTACAGAAATAAAACGTGGTTTTCCACAATTCGCTTTTCAAGCAACGCAAAGTTTTGATGGTTTTCTTGGTGGCGATTTCAACTATACAAAACTAGATGCCCGAATTGTGCATGAAATTCGTCCAATTGACAAAGGTGTCACTTCATTTTTGGTAAAAGGTGGTTTGGGAATTGGAGACATTCCAATTTCACATTTATACCATACTTCGCCAAACAATCCTAACAAAGATGTGCTTTTACAGCGTTTTTCAATTGCTGGAAGAAACAGTTTTGAAACCATGTATTTCAATGAGTTTTTCTCTGATAAATATGCGATGTTTCAAGCAAAACATCAGTTTAAACCGTTTAAAATCACGAAAAATTTCCGTCCTGAAATGACGTTAATTACACGTTTTGCAATTGGTGACGCTGAAAATATTGAACGTCACTTAGGGCAAGAGTTTAATTCACTAAAACACGGATATTCGGAATCTGGTTTTGAAATCAACAAACTTTTTGCTGGTTTCGGATTGAGTTTTATGTACAGATATGGCGCCTACAATTTGCCAAAATTTGAAGATAACGTATCATTTAAATTCACGTATTATTTTAGTTTAGGATTTTAAGCACGACTTCATTCGTTTTTGCTAAATTTGCATGAGCAAAAATGATACAATGATTAAATGGATAAATACGCGGTTTTGGGCAAGTGTTGCTAGATTGATTCTTAGAAACAGAATTATCATCTTATCACTTGTAGTTGCCATGACCATTTTCTTAGGAAGTCAATGGGAAAACATGCGATTTTCCTACACAGAAGCCAATTTACTTCCTGATAATCATCCTGTTAATATAGAATACAACAAATTTCTTGATATTTTTGGCGAAGAAGGAAATCTTATCATTCTTGCTGTAAAAGACAGTTCTGTATTTACTCCCGAAAAATTTAACGCCTGGAATCGACTTAGTAAACAATTTAATGCAAAACCTGAAGTTTCTGCGGTAATCTCTACCGAAAATCTAAAAAAACTTATCAAAGATGACAAAAATGAAAGCTTTACGCTGAAAGATTTAGTCTCAGGAGAAGTAAAAACACAAGCCGAAGTTGACGAAATAAAAAACGAACTCTTTAACAATCTTCCATTCTACGAAAGTTTACTGTTTAATGATGAACAAACCATTCGTACGGCGGTTTATCTTGACAAAGAAATTGTAAATACCATTGTCCGTAAAGACTTTATTTATGATGAAGTGTTGCCACTCATTGAAAACTTTGAAAACGAAACAGGACTCGATTTACGGGTTTCAGGAATGCCGTACATCAGGACACTAAATTCGCAAAATATTGTGGATGAAATTGGCTTGTTTATTGGCGCTGCATTGCTCATTACAAGTTTAATATTCTTCTTCTTTTTCCGTTCGTTCCGCGCTACGTTTATTTCCATGGTTGTGGTCATTATTGGTGTCATGTGGGCATTCGGAATCTTAGGATTATTGCATTACGAAATCACAGTATTAACGGCATTAATTCCTCCGTTGATCATCGTTATTGGAATTCCAAACTGTATTTTCTTCATCAATAAATATCAGCAAGAAATAAAAAAACACGGAAACCAAGCCAAATCATTGCAACGTGTTATTTCTAAAATTGGAAACGCTACGTTGATGACTAACGTAACTACGGCAGCTGGTTTTGCAACCTTTATCATCACAGAAAGTAAGTTATTGAAAGAATTTGGTATTGTAGCGTCTATCAATATAATTGCCATTTTTATACTATCGCTATTAATCATTCCAACCATTTATAGCTTTATGGCATTGCCAAAACAAAAACACCTAAATCACTTAAACAAACGTTGGATCAGTGGTTTTGTCGGTTGGATGGAAAACATGGTACGCAACCACAGAGTTGCTGTATATATGACTTCTGTATTGTTACTGACTTTAAGTATTATAGGAATATATCAAATTCGTATTTCAGGAAGTTTGATTGAAGATATGCCACAGCGCGCTGATTTCTTTCAAGACATTCGATTTTTTGAAGAAGAATTTGACGGAATCATGCCGTTGGAAATTATGATTGATACAGATCGTAAAAATGGCGTTACTAAACTTCCGACCTTAAAACGTATGGAAAAGCTTGAAAAAATCATCTTAGAAACACCCGAACTTTCAAAACCTATGTCTATTGTAAGTTTGGCAAAATATTCAAGACAAGCATTCTTTGGTGGATTAGCCAAAAATTATAGCTTACCTTCAACTTTGGAAAATAATATTATTTCGGCATATGCAGTAAAATCAAAATCGAATACGAACTTGCTCAACAGTTTTGTCGACTCTACAGGTCAATATGCACGTATTACAACGTTTATGAAAGATATTGGCACGGACAAAATGGAGCGTATTGAAGAAAATTTACAAAAGCAAATAGACAAAACGTTTAAAGGAGATTACAAAGTGACCATGACAGGAAAAGCGCTTGTTTTCCTAAAAGGAACCAAATATTTAGTCGATAACTTAATCATGTCATTATCGCTAGCTATTTTCCTAATTTCGTTATTTATGGCGTATTTATTCCGTTCATTCCGAATGATTTTAATTTCGTTGGTACCAAACTTACTTCCATTACTCATTACCGCAGGAATGATGGGCTTTTTAGGCGTTCCTATCAAACCTTCAACCATTTTGGTGTTTAGTATTGCTTTTGGTATTTCTGTGGATGATACGATACATTTCTTAGCAAAATATCGACAAGAATTACGCAGTAACAACTGGAAGATTCGCAAATCAGTATATGCGGCATTGCGCGAAACGGGCGTAAGTATGTTTTATACGTCTATTGTATTATTCTTTGGATTCTCAGTATTTATGATCTCTAGTTTTGGTGGAACGGTTGCTTTGGGCGGATTGGTTTCAGCGACATTACTCTTTGCAATGTTAGCTAACTTATTATTACTGCCTTCATTATTGCTTTCGCTAGAACGAAGCATTGCCAATAAACGTGTTTTAAAAGAGCCAAATTTTAGAATAATTCCTGAAAAGGAAAACAGAAAGCTTTCTAAACATACACAAAAAAAAGACGAAGATACTACGGAAAGTATATAAAAAAATAAAGCCTGAAGCTGTTGTTACAGCATTCAGACTCTATTAGGTTCCCCCAAACCTACCTTAATTTACTTAATCATTGAAGACAAATTAAGATTACAATTGATTAATAGCCATGACAAATATAGGTTAAGTACAAGCTCTTAGACAAGGGGAAAATTCCCCTTTTTGGTAGGTAAATCCCTTTTATTTTCAGGTATTTCTACGTTTTTACGAATTATTCCACAAAAATAACACACACTTCTTACAAACACTTGCTCATTTTTATCCGTTCACTTTTCATTAGTTTTAGGTAATGAACTATATTTGTCGCCTAAATTATTATTGAGATGAAATCATACACAGTAGCTGAGTTATTGAGCTCAGAAACATTAGTACAAGAAGTTATTGTAAAAGGTTGGGTACGAACGTTTAGAGCAAATCGTTTTATTGCTTTAAATGATGGTTCTACAATTAATAATATTCAATGTGTTGTTGATTTTGAGAATACCAATGAAGAAACCTTAAAACGTATCAATACTGGTGCAGCAGTTGCTATTAAAGGAGAATTGATTGAAAGTCAAGGAAAAGGACAAAAAGTAGAAGTTGCTGTAACTGACATTACAATTTTAGGAGATGCAGATCCAGAAGAAGTATCAAAAACGATTCTTCAGCAAAAAAGGCACACGTTAGAAAAATTAAGAGAACAAGCACATTTACGCACACGTACCAATACATTTAGTGCCGTTATGCGTTTGCGATCTTCCTTATCGTTTGCAGTACACAAATATTTCATAGAAAACGGTTTTTACCACGTACATACGCCAATTGTAACGGGAAGTGATGCAGAAGGTGCGGGAGAAATGTTTAGAGTAACTACATTAGATCCTAAAAATCCGCCATTGGATGAAGAAGGAAATGTAGATTATTCACAAGATTTCTTCGGAAAGGAAACCAACTTAACGGTTTCTGGACAGTTAGAAGCAGAAACCTACGCAATGTCGTTAGGAAAAGTATATACATTTGGACCAACATTTAGAGCTGAAAACTCAAATACGTCACGTCATTTGGCAGAATTTTGGATGATTGAACCAGAAGTTGCCTTCATGGATTTGGCTGGAAACATGGACTTGGCAGAAGATTTTATGAAATCAGTGCTTACGTATGTGTTAGAAAACAATACAGATGATTTAGCGTTTCTAGAAAATCGTTTGATTCAAGAAGACAAGTCAAAACCACAAGCTGAACGTAGCGAAATGACATTGACAGAGAAATTGCGTTTTGTAGTTGATAATAATTTTAAACGTGTAAGTTATACGGAAGCAATTGATATTTTACGCAACTCGAAACCAAATAAGAAGAAGAAATTTAAATACCTAATCAACGAATGGGGCGCAGATTTACAAAGTGAACACGAGCGTTTCTTAGTAGAAAAGCACTTTAAATGTCCTGTAATTTTATTTGATTATCCAGCAAATATCAAAGCATTTTACATGCGTTTGAACGAAGATGAAAAAACAGTTCGTGCTATGGATATTTTATTCCCTGGCATTGGAGAAATTGTTGGTGGATCGCAACGTGAAGAGCGTTTGGATGTATTGAAAGAAAAAATGGCAGCGTTAGATATTCCTGAGGAAGAACTTTGGTGGTATTTAGATTTACGTAAATACGGAACAGCTGTACATTCAGGTTTCGGATTAGGTTTTGAACGTTTGGTTATGTTTGCTACAGGAATGAGCAATATTAGAGACGTAATTCCTTATCCAAGAACACCATTAAACGCAGAATTTTAAAATGAACTCGTTTAAACTTTTTTAATTTGCTAAAAAATTGCTCTTTTCAGCCCTGTTTTTACCTTTTTTTCGTTCCGTAGCGCTGCTATGAAACTCAAAAAAGCTGTCAACAGAACTTAAAACTGCTAATTTTCGCCTAAATCTGAAAAGCTTAAACGAGTTCAATGTAAAAAGTGATATAAAAATTAAAAACCGTCAAGATTTTCTTGACGGTTTTTTAGTAAGGTTAAATGCTAACAAAATACCGTTTTATTTGGGTCAAATGGACATGCACATGTTACTAAATCCCTACTAAGACACACAAAACCTTCGCACGAGATGCATTTTGTCTTTTGTTCTGAAATTATCGGAGGATTTGTAGTTGTAGCAGTGATTGTCAATATATCTGTATTGATCAATGTGTTACAAATCACAATAATTTGTGTTTGCTGCGCTCCACCGTGTGCAATTTCCAAATTAGAAATGGTTCGTTTTTGAAGTGTTAGTTTCTTCAAATTCATTTTGCGTTTTTTCATACCTGTTCTGTTTTAATTAGGTTTATAATTTGTAAATCACGAAGTAGTTGTAAAATCCGTTTTCACGTGTTTGTATCGAAAAACTAGCACCTTTATTTCTAGAAATAGTCTATTGAAAATGAATTTTAACAACCTACTTTCGTTTCTCAAAACTAGAAAACTTCGCTTTTTGTAACATCATTTTTACAATGACAAAACTGGGACAATCCTAATAAGAGTAAGGATTTTCCAATAAAACGAGACAAAAACGTGACACACTATAAGCTATGAATGAATTTTTGCAATTCTTTTTCAGAAGTCAAGGTCATTTTTTTACGCAATCGGTATTTTCCTTTGCGGACACTTTCAGGTGAAATGGCTAATATGTTTGCAATTTCTTTGGTGTTAAAGTTGAGTCGAATTAAAGTGGCAAGTTTTAAATCGCCCATAGAATATGAACGCACACTTATTTTGAAGCTTTTAAAAAAGTGAGGATATATGTGTTGAAAAAGTGATTTAAAAGTCAACCAATCATCTTCGGTTAAGATTTTAAAGTTGTATAATTTCTGAATTGTACTTTGAAATGTTTCTTGATCTTTTTCTGTGAATAATTCTTCCGATTGCAATCGAACATACGCATCTAATTCATTTTGAATTTGCACCGTTTTTTTACGCTCTTTGGTAAGTTTATGCTGGATTTTCTTATTGACCAATGTACTTTGTGCAATTCGATTTAATAAAAATTGTTTTCTCCGCTTGTAAAGAAAAAACACAACGCCAAATAACACAACAGCTAAAATGATTACTAAAATTGTCTGTAATTTTTTGATTTTGGCTTCTTGCTGTACAATTTTAATTTTTTCATCTTTCGCTTGAATTTCGCTGATGTATTTTTCTTTCAGAAATTCCTTCTGAGCTTTCATTAGCAACGCTTCTTCTTTTAACTGTTGGTATTTTTTTGAGAACGATAATGCCTTTGGATAGTCATGCAGTTGTTCATAAATCTTAGAAATTAGATACGTACAATTCATCTTATTACTAGAATACATGCTTTTTTGCAACTTATCATATGATTTTTGGGCATATTGCAACGCGACTTCATATTGTTTTAATTCAAAGTAAATTTGCCCAAGCAATAAATGAAGTCCCGCAATTTTCTTTTTTTTCTTAAATTTTTCAACCCATTCGGCACAAATCAATGCTGTTTGTAACGCTTCATTGTATCTTCCCGTATAATAATATACTTTTGCAATTTCTGTATTTGTCAATACCAAATGAAATTGTTGTTTTAGCGTTGGCACTCTTTCAGTAACAATTTTTAAGGCTTCCAACAAGTAAAGTTCCGCTTCTCCGTATGCTTTCAATTTTGTATAATATGCAGACATTTTACGGTATACAAATGCTTTGTCCAACTTGGGATTTTTCTCTGTTAAATCGAGTGCCTTTTTAAAGTAAATAATTGCTTCTTCATGCAATCCAAGTTCTACCAAAGCGCTTGCCAACTTTACATGGCTGTTTATTGAAACACGATCATTGTCATAAATTTTCACAATTTCGATGGCTTTCTTATAATTTTTGATAGCTTCTTTTAAGTGTCCTTGCAGCCGTAATACAAAACCTCTGCGGTTACAAATACGAGCTTCGTACAAACCGTCACTGAGTTGCGGAAGTAACTTATCGCCTTCAACTAAATAGTACAAGCTTTTCTCTAGGTCTTCTTTTACAAAAGCATAAAAATCACTCAATTTCAAATACACGGTTATCAAATGATCTGGTTTTTCAATTGATACCAGTCTTGCTTGTTCTAAATAGTACAAAGCAGAATCTTGCTTTACATATGCTATTTCAGCAAATCGCTGTAAATATTTTTCATAAAGCTCTTGTGATGAACTCATCATTTTTGAGCATCCTAAAAAGAAAAATACAAATAAAAGAATGCGCCTTTGATAGAAAAGAAGTAGTTGCATGCAATACGATTTTTAATACTATTTAAAATAACTTTTTTTTCAAAAGTTAAAAAAGGGTGTTATTCCCCAAAAGTGTATTTTTTTTTGCGAGAACTAAAGTAATCTCAAATTCATGCTAAATAGACTTTCACAGTATATTTTCAATAATTTTCATCATCTTTACAATTAAAACAGCACCAATTTTTTCCGCTTGAGCTTCCATTACGATGCAAGGTTTTTTATATTTGTGTAATCACAGAAGTCTGATTTATGCAAAAACGGTATCGTTTTTGATTGATTGGAAAATTAAAACCATCAACAAGAGAGATTTCGTTTATAGATTACGTGTAGAAACAGTACACTAAAAACGTTAGTCAAAATCGGTTCTTTTTGAGGAAACCAACCAATTCATATGCTTAAACAACAACTCAATTTTAGATTATCTCAAAAATTATCTCCACAACAAATCCAGTTGATGAAGTTGATTCAGTTGCCTACACAGGCTTTTGAACAACGCTTAAAGCAAGAATTAGAAGAAAATCCTGCGCTCGATAACGGAAAAGAACAGCTTGAAGAATATGATAGTGACTTGTCTAACGAATATGAAGACGATTATGGCAATGAAACGATTGCTGCCGAAGATATTAATGTTGACGATTATTTGAGCGATGACGAAATTCCGAGTTACCGTTTGCAAGCAAATAATTACAGTGCGGATGATGATGAAAAGAGTGTTCCGTATGCTTCAGGAACTTCGTTTAATCAATATTTAAAAACACAATTAAACACCTTCAGGCTTTCTGACGAAGACAGAGAAATTGCAGAGTTTTTAATTGGAAGTGTGGACGAAAGCGGTTATATCCGTAGACCTTTGGAAGATATTGTAGACGATTTAGCCTTCACGCAAAATATATTTACAACGGACGAAAACGTTGAAAAAATACTAAATATTGTACACGATCTCGATCCTGCTGGAGTTGGCGCACGTGACTTACAAGAATGCTTGTTGATTCAACTACGCAGAAAAGATCCGACGCCATCAATAGACTTGGCAATTGATATTTTAGACAAGTCTTTTGAGCATTTTACCAAGAAACATTATAAGAAGCTATTACAGAAATTTGATATCACAGAAGTAGATTTACGCGATGCAATTTTAGAAATTGAACGTTTAAATCCAAAACCTGGTGGATCGTATGGCGGAAATACAAAAATTATAGAACACATTGTTCCAGATTTTACCATTCGTATTGTAGAAGGTATTTTAGAGTTGACGCTAAACGGACGAAATGCACCTGAATTACATGTTTCTAGAGAATACAATGACATGTTGAAAGGCTATAAAGACACGCGTGAAAAAACGAAATCACAGAAAGACGCCGTAATGTTCATTAAGCAAAAGTTAGATGCTGCAAAATGGTTCATAGACGCCATAAAACAACGTCAGCAGACACTTTTAGTGACGATGAATGCCATTCTTCATTATCAAGAGGAATATTTCCTTACGGGAGATGAGCGCAAGCTAAAACCAATGATTTTGAAAGATATTGCCGATATGATTAACATGGACGTTTCTACCGTGTCGCGTGTGGCAAATAGTAAATATGTTGATACACCTTACGGCACAAAATTGATTAAAGAATTTTTCTCTGAATCGATGAAAAATGAGCAAGGAGAAGATGTTTCTACACGAGAAATTAAAAAGATTCTGGAAACGGTTATTGAAGATGAGAGCAAGAAAAAACCGTTAACAGACGAAAAGTTGGCCACTATTTTAAAAGAAAAAGGATATCCAATTGCGCGTAGAACTGTTGCAAAATACAGAGAACAGCTCGATATTCCTGTGGCACGATTACGAAAGAAGATATAGATGCGCACTTTTTTAAAGTTTATATCATACCTTTTTCACCCTATTTTTATTCCAATTATGGCAACAGTTGGCTATTTTTTAGTCACGCCAAGGATGTATGATCTTAATTTTAAGATTGATGTTTCTATCACGACCGTTATTTTTACTATTTGTATTCCGATGCTGATTTTTATCTTGTTGAGGCGTTTTAAAATGATTGATTCTATTTTTTTGAAAGAGGTTTCTCAGCGTAAAGTACCGCTATATATTTACATCCTGATTTTATTTTTAATCATTACCAAAGTGATTACAAAATCTATTTTTGCAGAGTTATTCGATTTTTATTTGGCCACATTAATTTCTTCTGTAATCTGTCTTATGTTAGTATTTTTTAGAATAAAGGCAAGCATGCACATGATGGGAATTTCAGGATTGGTCATGTTTTTAGTCGTCTTGAGTATTTCGTATCAAGTGAATATTACCTTTGCATTGAGTATTTTAATCTTTATGATTGGACTTGTAGCAACTTCCCGATTATTTTTGAAAGCACACACTTTTACTGAACTTGTTATTGGCTTTTTTATTGGCTGGATTCCGCAGTTGTTGGTTACGTATTGGTAATTTGGGTTTTGGGTTTTGGGTTTTGGGTCTTGGGTCTTGGGTCTTTAATCTTGGGTCTTGGGTCTTTGGTGTTGTGAGATTCGCTTGAACTATAATATATAAAACATCAGTCCTACTTTGATGGCGTTCATGTCAAAAGATTCGCCTTCTAAGGTTTTTGTTTCGTCCTTAAAAAGTTGGTTTAATCCATAATAGACATGAAAATTCCATGTATTGTATCCTGCGCTTAGCGTTAGTCCGTACTGAAATCGATTGAAGTCATCATTGGTAAATTTTAAATCTCCGCTGTCTCCCACAAATTTCGAAGTTGCCAACAAGACGTATCCTGCTTTAAATCCTGCATAAATACGCCAAAATTGATATGTCTCTGCCGTGGAAGTTCTCCAACGAAATTCAATAGGAAGTTCTACGATGTGCGTTCTGTATTTGTTTCGTTTGAAATTCTCATCGCTTTCAATTTCTTGATAGGTAATTCCGTTGTCGGTTTGTGTAGCTTTTAAGTTATGGAAGTAAGCATTGTATGAATATCCTAAACCGATTCCTATAGCTTTGTTTCGCTTTTTATTGATTGGAAAATCTCTGATGACACCTAAATGCAATCCGTTTGATAAATTATTTTGTGAAATTCCGCTAGGTCTATTTTGAAGAATATTATACGTAATACCAATATAAAACTGATCTTCACGGTAGTTTGCATCAGGAAGTGTATCCATGACAGGTATAGTATTTTCAACTTCTTCTTGCGCAGTTACATATTGAAAACCTATGATTATGAGCAGTATTCCGACACAGATTCGTTTTGTCATTTCGTTCATTTCTAACGCTAGTTTGTAGATATTTACAACTAAGATACTACAAAAAAAGCACTCTATGTAGAGTGCTTTTTTGATATAAAAATTTAAGATCTTCTATTATTAATTCTGGCTTACATCACCTTTTCTAGTGGTGTAATTAATTTTTAAAGCATTAATTTCACGAAGTTGTTGTTTGATATCAGATATCAATCCCATATTCGTTTCTTTATCTACTTTTAAGGCAGTAATAGCAACGTTTTGATATTCTTGCCCTAGATCATTATTAATAGTATTAAACCAGTAATCTTTGATTTCAGAAACATCTGCAAATTTATCATTTAACTGAATTTTTGCCTGTGTTCCAAATTCTTTTTGATATCGCTCACTTGGTTTCCCAGCATAGATATAAATTACTTTGTCTGTCTTATCAAGTGTTTGTACTTGATTTGCATACGGTAATTCTTGTTTTACCTTGTAATCGTCTTTCTTAAATGTTGTTACCGTCATAAAGAAGAATAATAACATAAATACGATATCTGGTAAAGCTGCTGTAGATACTGGTGGCAATTCACCACTTTTTTTCTTTTTAAATTTAGACATAGTAGCTACGTTTTTAATTACTAGTTTCTGCTTCCGATATTTTTAAAGGATACATATCCTTTATTACATCCATTTTCTTTTTTAAATCTTCTTTTAGCTTTTCGCTGGTTTGAGGATTTGTAGCAATGGAATCCATAGATGTGTACTTCATCTGATATAATTTTTGCGCTTCTCTGTTACGCAAGAAATTATAAGCTCCTACAAGCTCGTTCTGTACTGAGATGAATGTTCCATACTCAGTTTCTCTATCATTTCTAACGGAGATAATAGCTTTATTAGGATGATCTGACGAATCTTCTTTTTTATCTCCTTGGCAATAATTACAAGGCTCTCCGTTTTCATTAGTTCCTCCACCGTTGTCTAAGAATGCAATTGCTGCTTCACGCAAATCGCTCAAAGCCATTACTTCCTCTTCAACAAGCAAATCGTTATTCTTGTTTACTAAAACAGTAAATAAGTTTTTCTGCTTAATAATTGGTGGTGTTACTCCTGGAGGTGGCATTGGTGGTAACTTTCTGTTAATACCTGAGTCCACTTCAAAAGTCGTAGTTACTAAGAAAAAGATAAGCAGTAAGAATGCAATATCTGCCATAGAACCTGCATTAACTTCTGGTATATTTCTTCTTCCCATAATTATTTATTAAGTGATTTTTTTATTCCAAATCCAACCATTGCTAAAATTGCAATTGCTGCTAAAAAGTAAAACATATAAATCCCCATTCCTACTAATTTGGAAGTACCTGGATCTATTGAAATATCTCCTACTTGCACTGGAGACTCACCAGCTGACACGTACGACAGTATTGTTATGATTGCAAATACTGCTAAGAAAATTGCGGATTTCTTTAGTGCTTGTGGATTTGTTGCTAAATTTTTGAGTCCAAAAAATAGTGCTAATGCTGCGGTAATTATTACAAGTACTTCACCAGCATAGATCATTGCATTTCCTGTATCGCCACCAAGAATCAAGGCGTATAGTATAACACCAACAAGTGCTATGACTGCGATAAGGATTGTTAATATTAATTTTAATGATTTCATATTATATGGTATTGTAAAAAGTTGACAGTATTATTTTTTGTAACGAACTAATAAATCTATTAAAGAAATAGATGAATCTTCCATATCGTTTACAATACTATCAATCTTAGCAATAATATAGTTGTAGAAAATCTGTAGAATAATACCTACGATAAGACCAAATACTGTTGTTAATAAGGCTACCTGAATAGAACTTGCAATTAACGATGCATCTAACGATCCAACTGCTGCAATTTTATCAAAGGCTTGAATCATACCAATTACCGTTCCCATGAATCCTAACATCGGCGCAATTGCGATGAATAATGAAATCCAAGATACGTTTCGTTCTAATTGTCCCATTTGAACTCCTCCATATGCTACAACTGCTTTTTCAGCATTGTCAACTCCTTCATCCATACGGTCTAAACCTTGGTAAAAAATAGAGGCAACAGGGCCTTTTGTGTTTCTAGCAACTTCTTTCGCTGCTTCTACTCCACCGTCGGCTAATGCGTTTTCAACGTTTGCTAATAACTTTTTATTATTAGTTGAAGCCATATTTAAATAAATGATTCTTTCGATACATATTGCTAATCCTAAGATAAGACATAACAATACAATTCCCATGAATCCTGGACCACCTTTAATAAAGTAATCTTTTAATATTTGGTGAAAACCTTGTTCTGCATTTTGTGCATTTGCAACACCTACATTTAAAATCGTTAACATGGCTACAGCCATAATAGAAAATCCTTTTTTCATTTCTCTTGAACTTAAATTTTGTTAGTTAATCGGGTTAAAGATATAAAAAATTTATAATTATTTACGATAAATTTATGCAGAGAGGAAGGGATTCGAACCCTCGATACGGTTGTGCCGTATACACACTTTCCAGGCGTGCGCCTTCGACCACTCGGCCACCTCTCTCTATCGTTGGGCAAATAACAAAAAATATTTTAGTTTTTGAAATATATCTCGCTATTTTTAAGTCATTTCACCTCTTATGGGTGTTTCGAACATTGTTTTGAATACAGAATGGTTTATTTTTCTCCCCAAAAGATACATTAATTTGGTCGTTGCAGCTTCCGTTGTAATGTCTTTACCGCTTATGATTCCTAGCTTTTTCAGCGCAATACTAGTTTCATATTGTCCCATGATTACTTTTCCTCCAGAACATTGTGTTACATTCACAACAATTATGCCTTTTTCCTTTATTTTTCTCAAAAACTCCAAAAACCAAGCTTCTGTAGGAGCATTTCCTGCTCCATACGTCTCTAAAATGATCGCTTTTATGGAATTTGATAACAGAAATCCTTCTAAACTTGCACATGAAATACCTGGAAATAGTTTTATTAAAGCAATATTTTCATCCAGTTTTTTCTGAACTTGAAATGTTTTTTTCTTCGTTTTTGGCAATAAATTTTCTTTAAAAACTTTTAAATGTACACCAGATTCTGCCAAAGGAGGATAATTTAGAGACGCAAATGCTTCAAAATGTTCTGCATTTATTTTTGTTGTACGGTTTGCTCGGTAAAGTTTATATTCAAAATAAAGTCCAACTTCTGTGAGTTGTGGATTGCCATTTTGATCTCGTAATGAAGCTATTTGAATGGATGTAATGAGATTTTCTTTGGCGTCCGTTCGTAAATCTCCAATAGGTAATTGCGATCCTGTGAATATGACTGGTTTTGCCAAGTTTTCTAACATAAAGCTTAACGCAGATGCCGTATAACTCATGGTATCACTTCCGTGTAAAACCACAAAACCGTCGAATAGTGCATAGTTTTCTTCGATAATTGTTGCCAATTTTATCCAATAGCCAGTATTCATGTCTGAAGAATCAATTGGTGTTTCGAAAGCAACCGTTTCAATATCACAGTCTAAGTGTGAAAGTTCTGGAATACGCTCTAACAGCTTGTCAAAGTCAAACGCTCGCAAAGCTCCCGTAGCGAAATCCTTGATCATTCCAATGGTTCCACCTGTGTATATGAGTAATATTTTGGGTTGTTGCATGGTGGTTGGGTTTTGGATCTTAGGTGTTAGTTATTCGTTATTCGTTATTCGTTATTCGTTATTCGAAAATACTTTTATATTTATAATTTTGAGTCTAGCATTTATAATTAAATATTTTTTGTCACGAATGATGGTTTTAGGTCTTGGGTCTTGGGTCTTTTTTTATTAAAAATTCAATGTTTTAGATTCCAAAGACGGCTTTTGAGTTTTCTGTTGTAATAGCAGCAATTTCGGCTTCAGATTTTTGATAGATCGTTGCAACTTTTTCCAGTACATTCATTACATAACTACTTTCATTTCGCTTTCCTCTGTAGGGAGTTGGTGCTAAATATGGCGCATCTGTTTCTAAAACAATGTGTTCTAACGGAATTTCATTGAGAAATTTGTCAATTTTACCATTTTTAAAGGTAACCACGCCACCAATTCCAAGTTTCATATTGTAACCAATTGCTTTTTCCGCCTGTTCCTTAGTTCCTGTAAAGCAATGAAATATACCAAATAGATCGTCTGACTTTTCTTTTTCTAATACTTCAAAAACTTCATCAAATGCATCTCTACAATGAATTACAATTGGAAGTTTGTATTTTTTTGCCAATTGAATTTGATATTGAAAGGCTTCTTGTTGTTGTGCCAAGAATGTTTTATCCCAATATAAATCGATTCCAATTTCGCCAACTGCATAGAATTTTCGTTTTGAAAGTAATTCTTCCACATGTGTCAATTCTTCTTTGTAGTTTTCTTTTACATGTGTTGGATGCAATCCTGACATTAAAAAAACTTCATTTGGATAGTCGTTTTCCAATTGAAACATACGTGCTGTATACGTAGAATCGATTGCAGGTACAAAAAAACGTGTTACACCATTATCAATAGCGCGTTGCATCATTTCTTTCCGATCGTCATCAAAAGCTTCACTGTATAAGTGAGTATGTGTATCTGTAAGTATCATGTCGCAAAAATAGCATTTCAAGCTGAAGTTTTTAGTGCTTCTTTCAAAAAGTATCACAAATTATGTGTTTGCATAGCTTACAACAACGATGCATTCATTTTTGTTGTTTTTCTACAAAAGTTTAGCTGAGCGCTTTGAATAAACAATAGGTTGTATGTCCTTTTGGGTAATCTGGCAATTCTCCAAAAACGGTATATCCCAATTTTTCATAGAAAGGCCGTGCCTGAAAGCTTACAGTTTCCGTTCGTATGTAGTTGAATCCTTTTTCTGAAGCAAATTTTTCAGTTGCTTCTATGAGTTTTTTACCAATACCCAAACCTCTTGTTTCTTCTGAGAGCCACAGCAATTCAATGATACAATAATTCCAATAGGCATTTGCTCGGATACCGCCTACCGTTTTACCTTTGGCATTTTTTGCAAATACGGCAAACCGTGTATCTGGTTCAAAAACAACAGTATCTGGAATGTGCAATTGATTGTACGCTTTGATACCTTTACTGATAATTTCTAAGTCTTCTTTTTTTGGATCGGTTGTCGTTTCAATATTCATTTTTCTGGGAATGCTGTAGTTTTCGAAAATAACAGTACTGATTTTCTTGGTTTGACGTGAAATAAAGGTAGCTAAAAAGTTTTTATTCTGAAGAATCTATTTGTAAATAACGTCAGTTCGATATAAGTAATTCAATTTAAAATTATAATTAAGTTTGGAAACTCTCTGCTAATTACTACATTTTCTGTGTCTTATTTTCATTTTCTTTGCTTTCCCAAAGAAAAGAAACAAAAGAAAGGGAACTTTTAGTTCATATCATTTACATTTTAAATTAAAGTATTCATGAATGCACAGCATTTCCAGAGGTATTTTTAGTTTTTCTTTCTGAAAAAAACTAAAACCGCATGAATTTCCCTAAATTTTTTCCAAGGTTTCAAAAATTTTTAACGGAAAATCCCTGCTATACTGCGGAAAAGAAAAGGAGCGAACAAAATTTCCACGTTGAACTCAAGTTAAATAATAACACAAATGATGATAAGGCGTGCGTTTTGATTTGTATTTTAGCACAAATTGATAGTACATTTTAGTTATGAGCAAGAGTTTACGGAAGTTTTTATTAGATAAAGGATACCAACGTATTAAGTTGAACAGAATTAATACAAATCATTATGAAGTGAAAGCTCGTATTAATGATATTGAAGGAAGTTTTATTTTAGACACAGGCGCTTCTACTTCGTGTGTGGGTTTTGAAGCTATTGAAACGTTTAATTTGGTTGCAAAGGCTTCAAAAATTAAAGCTGCTGGCGCTGGTGCTATTAATATGGAAACACAGATTTCGAAACGAAATAAAGTTTCTATCGGAAAATGGTCGAAACAACGCATTGCTCTGGTTTTGTTTAATTTAGATCATGTAAATACTGCGTTAACACAACATGAAGCGCAACCTGTACACGGTATTATTGGCGCAGATATTTTGAGAAAAGGCAAAGCCGTTATCGATTATGATAAGAATTGTTTGTATTTGAAGTGATGGTTTTTGGGGTTTTGGGTCTTGGGTCTTAGGTCTTGGGTTTTTGGTATGATAGCTTGCGAGAAATAGCTTTTCTAATGGCTTGTAAAGTTGAGTTATTAAACTTTTTAGAAGTGAAAAAACAGACGCCGTTCTGCAACGGAGTTAATTCAACTAACAACTTTTCATGCGCCTTTTAGGCTTTGCAAAGTTGAGTTTCATTAATAAACAGGTAATTTCACGCATATACAGTATTTCTTTTTTTTGGAATTTTACAGTATTAGAAAATCTAACACTGTTTTTATTATGAATTCCCTAGCTCAAAATAACAAACGAACTACTATTTTATTTATTATTCAGGCCATTTTATTGGTTGCTGGTCTTTGCATTAACGTGTATGCGCTGCTGTAACTGGCTGATATTGTATTTTATCTAAGGTTACTTTTTGTTGTTGCTTGTATAGTTTTACCACTTTTATCATGCTTTCCTCATTTGGCTCGCCGTAGTTTCTGTATATCGTATACTTTAGATATGTAGGATTGAATGGTTTTTCGTTTTCCAATGTTTTTACATTAAATATCCATTCGCCCGCTTTTTCCACATCATCAATTATGAATTCTTTCATGTGATAGCCGTTTTTTACCTCTTCTAGCATGCGCTCTTTATTCGCTGCTACCGTGTGTTCCCAATTGTAAAATTTGTTTTGAGGATTTACAAATTGTAATTCAAATTCGGTGTCAGCTTCATTCCATTCAACTACAATACGCACATCATATTTAAATGTTGCTGTGAGCATGTTTGTTGGAATTTCATCATAATTTAACTCAATTCGATGTTTGCGGAGTAATTGTTGAATTTCAGCTACCATTGGTTTGTCTAAACCTGAGCAATCGATATTTTTATATCCATTTGTCAACATTTTCACATATATATCTAATGATTCTTGATAGTTTCCTGTGCGTTTGTAAATTTGCGCCAAATCACGATACGATTGCGCCGAATTTGGCAATAGTGTTGCAATTTTTTGATAGATATACTTTGCTTTTTCAAACTCTTGCACTTCTTCTAGTTTGTATGCTACTGTTTTTAATGCTTTTGGATTGTTTCCTGCAATTTTTTCAATAGTTGAAACAATTTCCACCGCTTTTTCAACATTCCATTTTTTAAAGTAATCAGAAACATCTACATAATAAGGTACATGTTGATTTTTCGCTTGGCGTGATTGTACTTTGTATATTTCCAACGCTTCTTCATATGTTTTTGCCGTGTTCAACTCTGCAATGTAATCTTCTGTTGCCACTGTTTCTTTTAGCATAGAAATAGATTCTTTATAATCATTTCCAGTTGCCAACGCACTATTGCCAGCGTTTCCTTCGGTAGTAATGAATCTATTTTTTGAAGTAATTAATAAAGCTGGTCTTCCACCATATAATACAGTTCTTGACAGCGATCGTACTACTACAATATTATCAACCGTATTTACATTGATATCATTTATATCGCCATAAAATGGATTTCCATCATAAAAAATAAGTACATTTTGTCCTCTTAGCCTCAATACTGTTTCTCCTGCTCGCACAGGACTCTTGCTTTTTGCTGTACCAAAACTATTACCAGTACCAACACTTGGTCCTGAATTTCCTTGTATGGAACTAATTTGCAATCCGGCAATTCGTCCGCTTAAAACATTTGTAATGTTGATACGATGCCAACCAATATCTTCCGATTTTATTACAGAACCAAGTCCAAAATAACTCAAATCTGCTTTTCCAAATCCTGTGTCAACATACCTTTTTTTCTTTTTCTCTTTTTTACCTTCAAGCAAAACGGCATCAAGCAATTCGCCATTTGACGTTAATGTAATGGCTATTGGTTTTTCATCTTTTACAATAACTACTTGCGGATTCATTCCTATGAAATTAATTTCTAACACATCTCCAACTTCGGCAGGTATTGTAAATGTTCCGTCTACATTGGTTTGTGCTTCCGTAAAGGTGTTTTTTACACGAATTACTGCATTTTGAACCGTTTGTTTTTCTTCGTTGTAAACAGTTCCCATAATTGTATGTTGAAAGGTTTCTTTTTGTTTTGGAGAGAGATATATTTTGTTTGTTTTGGAAAGGTATTTGTCCAACTTTGACACATCTATCGTAAAGGAATTGTAATTTACTGTTTGAAATTGAAAGCTATCATTTGACGTTACCATTTCATCATCATATGTAATTGTAAATTGTCCGAGTTCATTGGTCACAGCTTTGATGTCTTTTCCAACACATTGAATATTTACATGCGGAATCGGTTGTTTGGTTTCCGCATCTAAAACATATGCATCAAGTGTAACTGTATATTGTGCAAACATGGTTGTGCTGTACAAAAATGATAGAAGTAGTAAAATGTTTTTCATAATCGGTTGATTTAGCACTTTATACACATCAAAAATCGTGCTATTTTCTTTACAATTTACAAAAAACTTTGCGCATTATCTTAAAAAAGTTCACGTTGATGTTTAACTTCAGATGCGCAAAACCTTCTATGACTAAAAAAGCCGCTACATAAAATGCAACGGCTTTGTAATATATAATTTTGATTGGATTATAGTTCCAACGCTTTTTTCACATTGTTATCCATTAATAGTTCTTCTGGATTTTCCAAAGCTTCTTTTACAGCCACTAAGAATCCTACAGACTCTTTTCCGTCAATGATTCTGTGATCGTATGATAAAGCTACATACATGATTGGTCTAATTACCACTTGTCCATCAACAGCTACAGGTCTTTCCACAATGTTGTGCATTCCTAAGATTCCAGATTGTGGCGGATTGATAATTGGTGTTGACAACATACTTCCGAAAACTCCACCATTTGATATTGTGAATGTTCCGCCTGTCATTTCATCAACTGTAATTTGTCCGTCTCTTGCTCTGATAGCCAATCTTTTTACTTCAGACTCGACACCTCTAAATGATAAGTTTTCCGCGTTTCTAATGACAGGAACCATCAATCCTTTTGGTCCAGAAACCGCAATACTGATGTCACAGAAATCATAACTAATCATTTCTTTACCATCAATCATTGAGTTTACAGCTGGATATAATTTTAAAGCTCTTACCACAGCAAGCGTGAAGAAAGACATAAAGCCTAAACTTACGCCATGCTTTGCTTTGAACGTTTCTTTGTATTCTTTACGCAAGGCAAAAATTGGCGACATATCAACTTCGTTAAACGTGGTTAACATTGCCGTTTCATTTTTGGCAGATACCAAACGTTCCGCAACTTTTCTACGCAACATTGATAATTTTTTACGCTCACTTCCGCGTGTTCCACCCGTTGGTGTTCCCATGCTTGGTTGTGCGTTTACAGCATCATCTTTTGTGACACGACCGTCTTTTCCTGTTCCTTTTACTTCGCTGGCGCTCATTCCTTTTTCTGCTAACACCTTTTTTGCGGCTGGTGATGCAGTTCCTGATGCGTATGTTTTTGCAGGTTCAGCAGCTTTTGGAGCTGTGGCTTTCGGAGCTTCTTCCTTTGGTGCTTCCGCTTTCTTTTCTTCTTTTGGAGCGTCTCCACTTGGAGCTGCAGCGCTTGTATCAATCAAACAAACTACTTGTCCAACTTCTACTTCATCGCCTTCTTCTGCTTTTAAGGTGATTGTTCCACTAGCTTCTGCTGGCAATTCTAAGGTTGCCTTATCAGAATCGACCTCAGCAATTGCTTGGTCTTTTTCTACGTAATCGCCATCTTGTACTAACCATTCTGCAATTTCTACTGTAGTGATGGATTCTCCTGGCGAAGGAACTTTCATTTCTAAAATCATCGTGTTCTATATTTTAGTTTTTATTTTACTTTTTTTTTGGCGTTTCCTCCGATTTCTCTTCGGTCAGGCTTTCGGTAGTCGCTCTCTGCGAGGAGCTCCAACAAAACCTCAATCCTTAACGCATGTTATCTTTAGTTTTGTCAAATACGTATGCAATTACCTCTTCATGACGACGTTTTGAACGTACAGCACTTCCTGCTGCTGGTGCACCATAGAATCTTCTTGAAGCAACTCTAAAGCTTTTAGCTTCGTCTAAATGCATTAGTAAGTGACTGTATGCTCCCATGTTTCTTGGTTCTTCTTGTGCCCAAACTACATCGTCAGCATTTGTATATTTTACTAGTATTTCTTTGATTTTTGTTTTCGGTAACGGGAATAATTGTTCCAATCGAACTAACGCAACATCTTCTTCTCTTCCTTGTTTTTCGCGTTCTGCTAATAAATCGTAATAGAATTTACCCGTACAGAATACCAACGTTTTTACCTTGTTTGCTTTTACATTTTCATCGTCAATTAACGTTTGGAAACTTCCTGTAGCAAAGTCTTCTACTTTTGATACTGCTTTTGGATGACGTAATAAACTTTTTGGTGTAAATACAATTAACGGTTTTCTAAAGTTTGCTTTCATCTGACGACGGAGCAAGTGATAAAAATTGGCAGGTGTTGTACAATCGGCTACATACATATTGTCTTTCGCACAGAGTTGTAAATAACGTTCCATACGTGCGGAAGAGTGTTCTGCACCTTGTCCTTCATACCCATGCGGTAATAACATGACCAATCCGTTTTGAGTTTTCCACTTGTCTTCTGCTGAAGATATGTATTGGTCAATCATAATTTGTGCTCCATTGCTAAAGTCTCCAAATTGTGCTTCCCAAATGGTGAGTGTATTTGGACTTGCCATTGCGTATCCATAATCAAATCCTACAACTCCATATTCAGAAAGTAATGAGTTGTATATGTAGAAATTTCCTTGATCTTCAGCTACGTGATCTAATAGTTTTATTTCTTCTTCAGAGTCTTCTACTTTCACGACTGCATGACGGTGTGAGAATGTTCCTCTTTCTACATCTTGTCCTGTGATTCGCACATCAAATCCTTCGCGCAATAGCGAACCATATGCCAAAGTTTCTCCCATTCCCCAATCGATTTCATTCTTTTCAAAGAACATTTTGTGACGATCGGCAACAATACGTGTAATTTTACGTAAAAATTGTTTGTTTTCTGGAAGTTTGGAAACGACCTCTGCAATTTCGGCTAGTTTTTCTTCAGGATATGTCGTGTCGATATCTTTTGCCATTTCTTCTTCGTCTACTCTTTCCAGACCTAAGTCTTTCCAAGCATCTTGCATGAATGGCGTGATGACTGTTTTTTCTTCTTTACGAGAGTCTTCTAGTTTTACTTCTAGTGAGTCTTTGTATTTTTTTTCTAATTCTCGCACATAGTTTTCATCAATGACACCTTGTTTGCGGAGTTTTTCTGCATAAATGTCTCTTGGATTACTATGTTTTGAGATTGTTTTGTATAGTTTTGGCTGTGTAAAACGTGGTTCATCGCCTTCATTGTGCCCGTATTTACGGTATCCTAATAAATCGATGAATACGTCTCTTTTGAACGTCATTCTGTATTCTAATGCAAATAAAGCTGCATGCACAACTGCTTCTGCTGCATCAGCATTTACGTGCAATACTGGAGAAAGTGTCACTTTTCCAACATCAGTACAGTAGGTAGACGAACGTGCATCAAGATAGTTTGTGGTAAATCCAACTTGATTGTTGATCACAATATGAATGGTTCCACCCGTTTTATAGCCATCTAGCTGTGACATTTGAACGATTTCGTACACCAAACCTTGTCCAGCAATGGCAGCATCACCGTGAATGACAATTGGCAATACTTCTGAGAAGTTGTCTGCATGATCTCTGTCTTGCTTAGCTCTTGCAATTCCTTCCACAACGGCTCCAACCGTTTCTAAGTGTGAAGGATTTGGTGCAATATTCATGCTGATTTTTTTCCCTGAATCGGTTTTTCTATCAGCCGTAAGTCCTAGGTGGTATTTTACATCGCCATCAAAGATTGCTTCTTCATAGTCTTTTCCATCAAATTCACTAAAGATGTCCTTGGCAGATTTTCCAAAGATATTCGTAAGCACATTTAATCGACCTCTGTGCGCCATTCCTAAGATAAAGTCTTCAACACCTTTTTCTGCTGCTTGTTCAACAACGGCATCTAGTGCAGGAATTAACGATTCGCCTCCTTCTAGTGAAAAACGTTTTTGACCTACATATTTTGTATGCAAGAAGTTTTCAAACGAAACTGCTTCGTTTAGTTTTTTAAGAATGTGCTTTTTTTGATCTGCAGAAAAGTTTGGATGATTGTCGTTGACATTCAATTTTTGTTGAATCCACTCAATCTGTTCTGGTTTTCTGATATACATATATTCCACACCAATAGATTCGCAATAAATGCGCTCTAGGTGCGTAATGATGTTTTGTAGTGTTGTTTTTCCAAGACCAATTATTTCGCCTGCTTCAAAGGATTTTTGCAAATCGCTATTGTTGAGTCCAAAGTTTTCTAAAGCTAATGTTGGCTCGTATTTTCTTCTTTCTCGTACTGGGTTTGTTCTTGTAAATAAATGTCCACGAGTACGATAGCCGTCGATGAGTTTTACAACTTGAAATTCTTTTTTTACATTTTCTGGTACGACTACTTGTGGTACGGTTACCGTTGGAGCGTCGTCCGCTTCTCCGTAACTTTCTGTCCCAAAGTCGTATCCTTGAAAGAAAGCGCGCCAACTTGGCTCAACGCTATCTGGGTTTTGTAAATATTGATCGTATAATTCAGCAAAGTATGCTGTATGCGCTGCATTTAAAAAGGAAAATCTATCCATGTTTTTTTCTTCCTGTCTTGTTTTGACAAAATTTTACCAAAAATACAACTTTTGTAAAAAACACATCATATCTTTTACATATATTTATATGATAATTATTTAAGCTTTTGACAGAAATGAGAGATTCCTATTTTTTCCAACCTAAATTTATCGTTTTAGCATTTTTTATGGCTTTTATTTCATTTTCCTCTTTTGGGCAATCGAATACGCCAACGCAAGGAAGTAATTTTTGGAGAAATGTTCGTTTTGGTGGCGGTCTTGGGTTGAGTTTTGGAAATAATATTTTTAGTGCTACGGTAGCGCCAAGTGCCATTTATGATTTTAACCCACAATTTGCAGCGGGAATTTCGTTGAATTACACCTATTTTAAGGATGATGATTTTTTTAAGTCTACTATTGTTGGTGGAAGTTTTATAGGATTGTACAGTCCGTTACGCGAGATTCAATTGTCTACAGAGTTTGAATATATGAACGTGAATCGTGATTTTGACGATCCAATTTTTGAGGATGATAATTATTGGCAACCAGCCGTATTTTTTGGCGTTGGTTATACTACAAATAATGTAACTATTGGCGTGCGTTATAATGTATTGCACGATGATGATAAGAGCATTTATGCAGATGCATTGGTGCCGTTTGTTAGAGTCTTTTTTTAGAGCCGATTCTTAAACCATACTTTTTGCCATTCGCGCTGTAGCATTAGAAAAGCAACTTGCGCTGAAAGGTCTACCACATCTGAGCCATCGAGTGCTTTTATTTTAGCTTCTGACACGTCCATGATGTATAATAGATTTAAGTATTCGGCAAATTTTTCTTGGATGAGCTGATAGACAATTGCGTGTAATTCTTTTTTTAGTGTTTCTGGAGAACTATCAAACGAAAACGACTCTTCAATGTTTGCCAACGCAAAGTCTTTGTTGAGTTGTGCTATGAGTTTTTCATATAATTCTTCTTTCGTTGCATCTACTAATAACGCATCTATGTGTTGGTACTTTTTTAGCATATAACGAAGTTAGTTAAATCTTGAAATTTAAAATAGTTTTTTTGTGTAATGATGCGTTAAAGTAGAAAATGAAGTAATTTTACAATGTCAGATTTAATCAAGATTCTTCATGAAAAAGTTTAGATTTCATTTACACACATACTGGAAAGTTTATCTTCGATTGTTTGCTGCGTTTTTCTTTTCCTTGATACTTTTTTCAAAACTTTGGCATGTATATGATTTACTTGCTTTCAGCATTATGTTGTTCATGTTAGTTTTTGATTTACTGAAAAGAAATTATCCGAAAACTTCTTTTGAAGCTTTGACTTATTATTTGTTTTGGATTATTGTATTTTTTTCGATTATACTTTCTACACTGCTACGTTATGACTATTTTAAACATCCAAACGACATTTCATTTTTTCACTTCCCAATTAAAGAGGTTTTTATTATTAAAATGATTGTTTTTGTGGTTTCTTTCTACAGATATAAAAGTATTGTTGTTACAAAAACCTTTTTGAGCAAACTTTGGCTGGTTATAATATTTCTACATTTTACTTCTATTTTGTTGAACACTACTTATGGTTTTGAATTTTTGATTTTTAACTTGGCAATTGTTTCCGCCATTGAAACATTGGTAATCATTTTTACTGAGAAAAGATTATTGATCTATAAATCAAGCATTCTTAGTTTTCTTTGGAAACATTAGAGCTTTCAAATCTCATCATTTTTGTGGTTTTTATTTTTCTGATTTTCAAATATTTACATTAAAATTCTCGCGTAGCGCACTAAATGAAATTAATTTACTTCTTAAAGACAGACGATTATTTGTATCTTTAGAGTACTATCGCGAAAGCAAAAACCAACCAATTTTAGTACAATGCTCAACCTAAAATACCTTTTTAAACAAGTTAGAGATAGTTTCTGGTTTGTTCCCACCTTGATTATCGTTATGAGTATTTTGGGTGCTGTTTGTTTGCTGTATGTTGATAAAACCTATCCGTTTACACCAGAAGGTGTGTTTAAGATTATTTTTTCCGAAAATTCTGATTCTGGTCGCAATGTATTAACCGTAATTGCTGGCTCCATGGTTGGAATTGCTGGAACTGTATTTTCTATAACGATTGTTGTATTGCAATTGGCATCTTCGCAGTTTGGTCCGCGATTGCTTCAAAATTTCATGTATAAACGGCTGAATCAAGTAGTATTGGGACAGTATGTTGGAGTGTTTTTGTATTGTATTATTGTGGCAAATGCCATACGCGACAATGATGGCTATGCTTTTATTCCAAATTTATCCGTCATATTTGCCATTTTTTTAGCGGTGTTTAATGTGTTTTTACTCGTTATTTTTATTCATAATATTAGCATCAGTATTCAGCCAAGTAAGATTATTAATGAACTTCGTCAACGCATTGAACGTAATATTGAAACCATGTATCCGCAACATGTGGAAAAAGATGTGGTTTTGTCAGATTTGAAAGATGACGCCACCAGCAATTTAACCGAAATTGAAAGTATTTCATGTGAGTTTAGTGGTTATATTCAGTATTTTGATTTGGATATGTTGGTAGAAATAGCCCGTAAACATGAGGTAATTGTTAAGATTTTGCACAAACCAGGGAATTATATTGTTTGTGGTCAACCTATTTTTGCAATTTTTCAGCAAAAGTCATCAAATAAGGAAACACTTGATGATAGTTTTTCGCTTATTGAAACTTTTAAAATTGCGACGAAGAAAACGTTTTTTCAGGATATTGAATTTGGAATTCATCAAATTGTGGAGATTGCTTCGAAAGCTTTATCGCCAAGTATTAATAATCCGTATACGGCTGTTGTTTGTATTGATAATTTGACTTCTATTTTGTGTAAGTTGTTACAATCTGATATTCCTGATGCAACGATTAAGGATGAAGATGGACAAATTCGTGTATTATTGATCAACGATTCGTTTGAAGGATTTTTGGAAGCTGCTTTTAATTTGATTCGACAGTACGGCAAAACAAGTCCTTTTATCATTATTAAGTTAATGGAAGCGATGACCACTATTATGAAGTTTGACAGTTCTAATTTGTACACTGATGTTTTAAAAAATTATGCAGCAATTGTGATGAAAACTGGAAAGACTTCTTTTGTCTTAGAAACTGATATTAACGATTTGGAACAACGCTATACTGTTTTTAAAACAAGCTTGTAATGCGTTAAAATTTCCTGCTTGCCAAACATCTTATGTTACAATGCATGACAAGCAAGAAATGATTTTTTAAAGTTTTGGAACCGTTACCGTTCCGCCAATCCAGCATTTTATGGGTAATTTTTCGCCGCCTTTGTATCCTTCATTGAAGATATCCGTTTTGCTTGGCGCAGCTTGCATATAGAAATTAATGAGTTCCGTTGCTTCTTGTTTTTTGGACGCATCTACTTGTTTTGCTTTTTTGGCCATTTCAGCAGCTTTCCAATACGTAGCTCTTTTTGAGAATTCGTCTGTTCCGCAGTCATTCGCGCTTGACGCATATAATCGTGCTAAATTTATGTAGGCACTACCAAAAGTAGGATCGAATTTTAAAGCTTTTAGAAATAGTGTTCGGGCTTTTGATTTTTGTCCTTTTTGCGCCGCTTTGTTCCCTAAAGCCGTTATTATTTTTGCTTTTTTTGTCCCGTCATTTTCATAGCTTAGATATGCTTCAAAATAGTGTTGTGCTTTTTCTTCATCGCCTTTTCTTTTGTAAATGGTGTACAGATAATATTTTGATTCTGCCGTTGGCTCAGTGATATCGATTGCTATCACTAATTCGAGAAATAAAGGACTTTTTGTACAGTTTTTGGCATCAAGTCTGCCAGCAGCTTTTCGCAACCATTGAAGATTTGTTTTGTTGGATTCAAATTTCTCCTCAAGCAATGGCACTAATGTTTCACATGTAACTTCTTTTTCTAAAAGTAAAACCATATTTTTTGTGAATTGATCAATAGCTGCAATATTTTTCGTGGCGACTTTTATCCTATTTTTTTCTTTAGCGGTAAGTGTTTTATTTTTTTCTTTTTTGGCTAATACATCGACTTTTATGTTTGACAATCGTAGTTTTTCGTATTCAAATTTTTCATTGACTGCTTCATATTTTTCAATGAAATTTTCTAGTGAAATACCATATTCCTTTGAAGCATACATTTGGTAGTATAAATCAAAGTATTGATAGAGATAGCGAGGATTTTTAAAATTTTTTGAATCGTTTGTAAAGGCTTCATCAAATACATCATATTGTTCTTTTAGCGAACCTATTTTGTAATTCAGCATTACGCCGCCAATTTTGGTCAGTATGAGTCCTTTTTTTGTTTTTGCAGGAACATTTGCAATTCGGTCTTTGTAGAGTTGAATTAGTGCCAACGCCGCTTCTTTTTTGTTGGTTGCGTTTTTTAGTTCGTGCGTTAGTACTGTTTCGCCGTGCGCATAAATTGCGGAATTGATTGTTGCACAGTTTTTTCTTAAATAATTAAGTTGTGATTTTGCTTTGGAAAAGTTTTTAGAAGTAACGTTTCCAGCAAATAACGAGAGTGTTTCATTGCAGGTGTTTTGAGCATTTGTCATCAGAGAGACAAGCGTCATCGAGGTGGCAATGAAAACTTTGGTACATGTTTTCATTTGTTTTCAATTTAAATCGGTTTATGCCTGAAGTGCCTCAAAATACATACCAAAAAACTGAATTGTGAAGTATGGATTGTATCTGTATGTTATTTTTAAACATAAAAAAACGAACCGAAGCTCGCTTTTTTATGTTGGCTATTATGTAGTTTTCAAGAAATTATAGTGTTGGCAAGTTTACCAATCTACTTTATAATTTAATGCTTCTACTGGAATTTTCATTCGTGCGTATTTTGTTATTTTTTCAGCACTTGTTGCGCTTTTAAACGATTTAACAATCAAAGTATCTGTAGATGATTTACGGAGTATAATTTCGCTTTTCGCAAGTTTATGTGTCCCACCAGGTATTTCATATATATATTCTACATAGAAATTTTCACCATCATAATTGTAATATCCCATAGTTGCTTTTTTAGGATTAAATGATGCAGCGTTGTTGAAATCGATGCCTTTAAAATGCCCTACTTTACCATTTCCATAAAATTTAATTCCATTTTTAAAGTTTTCCAGCTTGTATTCTTTAATAAATTCTTTAGAGTGAACAGCCATATAAAATACGGTTGTATCAATGTGTTGAATGTAATTTTGGTTGTTGTTGGGCTTTATACTGAACCTTGATTGCTTAAAGCGAACCATTCCGTAATCATTTTTAGTTGACATGCAACTAAAAATGATTACAAAAAAGCTCAGTATCCACATTTTTTTTACCATGATGTAAATGCATTAGGTGTTCTGTATTGTGCATATCCTTTCCAATCCCACGATTGGTTTTCAAATCCACGTTGTCTTTTGTCAAATAATGTGAGTCCAAAAACTTTCACTCTTAAATTATGTATTGCATGATTTTGAATGGCATGTCGTACTTTTTCAGAGTTTACCCCAATTTTGTATCCTTTATATCCAAAAGTTAACGCTCCTAGTCGATGTGGCGTTCCTTCTATCGTTTTTCCGTTTGGCAAGTTTCTTCCAAAAGAATCAGTATAGTTGGTACCTGGTACACCTTTGTATCCGCCTGGTAATGTTGCATTTTCCCCATTTTTACTTAGGATATCTCTAAATCCAGTAAAGAATTGAAAACCTACTGAGTAATCTCCAACAGATAAGTTCAGAGAAGCGGTTCTAAAGCTATCTCCTCCATCTCCCGCTGGACCAATGGAACCATCATTTTCGTAGCGTACTTTGAAATCTCCGCTTCTAAATCCTACGACGCCTGTTCTTTGTTTGAATTCGCTCATACTTCCTTTACCACTCCACCAATTTGCACCGTATGAGAATCCTGTTTTTCCATCGTCATAGGCTGCTAAGATCGATTTTCGTATTTCAACTCCATTACCGAAGCCATTGTAATTTCCATAGTTCATGTAGCCAATTCCTGCTGAGAAACTCCAATTTCCGTCGCTGTAACTTACGCTTAAACTCGCACCAATTCCTGAGGCATTACCAAAGGCTATAGACGGACTTATACTGATGTTCCAATCACCTATTGGGATATTGAACGATGGTAAAAAGGCTCCGACAAAGCTTCCTGCCGCAATGGACAGTAAGGAGCCTGTACTCCAGACCATGGACGGAGCAATTCCGTAGGTGATTCCTCCGACGATTGCACCTCCTAGTATTGCCATTCCAAAGCCGCCCCAACTCCAGTTTCCTGTTTTTATAGCATGACCAATATACGCTGCTGCACCTGAAACTGCACCTACAATAACTCCTACTAATACTGCTGCCCAAATGATTTCTCCACTTGGATCGCTGTAGGATAGTGGATTGTTCCACACATAACCATAACGGTTAAAACTCTGTGTATTGTATGGATCTTGTATAAAATTATCGGGCGATAGGAAACGACCTAGTTTGGCATCATACATACGACCATTCATATGAATGAGTGCAACTTCAAAGAAATGTTCGTGTCCTGTGAAACCTCTGCCTAGTAAAGAATCGTGGTTAAACGTTGTGTCGCCTTGTAGGTTTTTAAATTGACTTGTTTCTCCCCATGCTCCAAATTGGCGTTGTTCTACAATTTCTGTACTTGAATTCGAGATTGCCAGAATGCTTCCTAAGTAATCGCGGTGTAAGTAATAATATTCATCTATTGGACTGCTTCCTTGTTGTTTTAGATGTACTATTGGCGCGCTGTACGCATCACCTCCAATGTAGTTTATTATTTTTACGGTTCCTGTATCATTGTTTTCAATTATTTCTACAGGAATGATACTAGCATACTGTTTGTGATATTGACGCTGCTCTTTGTCTTCTTCCAAGCCTCCATAATACGCATGTGTTCTGTTCATGAAAGGTCCGTATTCAAAGTCTACGATTCCTTTGTCTTCTTGAAAGATAGTTACAGGTTTTTTAAAGGCATTGTAGGTTATTTGCTGTAATTTATTTTGCTGATAGTATAAATCTCCTTGCGTGTTGAGTTCTACATCTTCTAATCTGTAGGCGTTTGCATTGTTGTAACCATATGCACCTACATGAGAATTGTCTGTGATTCTACCTCTTTGATCGTATTCTTGTTGATGCGTTACAGCACCACTGATTTGCGTTAATCTGTCTAAGGTATCGTATGAAAAGTTTTCATTCCAGTTGGTAAATGCATAGTTTTTTCGACTGTTTAAGATGCCGCGTTGATGATCAAAACTGTAGTCCATTTTGAGCGCTACTATAGGATCTACAGGAGGATTACCAATGATGACTAAGGTTTCTTTACGATCGTAGATATTGGTTAGAAAACCATACGAGTCATATTGTTTTGATTTAGTGATTCCGTTTCCTAAACTGATACTTAACGATTTTCCTCTAGCCGTTTCGCTATTGATTCGCCACAAGCGTACGTTAGAATTGAAATCTCTTATTTCACGCAATATGCCTGTTGCCGTATCGTATACATTTTTTACGCTGACCGTATTGCTTGCACCTGCGGCATTGGTAATGTATGTTTCTTTATTGACTTGTCCGTAAGCATCATAAGTTAGTTGCTTTTCAAAAGTAGCAGTTCCGTTATCTTCCGTGATTTTGTTTATTCGCTTATTGCTATCATAGTAATAATTGTAATCAAAATTTGCTCCTCCTAAGTTATCTGTAGCAAGTACTCGTTTTAAAAGTTTGGTGGTGTTGTCGTATTGATAATCAGTAACCATATGTGTTTGATCTCCGACAACTTCTTTTCGAATTAGTTTCCCAATTGGACTGTATTGATATGTTGTAGTTCCTTTTGGACTTACTTCTTGCAACATTTCTCCAAGAATATTGTATTGATAGCTGTAGGTGCCAGCAGATGGATCGGTTAGTGCTGTTTTTCTTCCCCAACCATCAATGGTAATGTTTACCGTATGACTATCATATTCTGTAGATTTCATTTTTCCATTGGCATAATATGTATAGTTGATCGTTCCGCCATCATCTTGAATACTTATAATGTTACCAAAAGCATCTTTCGTTGATGTTACTGTTTTGGTACCGTCATCAACTGTTGCCGATAAACCGTTGTAGGCGGTTGTAATTACTTTTCCTGTATATAATTGTTGTGATATTGGTCTACTGTATTGATCAAACGCATATTGATTCCATTGTGTAGCCGCAGATCCACTAAAATATGGTTCGCTTTCTTTTAGCTTTCTTCCTGCTACATCGTATTCAAAGTCTTTAAATATCCATTTGTTATTGATACTTAAAATTCCTTGTTTCATTACCCAACCTGTTGCATTGTAATAGATTTTTTCATCTTCACCTTTTTCATGGTTGATGGTTTTTAGCATTCCGCCAACACCGTACGTAGAATTATTTGCATAGGTTGTATAGGTATGTTTTCCTAAGTAATCTGTTTCTCTAGTGACTCTTCCCCAATCATCATATTGATAGAGTATTGGCAAGCCATACGCATTGGTGACACTTGTTGGGTTTCCTGTTGCGGTATTGTATTGATAGGTAGTTTCGAGTCCTTCACTATCAATAGATTTTGTCATGTATCGTCCTGTTGTATCAAACTCAAAGTTTTCTATTCTATCTGAGACACCGCTTCCATTTACTTTCTTTTGAAGCACATTCCCAAACGAATCATACAGGTAATATTCATAGATCCAAGGTGTGCCATTTCCTTTTCTTCTGACCTGCGTGGTTAAGTTGTTATTGTAAAAGTATTTTTCGGTAGCGCTAAACGAATCTGAGCCTAACACACTTGTTGTCGTTTTTTCAGATAATCTTCCCACAGTATATGTTTGATCGAAAGGCGCAGTATTGTTTATGAATTGTTGGGTTGTAGTTTCTGAACCTCCAGGAACTGTCGTGGTTATCGTTGTTGGGTTGTAATACGAATCATAACTAAAAGTCTTCGTACTTGTAATTCCTGTTAAGGTATTTTCGGAAGAAATTTGCGTTTGCACATTGGTAAATACTTTATTCCCTGCCAATTCTGTAAAATATGTGTAATCATTTTTGCTTATGTAACTACTTGGCGTACTGGAAAGGCTTGAAGACACCCAATCTCTTGATGGCGCACCTCTTTTTTGAATGTCAAAGTCTGTAATGCTCCATAATGTTTGGACGCCACTACCATAGATATTTGATTTTTTTATTTGCCTAAATCCTAATAAGCCTAGACCTTTTGCATGCGAAACTGCGCCTGTGTATCTAAAATCTTGGGTTCGTGTTGATCCGCTACCAGTTTCTCGAACTTTACTCACAAGTTTTATGGAAGGAGCAATATTTGCGTTTACATACGGATATACCTCATCATAGTTTCCTGTATAGATTTGTTGATAGTCATTTCCTTGATTCGTTAGACCGACATAATCGATAAGATGCGTCGTTCCATTGTTATGTATTTGCTCTAAGGTTACATCTTTTCTATGATCGCCTTCAAATTCGTATGCTGATAAGTGATTGGCACTGACGTAAGCATATTCTATATTGTCAGAATTTGTGTGAGAATCTAAAAATATGGGTTGCCCAAATCGTGTGATTCCTGTATTGGTTTGCACATAGTTTGACGTATGTTGAAATGTAGGAGTTGTATCATTTTCGCCAAGTTTATTGACGTGAATATTTACAATATCTTCAGAATAATTATGATTTGTGGAGTAGCCACTAGCAATCCAATGTTTTATTAAGTCTGTTTTTCCGTCGCCATTAACATCCTGAGCAATAAATTTTACTTCTACAATTGCATCCGTTATTGGTCCTTGGCTGTAATTGTAATATTGTACTACTTGACTTTCTACATACGTGATTAAATCAAGGTATTTAGTATATTTTAAAACGTTGCTACCTCTTGACAAAAAGAAGCGCCAGTTTTTACTATTGTTTGCTGTTGGCGCTAGAAAATCTGTTTTCCCATCACCATTATAATCTCCTAAAAGAATAGGTCGATCCATTTTGATATAGCTATCATTTTCTGTATGAATGAGCGTTAGTTGATTGTTACTGTTCAACTCGTAAATAAAAGCTTTCCCTTCTGTGAAATGAAATAAATCTGTTTTTCCATCGCCATTAAAATCGGCGCCCATGACTCTATCATTCGCTTTGATATGTTGTTGCAAGCTTCCTGCCCAGTTGGAAAATCCTGAGGTTAAATTTCTGTCTAAATCAATAAAATATGCTGATTTGTAATTATTTGTATACGAGTTACACGAGCAACAAGTTCCTGGATTTCCACCGCCATCGCCTGGATCAAGAATATCAATTGGTACCAGTAATTCTTCTCGTTGTTGCTCTAAATTTTGTTCTGGATTTTGCTGTTGCTGTTGTTTTAGTTTTGCTATTTTCTGTTTTCTTACAGCAAACTGCTCATCTGTTTCTCCTTGTCGTTGTATGCCAACATCCCAAGGATCATCGCCGCCACCGCCACCTGGACAGTCGTATTCATAACAATATCTATTGGTATATGGTTTTCCTATTGCCAATACATCCGTTAAACCATCGCCATTAAAATCTCCTGAAATGTACTCTTTTGGAATTTTCTTTCTGGTTGTATTACCGCAATAACTTTCATAGGTATAGGTTGGTGCATTCCATGTTTTTGTGTAGTGATAATAGAGTCCTACAGCTCCATGATAGTAACTTTTAAAATCAACCGAAGCTGTATAACCACTTATGTTTTCTTTGATGAGTGTAATTCCTTGTTGTGCTAATTTTTTCCCTTGATGATTTAGCATGCTATTTCCGATAACATCATCGAAGTTTGATACATTATACGTACGACCAATTTCTGTATTGTTATATGAATATTCGTAGATATTATCAAACACATGCAACTTGTTTCTAGTGTTTTTGTTGTATAGGATAAAGTCTAGCTTTCCATCTCCATTGAACTCGCCAGATAGTATGTTATCTGTATTATAGTTATAGCCTGGATAGAGAGTTCCTGCATAAGTATCTGGATTCGGATTTGTAGACGAGCTATCGTAACTAAAGTTGATCGGTGTCAGACTTTGATTCGCTTTGTTGTATTCTTTAACCGAAGTTAGTTGTTCATATCCCAGAGAAGTTTCAGTATGAGTCAACACATATTTTCTATATAGTACATTATCGCCTCTAGTTTCTATTCTATCTAAAATTTTACTTCTTCTAAAGGTAATTCCGTTGACATACGATACTTCTGGTCTTTTTCTATTTTTATAATAAAACTTGATTTCTACTTTAGGATTTACGCTTCCTCCGAAGGTAATTCTATCGATTAATTTTAATTCTCCATCAGAGATATAGTTATAGAAAATAGAGTTTCCTTGTGGATCAACTTTTTTTCCAATTGACCATTCTAAGCGGCTTCTAGGATTTGTACTTCCGCTTCCGTACCAAACTCTTGATCCATCTGGATAGAAAACGATAAAATACGAAGGACCATAAGACGTTCCGTACGGAGAAGTTCCGTAAGCTTTCACTTTTACATTGGAAAATCGTTCTGTTTTATAGGTAGAATTTGCTGCTCCATAACTTCCTGATTCGAGGATTAATCGTTGTCCGTCTAAAGCGAAACGGTCACTGGAATCAAAATCGACTCCATCTACAAAACCATCATAAAATTCCGTAGCAGAAACGCGGCTTATGGAAGACATTCCTGAAAATCCCCAGCCCCAACCTGCCAAACCATTAGAGGCTTGACTGTTAAAGTTTAATCCAACATCTGGACTAATGTCTCTTATTCCTGGTGGTGTTGCAATTGGAATATTGTACGTTGCTCCTCCTGATAAGGATACAGAAAAATCTGCTGGAGTTGTCCCAACTTGTGAAGATGCTTCAGCGGAAGAACTTGAAACTGCTGTTGGTTTTTGACCAGTATTTGATCTGTCTTGAATGGTTACTTTCCGATCGTCGCTATAAATTGGCGTTGATGTTATATTTTTTGAACTTTCTGTTCCTCTGATTAAATCTTCAGGCGTTTTTTGTGCAAAACCAGAAAACCCCATTAAAAGTAACACTAAACTTATATAGTAATTTTTTATTTTCATATCTAACTGGTTTTATTTTTTGATGATTTGTTTAGTTATACTTGTATTGTTACTTAGGTGTACATGCACTAAATACATTCCTGAAGACAGGTCTGTTATGTCTAGTTCTAATTCATTTTTAGCATTGCTCGGTATGGTTTTTACCAATACACCAAGATTGTTATATATGTTAATATTGTGCGATAATGATAGGTCTGAATTGGAATTGAATTTTAACTGAACCATTCCTCTTGTTGGGTTTGGATAGAGTGAAAGTTCTTTTGCGAGTTGCGCATTGTCATCTTCAAGCTCTGTTTCTTGAGTTATGTCTGATTCTTTTGAAATAGCGACGTCATCAGTTGCGGCTCTTCCTGCTGGTGGAGTTGGTACAGTACAGGTTGCAAAAGCACAGTAAAATCGTTGTTTCTGATTTCCTGAATTATCATGCGCAAATAACAATTTAGAATTTGGATTTACCATTAGTAATTGTCTAAGTGTAGATTCAGTTCCATCAATTACTTCCATATGCGGATCGTACAAATATTGTCTGTCCTGTAAGTTAGGATCGTTGTAAAGAAATGATCGTAACATTAAATTGGTGGCTCCTGAAGAAAATTTGAACTCTTTTTGCAAGTTTGCTACTTCTTCGCCTGTGGCTCCATCATAAATTTTACCCAGAATAGGTCCTGAATAATTATACTTATGCACATATCCTGTAAGCAGGTACCAATGGTCTAATTTTGGAAGATCTCCACTCCAGAAATAAGGATTTGTATTGGTTGTTCCGTCTAAATTTAGTGTATGATGTGTACTACCAACCTTGCTGTGACATCCAAAATACGTTCTCCCATCGGTTGAATTTGTCTTTTTAATCCAAACTGACAATCGATACGTTTTAGTTTTATCTATCGTTTTATAATCGGCATATATACCGCCTTCTGCATTACTTGACGGATTTGGCACTGCTTTCCACAGCACTTCTTCGTTTCCAATATGAGTAATCCCAAGTTCTCTGCTATTAGAACTGGTTGCTCCATATTGATTAAAGTCGGCAGTATTCCCCGTACCCACATTCCAATCGGCTACAGAGTACATGTTTTGAGCTCCTGATTCTGTTATGGATAAGAGAAAGCATAAAAAAATTGAGTATGCTAAAAGTAGTTTTGAATTCATAGAATTTACATTTATGGATTTGTGATAAAAAACTCTTGTTTCTAAATAGTTGATAGAGATATCATACAGTTATGCTTGCACAACACTCTTACCTACAATCATGAGAGAAACTTATGGTATTCATGATTACAATTGCGTCAGGAATGAATTGCAAAGTAGAGATTACGCCAATCTTACTCCTACGGTTAAACCGTAAACTAAGTGCTGTTTTTAATAATCAAGACGGTGCGATGCCTTCAACAATATTTTTGATTAATTGAGGATTAAATATTGGCAATAACAATAGAAAATAAAAGTATTTATAATCGATATTCATAAATTACGATCATAAAAACCAACCGTTATTCTTCAGGGTAGAAAGCATTTTTTCTCTTTAAAACGTTGTGAATCAACAAAATTTAACTTGAAGCATATTACTTATCGTAAAACATAAAAAAAGCGAACCGAAGTTTACTTAAAAATTGAAGTTAAACGAGCTATTGGTATTAACAATTGCTCATTTTTTATTTATAGAATTTTCATTTGCTATAGACGCAAGTAGTGGAAAGTAAAAAACCCAACAGAAATGTTGGGCTTTTTACTTCTTATTATGCTTGACAAATCAAAAATCGGACTTTTTGTTTGAGGATTTGAAGTAGATAAATGCGTTTTTAAACACTTTTTAAAGTGCAACTAAAGAAAATACAAACCATCATTTTGGGTAATATTTAGTTTGGACATCCATAATAGTCATAATTACAGATGAAATCGATCATCATACTTATTTTATCTTCTGGTGAAGTTTAATCCATCTTTTATATTGGTTCTGATGTAGTATCGCAATCATTGCAGAGAAATATCCAACTTGAAGGGCATGCATCGGTTTGATTACAATTGTTACTACAAAAAATAGTACACAAGTAAGAATTTCCTCCTTTAATTGAGTTCCCATGCAATTGCGAGATTGACTTTTTGTTAAGCTTTAATAATTTTAGATTCTTTTTTTTCATGATATAAGGTTTTGATTAAATCAGAAATTACAAAAATAATTCAGAAATTACTTACGGAAACACCGTAATTAACATTTAAACAGTCGTTCTTATAAATGAAAAAATCCCAACATTTCTGCTAGGATTTTTATTAAAAAGAAATTTCTCAGTACTCGAGGTGGGAATCGAACCCACACTCCCGAAAGAACTGGATTTTTAATCCAGTTCAATTTGAACTCATTTGAACGTATATACACTAAAAATCAATTGATTACCAATATTTTACTAAATTCACTGTTCACAAAAAACCAAGAAAAAACGCCAAATGTTTTACCTATGTTTAACCTAAATTTCGTAACTTAGATAAAAGATACAAACATGGCAACAAGTGTAAAGGTACTCCTTAGAAACAAACCTAACAAAGAAGGCTTGTACCCGTTAGTGGTGAGAATCATCAAAAATCGAAAGCCCTCATACATCTATACAGGTCACTATATTGACAAGAAATATTGGAACGAAGCCGAACGTAAGGTACGAAAATCACATCCAAATTCTGCACGACTGAACAATCTCATCGCCGCTAAACTTGCTGAAGCAAATAAGCGACTTATTGATCTTCAATCCAATGATATGGAGATAAGTTCTCAGCAGATTAAGAAAGAGATCAAAAATCCAATGAATGATAAAAGTTTCAACGAACTTGGACAAGAATACCTCAACGAACTTGAAGCAAATAATAAACTTAATCAGTTATCTGCTGATAAAGTACGTGTCAATTACGTTATAGAATTTGGAAAGTCTCCAGCACTTAGCTTTCGTGAAATTGATGAATTGTTTATCAGAAAATTTATGTCATATCTCAAAACTGAAAAAGGTGTTAGTCAGCGATCGGTTGTTAATAATCTTGTAGTGATACGCACCTTATTTAATCGTGCCATCAGAAATGGTGTTGTTGAACAAAAGTACTATCCGTTTGGAAAAGGGAAGATAACGATTAAGTTTCCCGAATCTAAAAAAGTTGGACTTTCCATTGAAGAAGTACAAGCCATTGAAACAAGTGATAAACTATCACCACAAGAACAACACGCACGTAACGTATGGCTTTTTAGTTTCTACTTTGCAGGAATGCGCGTTGGTGATGTATTGAAGACCAAATGGAGTGATATTTATGATGGTCGTCTCCATTATCGCATGAACAAGAATAATAAATTGTTATCGCTTCAATTACCACAAAAGGCAATCGTAATTATTGAACAGTATCGAGATGAACAACGAAGTAATGATGACTTTATCTTTCCCGAAATGAAGAAAGCGAATCTTGACTCTCCTAAAGATATTTTGGCGAAAACAAAAACTGCAACCAAAAAATTCAGTAAGTACCTCGCCTCTATCGCCACCAAATGCAAGATTGACAAAAAGATAACCATGCACATTGCACGTCACACCTTTGGGAATATTTCGGGCGATAAAATACCGATTCAAACTTTACAGAAACTATACCGTCACTCAAACATCACCACAACTATTAATTACCAAGCAAACTTTACGCATAAAGATGAAGATGAAGCTTTGAATGCAGTCGTAGACTTTTAAATATTTAGTACCTTTAAAACACGGAAGTAATCTGTTTACATGATGAAGCCTTTTATGAACTTGTTGAGCAAGTTGTAGAACGTATGAAGGAAAAGCATAAACTCCCACAAGAAAAGTGGGTATCACAAGAACGTGCTATGGAACTTCTCAATATCAAAAGCAGAACTACCATTCAGAAACTTCGTGATACAGGCGCTATATCCTATTCACAACCACAAAAGAAAATTATTCTCTACGATTATGATTCCATCATGGCATATTTAGAGTCTCACCGTAAATCAACTTTTTAGCTATGGAAATTACTAACGAACAACAATACATTAACGGTGTGAATCATGCGTATATTTTAGCTCAACATCAACCGACCTTACTTAAACAACTTCTTGAAAGTAAAACTCAGAATGATTACTTTATTGGATTACAAGACGGACAACGTATGTATGAACAGAATCGTAGTAAATCTCGATTACAGCAATTGAATAAGATTAAAGGAAATAAAGCGAAGGATAAAGATCAAGAACGTTAGTCCTTTGAAAGTGTAATAAAGCTCTCTGGTTGTACGTTTAACACCTTTGCCAATTGAAATACTAACAAAATTTGAATATTTGTTTCTCCCTTTTCAATTCTTCTGAGTACACGAACATCCATATCCAACAAGTCCGCAAGATCAATTTGTTTTAACTGCTGTTGCTTTCTCAACAAAACAATATACTCACCTAATTGCCTTAAAAATTCTTGTTGTTCCTCTTTTGATTGAACCATTGAAAATGAATTATTTTTCAAAGTATGGGAAACCTTTAAAAAACTTGCGGACAATTTTGACCGCTTTTATTTTTTTCACTATGTTTGTCTAACGTGTAATCTAAATCTGAACATTATGAAAAAACTAATACTTCTTTTACTCATTCCATTCATGATCTTTTCGCAGAATTTTAATGAAACCATAATTGCTGATGCTAACAACTGGGTACAACCAAAAGTCATTGATTTGGACAATGACAGCTTTGATGACTTAGTATCAGTCAGTAAAGACGGAAACATAGCATGGTGGAAAAAAGATGCTATGTTCAACTACACTAAAATCATTATTGCGGAAACTCCAAAAAGTTGGAATCATTTTGACGTATCTGACATTGATGGAGATACTGATTTAGATATTCTGGTATCAGAACAAGGTTCTATTGAAATATATTATAACGATGGAAATGAAAACTTTTCTCCAACCTATATCAATGCCAATAGTTTATCATCAAACATCATCTCAGGAGATTTTGATGCAGATGGATATGTTGATTTTATCACGACAAGCAGAGGACAAAACGGACCGCTCCGATTTTGGAAAAACATTCTCAATATAGGATTCCAACAAAGTACTGTAACGAATGTAGAAATTTCTACTGGCGATATCTTAGTAAATGATATTGATAACGATGGAGATCTTGATTTAGTTATGTCAGTATCGTCTGGGTTTTGGACAGGGAATCACATTCTGTGTCTTTTAAATGATGGCAATGCCAATTTTACCGAACATACGATCAATTACACATTATCAAATGAGCATCTTCAAATACTCGATTATGATATTGATGGCGATAAAGATTTAATTGTAAAAAGAGGGAATTGCTGTGTAGTGTTGTTTACTAATGATGGTAATCTTAATTTCACTCAAACAGAATTAACCAATGACGCAAATATGGATTCAATGCACATTGTTGATTTTGATAATGATGGCGATTTAGATATATCTGTTGTATTTTCTGCATCTAATATAACTGATTCTTTTGGCTTCTATGTGAATGATGGAAGCGGAAACTTTATTTTAAACACCTTAGAAACTCTTGATAAAGGAGAACGTATTCAAAGCTTAGATTACAATACTGACGGATTGATGGATTTCCTTGTTACGTCTTCTGCATTTGATGATCCACGACTCTATCAAAATATTGGAAGCGGAAGTTTTAATCTAACGATTCTTGATGATTCTTTTGTATCACCAACAAGCTTTTATACTGATGATATTGATAATGATGGATTAAAAGATATTGTTAGCACTTCAAGTAGTGAATATGAATTGGTATTATGGCACAACACAGGATCATTTAACTTTACTAAAACGATCATCGATACTACTGAACCACTCATAAGTTATGCGCATGTTGATGATATTACTGGCGATGGTCATAAAGATATTCTTGTATCAACATTTGGCTTTAATGAAGGAGAGGTTCTCTTATATACCAATGATGGAAATTTAAACTTTACCAAATCTACATTCTTAAATGTTACAGGTGTTGAACGAGCATTTGCAACTGATCTTAATAACGATAATCATCTAGATGTTATCATTACCCGACCTGCTGGCAATAACGGACAAATATTTTACTATATCAATGATGGAAATGGGAACTATCAACAGCAATTTGTAAATAACATTCCTGAATTTAAAGTGTGTACCGACTTTGTTGATATCAATAACGATGGTATTAAAGACATCTCGACCAACGGATCATTCTATTATCAAAATGATGGATCGCTCAATTTTTCACAAGTATCACTTCCAACAGAAGGAAAACTTTTTGACATAGATCGTGATGGTGACCTCGATATACTTGGAAGCAATTATGACGTTCCTAATTCAAGTAACATTATCGCATGGCATGAAAATGATGGGAATGGAAATTTTACTGAACAACAAATTCAAACAGGGAACACAACCAATAGTGGCGACATCTTTACCATACAAGATTTTGACGGTGATGGAGATATTGACTTTGTATCCTGTCCTACAAACAGCTTTAATTCACAAAAATTATCGTTTTGGGTAAATGATGGAAATCAAAACTTTATACGCGAGGTTATGAATACTAATTATGTAAGATCAAATCTTCTTCTTTCTGATGATCTTGATGGCGATGGCGACATTGATGTTATTAGTTCCAACAACAAATTTCCTTTTACTATTTGGAATAATACGAGTGATATTCCATTAAGTATAGAAAGTCAAGAAGAAGTTACTGCAAATATTAAAATCTATCCCAACCCAACATCTGATATTGTTACCATTGAATCGAATGAAATTATTACAAAAGCAGAACTCTATGATCTGCAAGGTCAAAAAATAAAGAGTGAATTTTCAAACAATAATATTGATCTGCGAAATGTAGCTACGGGACTCTATATTCTCAAATTGAAAACCAAAGAGGGAAGTATGGCTTTTAAAATAATGAAACGTTAAAACTAATTATTGCGACTACGGGAAGGCTCTATAAAATGAAGCTATCAAGTAAATAGATTTTGATATTTTTATCAGATAGATATTAAATTTCGTCTTTTAATGTAACGCTTATACATTTTTTTGAATGTTCATACAATATCTTACAAACATGTAAGTTTATTATTTATATTTAAATAAGAATTAACATATAATTCAATCTCGCAAGAACCTTCCTTTATACATAGCCAAACTATAAGTTAAAGCAACTTTAGCTTACTCATGAATAGAGCAACATTTACTGTTGTTTCTTCATGAGTGGTATTTAAAAGTATCATGATAATAAAAATAGTATTGCTAAAAAAGACATACATCTTGAGTGTCTCTAAATGTTCAAGAATACTATTTTAATAATTAAAACATAAATTATGTTACAAAACATTTTAAATTTAGAAGGAATTACTATTTTAACAAAGGCAGAACAGAATACCGTTATTGCAGGAACTGGGACTGGAACTTGTTCAGCATTTATTCCTTGTACGATTCCTGGAGACCATGATGATTCTTGTGGTGGCGGGCAGTACACACACAATGTTTCTAAAAAGGAAGCAAAAGCATTTGTTGCTAATGGAGGACGTTGGTGTTGTGAAGGATGTTCAACAGCTAGTTGGATGCATTAACAAAATGAAATTACAGAGAGGGATATATTTCCCTCTCTACATTTAAAAAATAAGAATGAAAAATATTACGGTTGTTCTATTAATATGCATATTATTTCTTTCTTGTAAGGAAGAAGTCGTTCAGAAAAAGAAAACGGAAGAATATAAGAAGCCTAACGAAATCGTAATGATTTTTAATAAGCGATCGTATGTAAAAGATACTTTGTATTCCGATAACGGTTCTTATACCATAAAAAAGGATAGACCAATTTTTTACACGAACAAGGAAACGTATGAAAACATATTTATAGAACCTAATAATATTAGTAAACCCGATACTATAATTATAAAATCGGATACTCCTATCATCGTTAATCACAGATACCATTTTTATTACGATTCTTCATATAAGTTTAATGTTGGTGATACAATAGTATTTGACTATCCAAATGATGCTCCTCATGTTTCTATTTTAAACAGTACAAAAAAGAATGATTATAATGCTGAAGTAGATTACAATTTATCTCATACAATTTATAAAGGGGCTGTCGAGTTTTATAATGAGAATAATAAACGATTTAGAACAGAGAAAGAGAAAGCAACGTATAGAAATGTTTTAAAAGAGAATATTATTGAAAAAGAGAAAACACTTGATTCTTTATATAATTTAAAGGAACTTTCAAATGATTATTATTCTTTTTTAAAGACAACAATTCACTACAAGAATAAAATCATTCATTCTAATTATGATGCTGATGAAGCTGAATTAAAAAATGATTCATTGCTTTTTATTCAAAGCTATAGACACTTCTTAAACAGCTTTACTTTTAAAAATTTTGACATTAGCTATTCCAAAAAAGGATATCAAAATTTACCCGATTATTTGACGTTATTTGATTCCATAGAAAAAAGTGCATTATTCTCAACTAAAATTAAAAACTATCTTCTCTACAATACTACGAGAAACATCATAAAGAATTACGATCAATCTAAGATTACGAAGTATTTTGATAAGTTCAAACAGGAGGTAAAAGACACAGTATTAGTAAATAGAATTTTAGAAGACTTTCTCCTCGATTTTTCTTCACTTAAAACTGAAACTGCTGATGTGAATTTGATAAATATCTCAAAGGAGAGAAAAACATTGAATGAGATCATTCAAGAGCATAAAGGAAAAATCATCTATGTTGATTTTTGGGCAAGTTGGTGTGTTCCTTGTAGAGAAGTAATGCCAGATTCAAAGAAGTTAATACAGGAGTATGAAAATAAAAATATTGTATTCTTATTTATTTCAATCGATACTAATTTCAAGAGTTGGAAAAAAGCTACTGAAGATGAAAATATTCTATATTACAGGCATAGTCAATTAGTAATTAATTACCCGAAAGCTACATTTTTTAGGGAATTACAATTAAAAACGATTCCAAGATATTTAATATTCGATACTGATGGTCAGCTCATCCATAAAAATGCTCCAAGTCCTAAAAGTAGTGAAATTCGAGATCTTTTAAATAGTTATATTTCTAGGAAATAGGAAATTTAATCTGCGAAAGATTGTGAATAAAAAATAATCATTTTATCTCTTTTCTTATCGTATGTTATGCATTCTTTACAATTATAAAAATTGTCGGTATCGAAACAGATCGATTGGATATTGCTGAGGCACTCAAATAATCCTTTCTCAACGGTAAAACTATTTCCTGGACGTATAGCTATATTTTTAATTTCTGAAAACTTCCCGATTGCCAGATAAATATTTTCACTAAACAAGCTAGGGTCTTTTGAACGATTATATAAACGATCATTTAGTATAAAAACTTGTGTGTCAAATGATGCATCAAAATAATGTTCATTATTCGTTAGCCAATTCTCTACTTGAATATTATCAAACAACTCTCGATATGAATTATTCATATTATCATAAAATAATATCTTAATTTTCATATCTTCTTTATCATATACTACAAAGACACCATCTTCCATATCATTTAAGAATACATTACCTATAGCAAAATTTAAAACAAACCACTTTTTTTTCCATTTGAAATATCTTCGATGATTTTCACTCATTTTTCGTTCTATGTAATTATGTGCATTTTCAAACGCTCCTGCTTTTTCTAACATAGATAAGTATTCAATAAACTTTTTTGTGCCATAACTATCTTTAAGATGATTATCAAAACGTGAAGTGCTATTTTCAAAATCATTATTCATTCCTCGAAAAAAATTACTCTGATCACACTCATTAGGGAAAATTGCAATCATATCTGTAATATCGTTATTGAATCTAGAATATAGACCTATACGCCATCTGTCAGACTTATAAGTTGTAGAAAATCCCGGGTATAATTCTTTACTATTCAAATCTTTTAACTGATCTTCATCTAGCTTTACTCCTTGTTCTAGTAAATAATTTAAAAGTTCGTGAATATTAATTCCCAAAAAATTTATATATGAAGTTTCATTTCTATCATAAGAGGTTAAATTATACGTTGATTTATTGTAATACAGTTCAACCCTATAAACGTCTTTATAATTATTATTTCCCTTAAATTCAGACCATATTGAAAATACTTTTCTACTTTTAAAGTCTTCATCACTTATCATATAATAATCTTTACGGATACTCATAGGTTCGCCCATTGGATTTTTAGTTAGATTTGTGACTTCTACTTTAGAAAAATATTTATCCTTAGGAAGTTCGACTAGATTATCATAGTTTGTACCAATAGCACGCATAAAACCATTGTGAAATTCCTCAAAATCAGATCTACTCTCAGACACTTTTCTCTTGATTGGATAATCTGCATTATCTGTATTGATTTTATTAACATCTATACTATTAAAATATATTCTTGTATCCTTATCATCAGAAAGTTCTATTTCAATGATACTAGGTGAGAACTTTCCTTTAAAACCCGAAGATGTTTCAATTCTTAATTCGTTTGAACTCTTGATTTGATATACATGTATTTCATCATTATATTTTAAATATAATTTATACTGAAATTTTGGAATCTCAACTATTTTCTCAGTAGTTACATATCTTATTTCTGGATTACTTTTTACAGCATTATTGATTTGAGATTCATATTTGAGTACTTCTCCTGCTTCATTTTCATAAATATTCACTCCTGCTTTTGCTTTAAAAACACCTATTGGCGTTACAAATGAACTACTAGCATGTGTACTCACATTACCATTATCATCTACACATATTTCTATTGGTAAAATAGGTGGTTGGTAGCATCCCTTTATTTTGACTTGAGAGAGTGCTTTAGAAAACACGAAAAAACAAATGAATAGGGTAGGTAAACTTATTTTCATTTTTATTGAATTTTAAATAAAAATACGAATTTTACTATTAAATATGTAATTTTCTAGAGTAGAATATGTAAGAGCAGGAAAGTCATATTATAGAAATTGAGTAGTTAAAAATAGTTTTCAAAATAATAAGTAGACCTGTAAATATACGTCTCGTGATTGGGAGTTCATTTAATTACAAAAACATTCACATAAGTGAATGTTCTTAATCTTAGTTAGTTATTCTTTTTTAATCACAGCTTTAGAACTTCCATTCACAGAAACAATACTGGTACGTGATGACTTTGGATCACTTCCTTCTTTTCGCAATAATCTTTGATTGTTAAATAATGGACGACATTTAATGTTGAATGCGGTATAGCTAACTGCTTTCTCTTTATCATCTAAAGTATCAACATACGCCGAATATAATTCGTCATTGGTCATCGTTTTTTTCTTGTTGTTAAGCATAATATCAAAAGCTGTTGTGGCAACTGAATTAAGTCCTTGTTTTGTTTCTGATAAATCCAAATCCAACGTTTCTAGCTTTTGGATTTGTTCATCACTAGCATACTTCATCATGGCGGTAGCATCCTTTTGATACTCTTTAATACGATTGGTAATTGATCGCTTTTCTTCTTTGGCTTGTTCAATTTTTTCATCTGCGCTTTCTAGCAGTTTTTGATCATCGCTAATATTCTGTATTAGCGTATCGATAATGTTGTGATTACTCATAATTATTAAGTTTTAAAAGGTTTGTATTTGTTTTTAGATTGGATAATTAGCGGTCAAGACTTCAATCTTGCGTTTCCGCTTTTTCTCATGTGCGCCATTACTTGCAACAAGTGGTTTATCAACCATCATCGTATGCCAACCATACTTCTTACTATATTCTTCAAGTATTTCAGAAGGATAGGAACTGAGCAGAAATTTTCCTTTAATGTTTGATAGCGTGTCTAACAGTTTGATATAACCAGCTTTACTGTATCCATCATAATGTCCCATATCAGCGTTGAAGTATGGCGGATCAACATAATGGAATGCGTCATCGGCATCATACGTTTCAATTACTTTACACGCATCGTTGTTTTCAATTTGTGTATGCTCCAAGCGTTTGGAAATAGTTTCATCAAAACGAAGTTTCTTATTCCTCACTGTTTTCAATCGCTTCCCATACTTATCAAATCCCCAACTTCCAATTTTACACGCAAAACCCATATTCGTAGCGATGTAGAATGCCCATGCTTGTTGTAATTTGTTAAACAAATGTGGCATTCGGTATATCGTGTGTGCTACAGTATAGGTTGCACGTGAGAATAGTGTAGCTTCAATCTTTGTTTTGAGATTTTCAAAATCAGTTTTACATACTTCAAAGAAGTTAATTACCATGTTATTGGTATCATTAATGATTTCTGATTCTGTTGGCTCTTTAGCAAAGAAGACTGCACCACCACCGAAGAAACTTTCAGTGTATATTTTGTGTTCTGGAATTAATGGAAGGATTTTATGAAGCAAGGTAATCTTGCCTCCATAGTAAGTTATGGGAGTTTTCATGATAACGATAAGTAATGAAGATGGATAAAGGTTGATTACATCAAGTTTTCATCAGCCAGAGAAACATACGTTTCTGAAGTGATAATAAGGTGATCGAGGACTTTGACGTTCATAAGGTCGCCTGCATTAATTAGCTTTCGCGTGATTGCTTTGTCAGCACTTGAAATTTTGAGTGTTCCCGAAGGATGATTGTGAGCCACGATAATGGCAACGGCATTAGTTAAGAGTGCTAACTGAAAGATGTGTTTCGAATTTACGCATACCGATGTCGTACTTCCTTTGGCTATTTCTGATACGCCGACCACACCATTCGCATTATTGAGATACAAAGCCCAAAAGCGTTCTTTTAAGTCTAGTTGTTTGAGATGCACAAATCGTTTTAGAAACGAGTCAACATCTTTTGAACTTCGGATATAAAACATCTTATCAAAAAGTGGTCGTACATAGTCAAGTTCAATTTCGTGGGTGTGATTGAGCCACGTACTCGGTAAGGTTCTTTTCATATCGTATTAAATTTAAGGTTCGTTCTGATACGAGTATGAGTGAAATCACATTATTGATATAGATATGCCTTTTTGTAATCTATATCATTGACCGTAATTGTCTTTGCAGAAAAGGCTTGCGGAGATTTTCCATTGATCAGGAGTTTTAAATAAATATGGAAATGTTCTAAGTTCGTGAAGTCAGACGTTTGAAATATAGGATAGAATTCTTGCGCCATATACTTCGCATCGGCTTGTCCAAGCTTGAAACAAATAATCGTTCCAATATTTCCGAGTACTGCATTTTTGATATCAGTTTGTAACTGATGCAAATATTGATGTGCTAACACAAATCCAATTTTAAATTTCCGCAGTTCTGAAAACATATTGGTAAGTGATGCCGTTGTGTAGTTTTGGAATTCATCGAGGTAGATATAAAAGGGAACTCGTTTATTCTCCTCAACGTTGATACGACTGAACGAAGCAGACGAAAGGGAAGTGAGCAGTAATGAACCAAGTAAATGTGCACCATCAGTTCCAAGCGTTCCTTTTGATAAATTAACCAAAAATATTTTCTTGGAATCCATAATGCTGCGGAGTGAGATCTGATTCTGATTTTCAACCAATATTTTATTTAACATTGGAATCGACAAAAAGCTTCCTACCTTATTCAGTACTGGTAGAATGTCTGTTTTTGAATATTTAGGAAATTCCTGTTGCCAAAATCGAATCACGTTTTTATTGACAACGCTTTTCAAACATTCTTTTTGATATTCCAAATCAAGTAATATCCTTGAAATATCATTAAAGTTCGCTTTAGGTTGATCAAGGAGTGTTAAGATAACATTCCGCAGAATGTATTCTAATTTCAATCCCCACGATTGTTGTCCCCATAGTTTTTGAAAGGTTTCTAAAATGCTCGATGCAATGAGCGCACGTTTTCCATAACTCACTTTTTTAAGTGGATTATAACCGAGCTGTACATTCTGGTCGGTAGCATCAAGTAACACAATATCTTTTTTTCTATATTCTGGAACTAACGCCAATACTTCTTTCAATAAATCTCCATTGATATCAAACAAACAAAAACCACGATGCTGTAATACATCTTGGTACATAAGTGTTTTCATAACATTGGTTTTTCCACTTCCAGTTTTTCCTAAAAGATACATACCGAATAATCGATCATGTTGAAAAATACCGAACATTCGTCTGTCGTCTCTAAAATCAACTCGCGCAAAATAGCTAATATGTGGATCAAGATGTTGTTGCATAGAAACACAGTATTACGTGTCTCTAGTTAAATATATAGATCTCCCATTTTGAAATTATAAGGTTGCATTTAATGGATGCTTTACAATTTGTTTACGCAAATGTTCTGCCGTAGCTGATAAATAAATTGTGGTTGTTTTGATATCGCTATGTCCCATCATTCGTGAAAGGTTAAATTAGAGAAACACAATACATGGCTGAACATCGTTATATTTGATTAACAGAACACTATAGGATGATCTTGAAAGTCTGTATCCGATCAACTAACTTTTGTAGATATTTTCTGATTTTATTCAAAAAAATCATATATTTAACTTTCTCCCCTATAGAATTTTTAGTATTACGGATTTCCGTAAGTTAGTAAGTTGTTTACTTGCTACTTTTGTCATTGTTGCCCATATTTAGTTGTAACTATATCTGGCGTTGCAAGACATGTGTTTTAATTTAAAAACAAATTAAATGTGGTCAGATAACGAAACCTCAGAAGACCTTTTAGGCTTTAAAGTACATGCAGATTTATTAGTTGATGTCATCAAAGATGATTCAGTATTACCAATAACAATAGGTGTTTTTGGTGATTGGGGAAGCGGTAAATCTAGCATACTTAAAATAATACAAGAACAGTTTCAAAATTCAAATGGAGAACCAACTGATGAAGATACACTTTGTATCTATTTTAATGGTTGGACTTTTGAAGGGTATGATGATGCAAAAGCAGCTTTACTAGACTCGATATTAAAGGAGTTGGAGAATAATAAAAGGTTAAGTGATGAAATTAAAGAAACTGTAAAGAAAAAAGCAAAAAAACTTTGGAAATCAATAAACTGGATGAGAGGAGCAGGTATGGTTTTAAAAAACGTAGCTCTACCAGCAGTCGCTGCTTATTTTACTGGTGGCTTAAGTTTAGCCCCATTTGCTTTACAAAAATTATCAGAATGGAACATTGATAGTCCTGAAAAATTAATAGAAAAACTAGACTCAAAAGAGGGAGAAGAATTTTTTAATTCTCTAAAAAACGAAAGTGATCAAGAAGAAACAACTAGTAATCCTGTAGCAGAATTCAGGAACGACTTTATAGATTTATTAGAAGCTACTGAATTCAAAAGATTAGTAGTAATTATTGATGATTTAGATAGATGCAAACCTGAAAGGATAATAGAAAATTTAGAAGCTATTAAATTATTTGTAAATGTTCCAAAAACAGCATTTATAATAGGTGCTGATCCCAGAATAGTTAGACATGCAATTGAATATAAATATGGAAGTTCTAATCCAATTCAAGAAGATAATTCAAGAATAGTTGAAGATTACTTAGAAAAGCTCATACAACTTCCTTATTCATTACCAAAACTATCAGAGCCTGAGGTCGAGACTTATATATCTATGCTTATTTGCAAAAGAGAAATAGGGAACGAAAAATTCAAAAATATACATTCTAATTTTCAAAAATTTAGATTAAAAGACAAATATTCAACCTATGGATTATTGAATATGGAAACGATTCTTCTTCAAGAAGATTTTGAAAAAGTAAAATCAAATATTATATCCATTCCATCATTAGTTCCACTTATAACTCAAAGTCTATACGGTAATCCTAGACAGATAAAGAGGTTTCTTAACACATATATTTTGAGGCAAAGGCTATCAAATGTAGCAAAACTAAGTGATTTCAACACTTCTATTTTAGCGAAATTGATGTTACTAGAGTATTCTGAAATTAGACTTTTTAGACAGCTATTCGATTGGCAATTAAATCAAGATGGTATGCCAAAAGAAATACAAAAATTAGAAGAGATTTGCAATGGAGAAAGTTTAGGAAATGAATTACAAGAGATAGAAAAAGCGGGTTTTAGCGATTGGAGTAAGGGTAAAATTCTTAAATGGCTTCAAATTGAACCAAAATTATCTGAAATTGATTTACGAGACTATTTTTGGATATCACGAGATAAAATAGCAACATCCATATCAGCATCAAGCTTAATTCCTCCAGTAGTAAAAGCCTTGTTTAAAAACTTAAATCAAGAAATGCCAACTGGAACACGGAAAGAGTTATTTAACGCTAAATTTCATTCATTAGTCCCTCTTGAAAAAGATGCGTTTTTAAATCTATTATCAATTAACGTTAAAAAGAATCCAAAAGAAAAAATTGGGTTTGATATATTTAACCTACTTGTAGATGAGAATATTGACAATGTTACATCTTATTACATCGAAACTATAAAAACACTTAATAAGATAGAAATAGAAGCATCAGTTGGTCTTAGTTTAAGAAAATATAATACACATCCAATATTAGGTGAATTTTTAAATGAATTTTTTAAAGATAAGAAAACTAGAGCTAGTAAATCTTATAATCTAAAAAGCAAATAAATATGGGTACGTCAAAATCATTTTCTGACACACGACACGCAATGATGCCAAATTGGGGGGACCTAAGTTCTGCAATAACTACTAGTTGTGATTCTTCAACTCTTCCTGTCGAGAAGAAAAAAAAAATATTGGGAAACTATGTTGCTGTAATTGGAGGAGCAAATAAAGCAGGTCGTGGTGGTTCTAAAATTGCTGGGAAAAGTGGAATTAGGACAGCAAAAAATATTGGTGGTTTTATAGGAGCATTCACAAGTTCAGGAAATAATCTTCGTGAAACTTTAGAAAATACAGGGTTAACTGACTTACAAAACAAATCCGTATCAGATGTAATAAATCATTTGATTGAATACTGCTCAGGTACTGCATCAACAATTGATGAAGTTGCAGCAAAGGAAGCCACAAGAAAACTACTAGAAGAACTTGTTTCTAATTCAGAGAGCATTGATGAGATGGAAGAAATACTATCTAATAAATTTGATGAATCTTCATCAGAAGACATAATAATCCAATATTTTGGGTATTATATTTATGAGCATTTGGATAAGTGGTTTTATGAGAAATTGATAAAACAGAAAAACCAATCAGACTGTAATAATCTTTTTAGGCAAATAAAAGATTTTATTTTTGAAAGTTTAAGAAGTGTACAGCGTGTAAATTCTTTACAGAATCTTAATTGGGGTTCAGATGACGCTGATAAGTTAATTAAAAACATACAACAAGATATCTTAACTGTATTTGAATAAGTTATGGAAATAAAAATTGAAATTAACGAAGCAACTAATGGGCGGTTTTCAGCTATTAATTTAGTTTTTGATAACCCTAGAAACAACAATGACGAGGAAAAAGTAGGTTTGTCACTTCTAAATTTTGTCAATGCTTATGATTTAACAAAGGATATAAAATCTATAAAGTTTGATTTATTTTTAGTGTCAGCATTGGTATATGGTATTGATAACTTATTAGATAGAGAATACTGTTCAGATGACGGTTGGTCAAGAGAAATAGAAACTAACTTTCCTGTTTACAATCTTGAAAGTTGGTTAGGTCAAGAAGAAGTTTTACAAGATGCCCTAAAATTTTTAACAGGTGATCATTGGACTATTAATTTTGTTTTAAACACAGTGCAGAATTGTTATATTGAAACAAAAGGTAGATGGGATAAAAATAGAAGATGTTTTAATACTGAAAATATAAAAACAACTAGTCTATTCTCAGGAGGATTAGATTCTCTAATAGGTGTTATAGACCAGCTAGAAACTTTAAATAATGATGAAGAAATATTATTAGTATCTCACTTTGATTACTATTCATCGGGACCAAATAGAGATCAAAATTTGTTATTTAATGCGTTGGTTATTGAGTATCCTGAAAAGATTCAAAAGAATTGGATTCAAACTAAATTAACTTTAAATAGAAAAAACATGAATGGAATAAAGTTTTATACTGAGGGTAATTATAGAAGTCGTTCTTTTTTCTTTATTGGACTAGGCTGTTTCCTATCTCCATCTTCAAATTTAATCATTCCTGAAAATGGAACAATTTCAATCAACTACCCATTGACCCCTTCCAGAGTAAGTTCACTTAGTACAAGAACAACTCACCCTTATGTATTATCTAAATTACAAATATTATTAAACAATTTAGGTATTGATATTGAGCTTCAAAATCCATATAGCTTCTATACAAAAGGGGAAATGATTGAGAATTGTTTAAATAATAATTTTCTTAATGGTATTTTAAACTCTTCTACTTCTTGTGGGAAACCTGGACATAATAGAACTTGGCTAAATAAAAATACAAATCATTGTGGAGTCTGTATGCCTTGTTTATATCGTAGAGCATCTCTAAATAAATCGGGAAAGGACAACCAAGTTTATGGTAGAGATATAACACAACCTCTATCTAGAAATAGTTATACCGATTTACCAGCATTAATAAACTATTTGAACAAAGATATTAACCTCGAACAAATGAAAAGAGATATCTTAATAAATGGCAGTATCCCTCTTGAGGAGTTAGAAGAATATGCAGAAATGGTACTTCGTTCAAAAAATGAAGTATTACAATTATTTAAAGATAAAGGAAATCAATTTATAAAAACCGAATTAGGAATTTAATGCTCATAGATACACATTGTCACTTCGATTTGTACACAAATCCAAAAGAAATTATAGATGAATCTGAAAGATTAGGAATAACAACGATTGGAATGACTAATCTACCTAGTCATTTTAAATTAGGTATCAATCATGTCAAAGGTTATAAAAAAGTTAGATTAGCTCTAGGAATGCATCCCTTAATGGCTATTGAACACAAGAAAGAGTTACCTCTATTCTTAAAATATTTAGAAATGACATCTTATATCGGAGAAGTTGGGTTGGATTTCTCTAGAGAAGGAATAGATTCTAAAGAACTTCAAATGTATAGTTTTAAGCGAATTTTAAGATCAGTCCAGAATAAACCAAAAATTTTAAGTATTCATTCAAGAGGAGCTGAAAAAGAAGTGTTGGAATTATTGAAGAGTTATGAAATTAAAAATGCGATTTTTCATTGGTATTCAGGCGATTTAAAATTGATAGATGAAATAGTAAGTTCTGGATATTATTTTTCTGTTAATACGGCAATGATTAGTTCAAAAAAAGGGAAAAAGATTATTGAGAGAATTCCAAAAAATCTTCTCTTAACAGAAAGTGACGGTCCATTTATAGAATTAAGCGGAAAGACAGTAAAGCCTATAAATATTGGATTGATAATTAATTACTTATCAAAACTTTATGATGTTGAAAAAAATTCAGTAGAGGAATTAATAAAAGTTAACTTTTACCGGTTGATTAATAATTTAAAAGTCATTTAATCTGAACAATTTTTATACTATATGTATTCTCAAAAACTTAAAGAAAATATTAAAAGATGTACAGAATGTTTTGACAATATAGGTATATGATTTTGTAAAGGCATACCTATTAATCGATAGCTAGTATTATATGATAGTGACATGTCATATTCTCAAAATCCATTAGAATTAACTGAATTAGAACCGTTATTTCAAGAATACCTTTCCGCGTGTAGATACACTAAACAGTTAAGTTCCAAAACAATTAAAAGTTATGGAGAAGTGTTTTCCACTTTTCAAAAAATAATGCCAGAGATAAAAGAACTTTCAGATTTACATCCTCAAATGTTACAAGAGTTTTTTAAACGTATCAGTATTAGAAAGCGTATCGTAGGAAAAAAAACTGTAGTAGGTATAAGACCTTCAACAATTCGAACTTATTATAACAAATTACTTATTTTCATACGTTGGCTCGAACATTATAATTATATAAAAGAAGAATTAAGTCCAAAAATAATAAAACCTCCAATGCCCGTATATGAGGATGAAAGAGCATTAACTGATGAAGAAATCGCAAAAATAATTGCCTCCATAACATTATATTCCAGAAAAAATGATTTTATATATGCTCGTGATTTAGTAATCATTAGTCTACTTATTTATACTGGAATTCGAAGAGGGGAACTTTTGGCTTTGCGTATTGGTGATATTGATTTCCAGACTAATACTTTATTCATCAATGGTGCTACTTCAAAATCTAAAAAAAGCAGGTACATCCCTATTCATTTTTCTTTATTAACTCAATTAAAAACATATTTAAAAGAACGAGAAAAACGAAAAACAAAATGCGAAATGTTAATTGTCTCTTCTAAGTCTGATACTCCATACACAGTATACGGTTTGAAATGTTGGGTTAAAAAATATGTGAAACTCTCTGGTGTTCGATTCCATTTACACAGATTTAGACACACTTTTGCTTGTAAGCTAGCAAAACAAAATGCTGATATTATAAGTATTATGAACGTAATGGGACATTCTACAACAAGAATGACAGAACAGTATCTTCGCTCAATTAAAGCTGAAAATTCAAGAAGTTTTATTGAAAAAATGACCTTTTAAAAGGAATAGGAAATGCTATAATATTCAAGTCGATACATTTATAAACACCGCTTCATTATCAAAATAAAGAAGCATAATTATAGTAGATGTATTACTATTTCTTGGATAAAATTTGTGTAGAGAGGTGGTGCAGTAAATCACCTTGTCAATACTACAAAAAACTCTGTAAAACCTTTATAAAATAACGTTATATGGGAATTGGGGTTGTATATCCTATCTTGCACTGACGAGGTGGCAGGTTCGAGTCCTGTCAGGTCCACCAAACCCCTTACTTTTTAACGTTTTAGAGCAATCAAGGCGTTCGAAGCAATTATTTTCCTATTGCCTGCCCAACTTAGGTGGTTCAAAAATCCTTTAGAAATAGTGATATATCTGCTCTTAAAACAAGTATGAATATTGAATTATTACTAGAGGATTTTTGTTATTACTCAAGCTATATCAGAGGAGTTTCTCCAATGACCGTAAAACGTTATCGAGAAAAAATAGGTGCTTTTTATAGAGCTATGGAAATCAAAAACATAGAAGAAGTCAGCGAAAAAATAGTCCACAACTATTTTTTACAGGGAAGAGTGAATAAAAAATGGAAAACGACAACTTATAGAACGTACTACATGACACTTATCGTTTTTTTTCGTTGGTGTATTAAAAAAGGGTATTTAGAAACTAATTTTGCCGAAACTCTTGAAGTTCCAAAACTAGAGAAATCATTACCAAAAGCGATGAAGAGAAAGGATGCATTATTGTTACTAGAAGTGGTTTACAATTATCCATACACACACCGTTCCTTGAAATATAGAAACCATGCTATATTTTCCATGTTCTTATTAACAGGGCTTCGTAAAAATGAATTGTTGAATTTAAAACTAACAGATGTAGACCTAGAGAATTTAACCGTCTTTGTAAGGCAAGGAAAGGGGAATAAGGATCGCATTGTACCTATGAGTTATACTTTGGCTCAATCTTTAAAAAGATACCTCTTAGAGCGTAAAAAACAGCGTAGAACGTGTTCAGAATTTTTCGTTTCATCAAATAGAAATAAGGGATATTCAGAAAATGGATTAAAACTTCTTGTTAATCAATTACGAAAAGCATCAGGAATTTATTTTATCATTCATACACTTCGTCATACTTTTGCTACATTAATGCTAGAAGGAGGTTGTGATATTTTTAGTTTATCAAAAATGATGGGGCATAGTGATATTAAAACTACAACTATTTATCTTTCTACAACAGCAGAGCATTTACGTTCACAAGTCGTTAAACATCCTTTGAATATGGATTAATACAAATAAGTATATCTATAATCAAACAAAGGAAATTACTATACTGTACTAATGAGTTATATATATCACACCAATGTTCCAAATAATCTATTCGATATTTATCTTAAAGATTTAGGCTATGCCGAATTAAAAGTATTTCTGGTTATCATACGTCAAACCTACGGCTGGAAAGACAAACGCACTAATTCATACAAACATTGGGATTGGATATCACAACAGTTTTTCGTTAGAAAAACAGGTCTCTCAGCAAGAGCTGTTTCGACTGCCATTTCCAAATTGATATACAAGCGATTGATACAAGTTAAAAATAAACAGGGAAGTCTGCTTTTTCATAAAATAGAACGTCAACGTGAATCAAAATTATACTTCTCGTGTACTCTTAAACAAAAAAGTAGTGAACTTACAAGCAGAAAACCAATGAAGAAACTTCACACTACAATAATTAAACATACAAATACGTACCGTGAAGATACTTCACAAGCATTTAAAAAAATACAATTCTCTAAACATCAAAAACCATAACTACCACCTATACACAAACTGTCCACAAAAAATGACAGTACCGCGAAATTTTTTTGTAGTATTTACAAAATGGTATATCTATGGTTCTACAAGTAAAAGCTATAAAATAGTTACAACGTTGGACTCTTAATTAATCCCAACGTTTTTATTTTTTATGACAAACGCATCACAATTACATTTACTTAAAAGTTATCGAGAACGCACCGGCGTATCTCTCCAAGATATGGCAACCATGATCGGCATTGATACTGGAAACCTATCAAAAATTGAACATCATAAGTTAGATGCTAATACTCTTATCCTCTTTTCGTATCACATCATTTTAAAAATTCCGATTGAAAAACTCTTTAAGAATTATTATCCAGAAGTTACTAAAAACTGCTTACGGAATGGAATGGCTTTGAAAGATAGATTACTGAATGAAATGAAAGCACCACACATAGACAAGCGGTTAATCCTTGTTGATACTATTATTGATCGACTCGTTGAACTTGATAATAACTATGAAAACTAATCCTCTTGTAGTTACTCTTTACCCGAATGCATTTGGTATGGGCTATGTTATCAGCGAAACACCAAAAGAATTAATCAATTACGGCATCGCAAAAATACGCCCACTTACAAAAGATAAATATGTAAAAAGACTTCATAAATTCATTAAAGAATACCGACCAGCATTGATATTACTACGTGACTATACTGATTCTGATAATCGAATTAGTAAACGGGTAATGAAAGTTATAGATGCTTTTGAAAGGGAAGCGAAAGAACTCGAATTACCCATTTTCAAATACTCTCGTGATGACATTAAAGAAGTATTTAGTCAGTTTGACGGAAATAATAAATACGTCATTTCAAAGACTATTACATCATGGTATCCCGAATTAAAAAGATACATGCCAGATATTAGAAAGTATCCCAATGCAGAACACTATCGAATGGGAATTTTTGATGCTTTTGCGCTGATGCTTACTCATCACTACTTAGAATAAAAAGAAAATATTTATAATGATTACAATTTTGTGAGGTTACATACTTTTTACACCTAGAAATAGAAAAAGGTATATTCTATTAAATCAGTTAGTTATATTTGTTAAAGATCATTATGTTAATTATGACTATTAAAGTAGATAATTTAAATTACAGTTATACAAATAACAAACCTGTACTAACTGATATATCGTTTGAATATAAAGATACAAAGACGATAGCAATCGTTGGAGCTTCAGGGAGTGGAAAATCCACATTGTTACGATTACTATCTGGTAATATAACTTCAATTAAAAGGAGTATTCTTATCGATACTATTACTCCCAAAGAGAATACACTTAACGGAAATATTGGTTTTATGTTTCAAGAACCAACATTAATGCCCAACTTAACCGTAGAAGAAAATGTAATACTTCCACTTAAATTAAAGGGTATAAAAGATTTTGATTTCGCAAATGTTTTAATAAACAAAGTTGGATTAACAGCATATAAAGCTTATTTGCCATCTGAGTTATCAGGAGGCATGAAAACTAGAGTTGCATTAGCAAGAACCTTTGTTATAAAACCAAAACTCATTTTACTGGACGAACCTTTTGGCGCATTGGATGTGAAGTGGAAAACTACTCTTTATAGAGAATTAGAAACTTTACGAGCAGAGTTTAATGCAACACTTTTGATTGTTACACATGATATTCAAGAAGCACTCTTACTATCAAATGATATTTTAGTTTTAAATAGTAACGGGAAGCTTTTAGAAAAAATAAACATTAACAAAAAATTACCAAGGGTATTTAATGATAATGCTATATTTTCATTACAAGATAGTTATTCAAAAATTAAAAAATTAATAATGGAGAACTAATGAAATACTTAACTAGAAATATAGTGTATTTAATATTCATTATTGTTTTGATAGTGCTGTGGGAATATCAAGCTAACAACAGCAAGGAGTTTAGGCTCTTATTAAGCTCACCATCATTAATTTGGGAGTTTTTTCAAGATGAGACCTTTAACCTATTAATGGCTACATGGACTACATTTATAGAAGCTTTTATAGGGTTATTAATAGCAACTAGCTTTAGTTTTTTAATCATTGTCTTATGCCTGTATAATAAGCGATTAATGTCTTATATCCTACCGGTTATGATTTTTAGCCAAGTGATACCCCTAATTACACTTGCGCCTTTATTTATTATTATATTCGGAATCGGTCTAAAATCTAAAATTATGATGGCGACATTAATATGCTTTTTTCCAATTTTCGTAAATTTTAGTAATGGTATAAGGTTGATTGATAAAAATATACATGAAATGATGTTTATATATGGTGCAACCATAACGCAAAGAATAAAAAGGATGTATTTTCCTTTAGCCTTACCAAATATAATGTCTGGTTTAAAAATAGCAACAACATTAGCAATCATAGGGGCTATTGTCGCTGAATTTAATGGTGCTGATATTGGACTAGGTAAAAATTTATTTTTAGCTGCTAAAAGACTAGAGCCTGAACTCATGATGACAAGTTTAATCTTATCCTCTCTATTGGGAGGTTTATTGTATACAAGTATAGTATTAATTGAAAAAAAAATTGGAAAATGGTATCTCAAATAAACAAAGTAAAACTCGCAATTATTTTAGTCATAACAATTGTATTTATTGGCTGTAATAATAAAGAAAATAAAAAAATGACGGATGATAAAGATACGCTTACATCTATTTCGTTAAGACAAGAATGGTTTCCATATGCAGGGTATGCGGGAGAACTTATGGCGATCAATGAAACAGCTAAAAAGCAAGGCCTTGATATTACTTTAGAAGCAGGAGCCGACAATATAGATCCTATTAAGCTGGTAATTAGTGGAGCGAATGACTTTGGTGTAGCAAGTGCTGATAGAATCTTAACAGCAAATCAAAAAGGGGCAGAACTAGTTGCTATTGGTGTTATAAACTATAATTCTCCAACCTGTTTTATTGCTAAAAAAGAAAAAAACATTACAACTCCGACAGACTTTAAAGGTAAGACCATCGGTATTCTCACTGGTACCAATACGGAATATGTTTACAAAGCACTTAAAAACAAGTTAGGATTAGATGATAATTCCATTAAAGAAGTTGAAATCCCATTTGACCTTGGAACTTTTATAAGTGATGCTTATGATGTTAGACCTGCTTTTATATATGATGAAACGATATCACTAGATATGCAAGAGGTTGCTTATACTGTTATCGAGCCAAAAAATTATGGAATTAATTTTTTAGGGACAGTTTACTTTACGACTAAAAAAATGGTTAAAGAAAAACCTGAATTGGTTCAAGCTTTTGTAAATGCAATGGCTGAAGGATGGGAATTGGCTTTAAATAATCCATCACAAGCTATAGCGTATTTAAAACAATACGATAACGCAATCAGTGAAAAACGTGAGTTAGCGTCTTTAATCAAAGGAAAGGATTATTTCAAAGGTCAAAATGGTAAAATCTTATTTTCAGATACTCAAACATGGAATGGTATGGCAGATATATTGAAGCAATTAGAAGTAATAAAAACATTTAATGCTTCTGAGTCAATTGACATGACGTTTGTAAACAACTATCATTCAAAATAGTTATGGTAAGAGTAGTAAATGACAAAAATGAATTTAAAGATTTAAATCAGCATTCATGGAAAATAAATGCTGATTTTATCATTGAAAATGGATTTCCTCATATAGATATAGAAAACCTATTATCTAAAGAAATTTATTCTCTACATAAAAAGAATAAAAATCTATCTAGAGTTTTAGATGTAGGCTGTGGTACTGGTTGGTTAAAAAAAATCATTCCAGACACATTAAGTTATATAGGGGTTGATAATTGCGTCAAGTTTATTTCAAAATTATCTGAAAAAGAAGATAGTTTCCATTTATTAGATATTGAAAAGCAGTATCCTCTTGAAAAACTCCAACAATTCCAATCAGATATATTAGTATGCAGCTTAAGTCTTATCGAAACTCCTTTTTTAGATCAAGCATTTAAAAATATAAATCTTTTAACAAAAGAAAATGGTTTTGTTATCATCGTTGGTCTTAATCCAACAATAGAGCTTTTAAGAGTTTCAAAAACTCTAAATGATTTAGAAAACTATTTAGAACTCTATAAGTCAACTGATTCAAATCTATCCATATCAAAAACTATTAAATCAAAAGGTGCCATTTCGGATACAGATTATCATCGTATTTTGTATAGTCCTAATGATTATATAAGATTGGCTAAAGAAAATGATTTTGCGCTTATTGATTTTAAAGATGGGCTAAATAAAGGTTGTAAACTTAGCGAACCTGTATATCAATATTTTTTATTTAAAAAACAATAACGATGATTACTTTTGGATTTTTTGGTAGCAGTAGTGACTCCATAGCATTAAAGCATAATGTATTGGTAGATTCTATTCTTATTCAAATATTTCAAAAACATAATAGCGTAAGAATCATAACTGGAGGCTATGATGGTTTTATGAAAACCATCTGCCAAAGAGCTAAACAACTAGTAGCTTCTAAATATAAGGATGTCTATTTGGAAACTTACGGGATCTTGTATAGCGGTTTTTCAGAAAGTCCTAACAGTTATTTAGACAAGACAATAAACACCTCCTCTATTGGCGAACGTGTTCAAACAGTAATTGAACTTAGCGATTTTTTATTTGGAATGCCTGGTTCTAACGGGACTTACCATGAAATACTACAGGCCATAGAAGTTATTAAATATCCTTCACCGAATCACAAAAGGTTATTTTTTAACAATCTTTACGTAAGTTCTTTTTGGAAAGATAAATTAGAGATGGAAGAGTTACAATTTTTTGATACGACTTCTGAACTTAACTTTAAAGAAGCAACTGCTAATATTTCCGTAAAAAAAGAACTGGATAAAAATACTGTCAAGGATAGTTTAATTGAACAAATAAAAAAAATAATCTGTCATGGTCATGAAAGTAAAGATGACATTCTTGCTTTTGATTTTGCATTTACTCTTTTTAATGAAGAGCATGGTATTAATGTAGGAAAAAATACAAGTAGAGCTATTGATACTTATCAAGATGTTATTCAAGGGTATTTGAAAACAAAACCATCACTTTTAAATTACGATACAGGTTTTAGAGATTACGATTCACTAGATTGTAAACTTTATAAAGGTAAAAATTTAAAATTATCACAATACGAAATTGACATTAGTAAGGAAACTAAAGATAAGAATCAGAAAAATATACAATTCGGTTTTGAGGATTGGAATCGATATTTAAAGTCAAACGGTTTTGGTAAGATTTCATTTTGGGTTAATGAAACCTTTCAGTTTGATAAAATTCGGGTAAACCTATCCTGTTTTTTAATACTAAATGTTGATTTACCAAAGCATAAATGTGACCATATCCTGTTATTACTTGAACAATATATACTAAGCAATGGACTTCAGGAATTAGTATCACAAATAAAAAAGTTCTTAATAACCACAAAAGAACTAACATCGTTTAAGGATTATGCAACTTCTCATAAACATACTATTAAGAATTATGAGTTCAGATATAGCCTAGCTACACTTCTGAAGTATCTACCATCAGAAGATCAATATGCAATGGAGTTATTGGAGAATATTAATAACACTCTTATAATTCGCGATTTAGCTTCGCAACTTTTTTATTCTTTTGATAGGCAAAACTCTAAAGATGTTTATGAGAAGTTTAAGATTAAAAGTTTAAGTGGCTTAATAATGGCTATTCACAAGAGTAGCTCTTTAGCCTTTAAAGATGAAGAACATTTAAAGTTAGACTTAGAATCATTTTCTAATCACATGTGTAACACTATAAGTTCTGGAGATTTTTTAGATGTATTTAACATTGTAAGTAATCTATATAGCAACACCAGAAAACACTCTGATGACAAGGAGTTTTTTATAACTGTAGATAGTTCTGATAAGAAGAAGTTAATTATAGAATTTAGAACCTTATCAGATATGGCTAAACCATTTGTGGATTATCTTAATGGCAAAAAAGAGATTGATCTTAATTACCATAAAGGCTTTAAACAAATTAAACATTCTGAAAAAAAGTTAAATTACATAGATATCGATGCTAAATCAAATGTAAAAGAAACAATAATTAAACTAATTGTAAATGAAAACACTAATAATAGACGATAGAAAAGAATATGCTTCTGGTGTCCGATTAGCACTTCAAGAAATTTTTAATTATCGTGAAGATGATAAACCTGTCATAAAAACGAATCCTAAAAACGGTATTGCCGAAGTAGATCACACCTATGATCTAGTGTTAATCGATTTTAAGTTTGATAATAGTACAATGACTGGTGCAGATATCGGATTAGAAATTCGAAAGGAATACCCATTAGCAACTTTAATTTTAATTACTGGCTACGGCAAAGAAAATATTCTGAAATTTATACATGTCGGTTTTGACGCCTATTTAGATAAAGACATAGAAGCGTTGCAAATGGGAATTTCAGATTTAAAAAATGTTATAAATATTGGAGTCGCTAATTCTCAAAAGCGTATCAAAAGCAAATTTACTACAGATGAATTACAAAATGTGAAAGATAAGTTCGATGCTATTGAAGCTGTCTTAGAAGCAGATACTTATAGAGTACTAGGAGATGCGGTAGTTTATGGAGATTTACATCAAAAAGGAGTTTCCATTGAAGAACTTAAAAATAATATACTAAAAATTGATAAATGTATAAAAAATAAAAAAGTTTACATAAGTGATTCGAGAAATGAATATAAGCTTATTGGACGTACATCACTCAACAGGTATTTAAGAGTATATCATCGAGAAAGTAAAACATTCATCATTAATGAAAATGCATTAAAAGTAAGACAAATACTTTTAGAGAAAGGAAGTATAATTTGGCCTAGAGTTGCAAAGCACATTAATACCTTTAAAGCTTTATTGAATGATCTAGACATTCGATTAGGTAACAAGTAACCTTACGTTTCACAATACATGTAATATTACACAACTTACTAATAATCAGTCACTTATGCTTTTAAGTGACTTTTTTTATGCCTAATTTTGAAGTATTAACAATTCAAAAAAAATATTATGAACCAATCGCAAGTACTTCACCTAATCAAAGTTTTAGACAACTGGAATCTGTATAAGTCAGAGGAAGGTTTATTTGTAGTCATCGAACCTAACGGATGCATTAAAACATTTACCGAAAAATCAGAAGCAAAAAAATTTATGCTACTAGAGTTCTACAAGAAGGTTGATTTTAAAAACAGTAGCAAAACGTTAACATCCTTACCTGCAAACAGGTAAGGATGCTAAATATAGCTATAACCAAACAAAAATCAGTCATATGAAATCTCTAGAAAAAATAATTAACACCTATATACTCGGACTTCATCAATTCAATTTAGATGATGATATTGAATGCTATGGTTTGGTTAGAAACTTTAAAGCTTCTTTTCAATCATTAATTGTAAGTCAAAATTTCGATCAAAAAAACATCTTTTTCCATCAGCTCAAAAAAGCTTACTTACAACCAAACACTGAAGATGTTATTAATGGTTTATTAGAAATAAAAGAATCTAAAAAAGGTTAACACATATCTAGTTTAATAACATATTCAGTTATACTACAATTATAAATCTTTACTAACTCAGAAATCTAAAATTAAGGTTTCTACAACGCTCAATCACTCAAAATGGGTAGAAAGAGAAAAAACAAACAAAAACTTCCAAGAAAATTGGAAGTCATGACTCCCGTATTATTAAAAAAAATGAAGGTTCTTGAATCTAAAAACAAGGTTCGTCTTCTGTTTGATTTTAATAATAGTCAAATGTTTATCGCTTTTAATGGTGCTACCAACCAAAGTTACTATTCTGCTAATCTGAATATCGCAGAATTATTCTACAAAAAATTAGTTACAAGAAATTAATCTTTAATAAAGTGTCCAAAATCAATTTTGGATGCTTTTCGTTTTTAACATTCAAAAATTTATACAAATGAAACTATTTAACAAAAAAGCTGATAATTCAGCTAAGATTACCACTATTGTAGATCGTGAACTTTCAGAATACATTAATACGAAAGAAATCGAATATCACAATAAGTATCAAAAACACGCACAGAAATTAAGTGTGTTGAAATTCAACGAGCTACCAAAGACGGCACGCATTACCGATTACATTACGGGACTTGTAATGGACTTCCAGAAATTAGTTGATTACACCGATCAGCGTTTAAATGGTGTACTCCACCAAGCCAAAGGGAAGTCTGACACCGCAGACATGGAAGCAGAAGGCGAAGAACTTGATCGAAAAGTTGACGAAACACAAAACGAACTAAATATTCTTAATGCAAAGTTTGATGCAGATGCGAAGAAACATAAATCAACCATACGACGATGGCAAAGAGTATTATGGATATTGTATTTCGTAGCAGGATTTGAACTTCTGGCGAACATGGAAATTTACAATATGCTTGGCGGCGGCATTCTAGCATCAATTTCTATCGCCATTATCAGCGGTATTGTTGTGTTCTGGTGGGCGCACCTTACAGCGAAATTGATTCATCGTTTCGGTGACTCGAATTGGAAAAAACAACTTGGTATCTTCTTACTAATGTCGATTCCAATTTTTGTGATATTCTATCTTTTCAGTTCCATGCGCGTTACATATCTACTCGCTCTATCTCCAGAAATGCAAGACGTATATAGTAGCAATCCGATTGTACCGACACTGATTAACTTCTTTGCCTACTTAATCGCTACGTATCTTGTTTTTGAATACCGCCCAAATGTTGCTATCAAAAATGCGTACAGTAAATACTGTGATGATCTAAAAAGCATTGAAGAAGCACAACAGAAACGTGATACCTATCTCGCTGAAAAAAATAGTTTAGAACCGAAGCTACGGCAGAAGCTACTGGATTATCATAATCTACAGCTACTTGGACAGCAGATTGAACAAGATATTTCAACACGCATGCTTGCGTGCTTTCACGAATTTAAAAGTGAATTACATCTTCTCAGTAATGGGAAATGCGCTGATCTTTTTTCTACCGATGCAGAAGATGTTCCTGCACTAAAATTCAATTACCAAAACAATAACGAAAACACAACGCAATCATGAAAAAGATTTTAATATACCTCTACATTGGATTTTCATTAGTTTCTTGCAAACAGGGAACAGAGAAATCCACATACATTTCAGTTTTGGCTGATAAGACATCAGATAATATGTCTTCGCCAACTATACAGGACATTTACCAAGTTCTTGAAAATGGAAAAGAAGTAACGACTGCTGTAACATTTTCATATCAAATCATAAGCAATACGGATATTAATAAGCGACATACATTGTCGCTTCCTCCTTATTCGATGTTTGAAAATACGTTGAAACGAAAATCTGAGGTAAACAGATTTTTTAATGCTATCGACACGCTCTTTCATAGACAGCAAGCGATACAATATGAATACAATCGTTCACACATTTTCGTTCCGCTTATTCAGCAACTAGAAACATTGCAACAATCTGATGCAACGGAAAAGGTTGTACTACTATATTCTGATCTTGTTGAACATTCAAGTCTTTTCAACGGATACAAAAACTCACAAAAACAAAATGCTGATGCAATTGTTGATTTATTTCGTTCACAATTACCGTCAAATAGTTATCACGGCATTACACTCTATATCAACTACTATCCTACTACGCCACTTGAAAATCAACGCTTTTCAGATTTCTGTAAAATCTATAAGGCAGTATTTAAGGATACTGGATTAAAGATACGTATTGGCATGGACAAACAAATATCATTGAACCATGAGAACTAAAGGACACATCTTTTTTAATGCGCTTGGAAGTATTGTCAAAGCGCTCTGGAAACTGTTCCTACTTGCAGTCTTTATTATAAGTAAACTGATTGAAGCCATAAGTGGATTCTTCAGTAAGCTCACAGAAAAAATGTTGAATTAAACAATTACAGAAATGATACAACTATTACTTAATACAATCAGCGATGTCATCACAGGAGGTTTTAACTTCCTGTTTGATGGTATCGAAAGTATGACCAAAAAAGATACTTCTTTATCAGCAAAATTTGGTAAAGAATCGTCGCTTCTTTCATCACGTCACGGTGGTTTATCCATTACTGGAACAAAGTTTTTAAGTATTGAAAAGTCAAAAGAACACCTCTTGTACTTTGGACCGACTGGATTGGGGAAGACTACGATTTGCATGGTACCTAGTGCCTTGAACATTGCACAATCTAAAAACGGAATTGATTCTAGTATGATTATTAACGACCCATCTAAAGAAAATCTTGAAATGATGAACTTTTTTATCAGCAAAGGATATAAGGTGTATCGTTTTGACCCAAATGATCTCGAACATTCCATTTACTATAATCCGTTGCATCGTATTCGAAATGCATCAGATATTACCAAAGTCGCCTCGTTACTAGTCACAAAAAGTAGTAAAGAAACACAAGATTACTGGCAGTTAAAATCTATTGAAGTGATCAGCCTTATCATTAGCTTTCTCTTAGAACATACATCAAAAGTCTATCAAAATATTGCTAACGTATATTATTTTCTTGAAAATCTAGCAGGGAATGAAGATGCAGTAAGTGGTTTATTTGCAGAAAAAGCTACCGAAAAACAGTGGCGACAATTCAAAGCATTAATTGCAAATAGTGAAAATACGAAAGCCAGCATCATCAGTTCCGCAATTGGAAATTTATCATTTATTGGTAACGATCCAAACTTATGTAATCTCACATCAGTAGATACGTTTGATTTTTCAAATCTAGCAAAGGAAAAAACAGTACTTTTTTTGAATTGTGGAACAGCAGAAATGGAATATTACAGTCCACTGTTAGGTTTGTTCTTTGAGCAACTATTTACTGAATTGTTCCGCTCGATTCCGAAAGCTTCTGATAATCATCTATTCTTATTAATTGATGAACTTTCATCCATACCAATTCCTAGTCTTTCAAAAGTGATTGCAAATGCGAGAAAGTACTTTTCCATCTTAGGAATCCTCCAAAGTGAAAATCAGCTTTATCAAAACTATGGTGAGTACAATGCGAAAACGATTCTTAACAATGCATGTCGCGTCTACATGACTGGATTAAATGATGAATGTGATCGCATTTCTAAAGCACTTGGCGAGTACGAATACTATACGGATAAGGATAAAAAAGTATTACGCACGCGACCTCTGATGACGAGCAACGAAATCCGCACGATGCCAAAAGATCGTGTTATTGTTATACCAAATGGGGGATTATTTCCACTCTACTGCAAAATCAAACCGTATTACAAGAATGGAAAGTATATGCGCTTTCTGAATACGGAATTACCCAAAGAGGACATTCCAATCATGAAAGCACAGTACCAAGCACAATATTTACCATTGGATACTTCACAAAATGATACCGAAGAATAATGAAAATACGCAAATTCATAGATCGCTTTATTACGATGAATCAAAAAATAATCTCAAAATCTATTGAAGGATTCGGAAGTGTCTTTAAAGATATCATAGATGGTAAGCACACTAAGATTATCAAGAGAATGGAGACTATTCTTTCTAAGTCTATTAAAAAAACTGAAAAGTTCATTACAAAGAGGAAAGTAAAAAAGAAACAAAGAAAGTCACATCAAAAAGAGTTGCAAGAAATTGCAAAAGAACACGATGCATTACATGATTTTGAGCATATCAAATATAGTATTGAACGAAAGAAACAGCGATTGATTGAACTTAATACAATTCATAGACTTGAAAAGAAACAAATACGTGAACGATGATACAAGAATCACAACATTTTGAAAGCCTGCAAGCGTATTTGGAATATCGTTTTTCAAACATTGATGATGTTACACCTGAAATGGTTACAAAAGCAAAGACAGAGTATCGTAAAATATATCAATCCCGATACCGCAAACAGTATCGGGAACGTTATATACAGGTAACGTTTAGAATTAAAAAACAAGAATATGAAAATTTAAAAAGAATTGCTGAACAACAAAATATCAAACCAACTACACTTATCAAACAACGTGCTTTACAACAGCAACAAGCTTTTGATGAAACAGGAATTATCAAGGAATCACTTCTCAATATTATTGATTCTCTTGAAGAAGCAATATATGAAGGCGAATCAGTTTCAGTAACAGAACTATTACACCGCATAACAATAATATATGAACTTTTGCCATGATCGTAAAAACCATTTCACATACATCAACAAAACGAGTGAATATTGAGAAATTGATTCACTACGTATTTGATCCTAAGAAGATGGAACATGATCATCTTGGAAGAAAATCACTTACAGTTAAAAAATATATTCGCGGTTATGACATTGATAAATGGATAGATCAATTAATAGAGAATGACGACAAACGGAGTTTTAATCATAGTAAGCGAACCGTATTAAGACATGAAATTATTTCGTTTGCACCACAAGACAACAAATTACTAACTCGCGACATCCTAAAAGATTTTAGTAAATACTATTTACACCATCGTTCTCCAAAATCTATAGGAGTGTGTGGTGTACATTATGATGAAGCTATCCACATCCATTTTATCATTTCAGGTATTGGCATAGATGGAAAGTCAACCAGAATTTCACGACAACAATTCAAAGAATTTAAAATTAAGTTACAGGAATTTCAGCATCAGAAATATCCACAACTCTCTCATTCCATCGTTGACCACGCCAAAAAAAAAGTTTAAACATCAAGCTTTCGCAGAAAGAACAACTCATGAAGCAATCGAGTGGTATTGTTTCTAAAAAAGAACTACTAGCTATTCAGGTAACCAAGATTGCCAAGAAGTGTAAAAGCTTTACGGAACTCCATACCAAGTTAATTAATCATAATATCGAACCGTATTATAGATACGGCAAATTAACTGGTGTTTGGTATGGAAACAAAAAGTTTCGACTTTCCACACTTGGAGTCGGAAAGGAACATCTTAAAAAGCTCACCAAAGAACAGGAGCGACTAGAAAGTCTTAAAAAATCTAAAGACAAAAATATCAATCGCGAATTGGAGCGATAACGAAAAAAGCTTTTTCTAAATGTAGGAATAGCTTTTTGAGGTTTAGAGGATTCCAAAGGTCTCCTTTGGCAAGATCGCAAGTGTTGAAAAATTGTAATGAAATGAAAATTTGTAGAAACTTGCAATCTTGTTGAAGATTCAGGCGACTATGAATATTTTTATAAGGAACAATAAATGAGAAATTCATAATATTTTAATTACAAACAAATAAGTGTAAACATATTTTTATGTAAAATTTATCTTATATTATATTTGTGAATCATTGTATAAATTAAAAAATCTAGTTATGAGTAAGGTTTATTTCTTAATTATTATATTTTTAATATCGTTTACCTTGGTTAATGCTCAAGTTGAGTATTATATTGATGAGAACGGAACAGCAACAACAGAATCAAATGCTGGAACTCAAACTAATCCCTATGGTTTAGATTATTTTTATAATAACCTTTGGTTTTCTTTCGCAACCACTAATAATGGAACTACTACTACCCTTTTTTTAAAGGGAGCTTTTGAAATTGATACAAGCCTTTTTATTGGAGGATCTAATAAAAAATATAATCTAACCATTGATTCATGGGATATTGATGGTGATGGCATCGGCGATGGTGGCGCAGTAATAAGACCTGATTCTTCTTTAGATTCATCAGGTGGACTGAGTTTTACTCAAATGTTTACACTAAATGATTCTGAAAATATAACTATAAGAAATTTAACATTCCAAGGTAGTACCAACTACAATACTTCGGGTTTATCATTACTTAATGTAGGATATAATAACAATTTGACCATTGATAACTGTGTGTTTGAAGATAACTATGGACAAAGCGGAATAGCTTTAAATGTATTCGGAATGGGTGATAACATTACTATAAGAAATTGTAGTGTTACAAGAATGAGATGGATTGATAATCCACAAACTCCTCCTACTGCTGGCTCCAGTGGAATATTTATTGTAGGAAATGAAAATGATGGCCCCATTACCAATCTTGTAGTTGAAAATAATTCTGTAACAGATTTGATTAATGGCTTTGCTGAAAATATAACTGTGACGGGGTATATTGATGGTTTTACCATCCAAAATAATGTTGTTTCCAATAATGGGAATATAGGAATTGCAATTGCTGGTCATTATCCGGAGGTACAAGATTGTGATTTTAGTGTAAATCCTCCTTGTGTTCCTATGGACTTTGGTAAAAATCAAACACGAAATGGTGTCGTAAGAAAGAATACGATATTAAATAATAATCAACCAACATTTGCTGATGCAGGTATTTATTGTGATGGATGTAGAGATGTAGTTATTGAACAAAATTTTATAAAAGGTGGTGATGTAGGTATTTCTATTGGTTGTGAAAATGGTGGGGATTTTGAAAATCAGTTAAGTGCTTCGAATGTAACGGTGATAAATAATAAAATTATTGGTAATTCAGGAGCGGGACTTTATGTAGGCTCTTCATTAAATAGTAGTCCTAGTAATGTGGGAAGGTTTCCCAGTACAGTCATGAATTGTTTAATTCGCAACAATACGTTTTATAAAAACGGTTCTCAGGGCGAAGTATATATTGGTAGGTCACAAAACAACGATTTTCATAATAATATTCTTTATATGAGTAATCCTGCATTTGCTTTTGTGGTCTTTGATAATCAGCCCTTTTCAGCATTCAGTATGGACTATAATCTATTTTTCAGAGACAATCTAAATTCACAAAATTTGATTTTTGATTCTGACGGTTCACAAAATGGAGATATAAGTAATGAAAATCAGAATTCTTCATTTGGAGATCCAAATTTTGCTGATTCCACAAATGATGACTTTACAATATCTGACCCATCTTCGGCTATTAATGTAGGAATGCCAAATACAACAATTATAACCTCTTCCTTTTTGAATGGTTACTATGGAACTAGTTTAAATTTAGCGGGTACGACTACCGAGGAAACTGATTTCTACAATAATCTTAGAATTTTTAGCAACACTATCATTGACATAGGTGCACATGAATCGGAGTCTATGGCTTTAAGTACACCTGAATTTTCTGAAGAGACCTTTCAAATATATCCAAACCCTACAGATAAATGCAGCTTTATAACAATCAAAAATAATTTTATTGGACAAATAAAAGTAACTGTATATTCTTCAATTGGTACTTTAATAAGTAGTCCCATAATTTTTGAAAAGACACAAATTCAAAAAACAAAGAAATTAGATTTTGTGGAGTATCCTAGTGGATTATATATTGTTATATTAGAAATGGGAGACATCAAACAATACTTAAAAGTAATTAAGGATTAAGTTGCTATATTAAAATATATACTCTAACCGATATCATACTATTTTATTAGAAGGGTAATACAAAAGGGAAGTCCCTTTACCAAGATTGCTAAATTAAGTTGACTACGGAAAACCGTAAGGTATATTCTTCAAGAAATCAGTTATTGATAAATTAATTAATACCATGAAGTTTGTACGTATGTAAGAAAAATTACATATTGAAGTTAAATCTAAAGGTATTTGTTAACTTTATAGTAAAATAATATAATCCTGTGGAGAAAGTAATATTACCTGCTTTTAGATCAAACGTACCTGAAGTTCCAGAAGGTATAACAAAACCTGGGTGGCATCTACCTCTTTATAGAATGACAGAAGATGGAATAGATCTTGATTTTGGTCCATTACTGCTTTTTGAAAAAGCGATAATAGACCAAAACAATTATGATTTTATCAATTCTTCTGACAAAACCTATTTAAAACCACTCAAAGAATCATTAAGGATTTTAAAAGAAGAAGGATTTCTTGATCTTCTAGATTTTAACAAATATTTAAATATTTGCCGTGAGCCAGCTATAATACAAACAGAAAAAGCATTATACAATCCTTTTGAATGGACTGGCGGAATCTTAAAATCACTCAAAGGTTGGGAAAAACAATTACCTAGCTTCAGAAGAGTATTGGAAAAGGATTATGATGAATCCTCTATGCACATGGAATTTGGAACATTTGTTTATTTAATGAAACGAGATGGAAAAATAATTAAGTCAGAGTAAGATCGCTTAATGAAGTTGATGGCATCAAATAAAAAAAGATATCGCTCTTCAGAGATTGATGAACTAAAAGAAATTGTTAGACCAACATTATCTTATCTATATACAAATATTGGTATAAGTGAAATTTTAGGAATACCCTTTGTCGATGTAGACTTTTCTTCTGAGCTATATTCAAAGGTTTATCAAAGGTCAATGAGGCATTTAAGTCCAGATGTAGAAAAACCTTCAAAAGAAGTTGAAATAGCAACACAACTATTCAATATAGCTATAACTCATTTAAGACCTAAGAATCCTAAAGAAATGCTTTCTTTACTAAAAGATAAGAGAATTAAAGACTTTAGAGAATATGTTTCTAGTGTTTCAAACGAAGGATTAATTATTGACCCTCAAATCATTGATGAACTTATCATTCAGGCTATAAGAGTTGAAAGGACAATTCAAAAAAAAACAGGGATAGTAAAATGGCTTGGCAGAGCAGTTTCTCTAGCTCCTTTTGCTACTCCTGTAGTTATAGCTGGAGAAGAGATTGCCGATAAAATTTTTAGTGGTAAGAAGAAAAAATTTAATTGGCTATATGCTCTAATAGACAATACAATATAAATTTTTAGAACTTGTTATTTTATAGGTTAGAAATTATTTTGTTTTTAATAGAAAAAGCAATAGCTTAGAAATTTCTTACACCTTTACTTAATGACATTCTTAAATTCAAATAAAGAAAAGCAAAACATAATATATTGAACAGAAAAGATCGAATAGACGAAATTGTAAAATACTCCTCAAGATTTGTTGGTGAAGTTGAAGCCTATAATAAGTTAGGAAAATATGATATCAACCTTCATGCAGAACACTTTTTATTACCAGTTTTAAATACTCTATTTGATCTTGAATTAGAAAATTTGAATTCTAGTAAAAAAAACAATTTTCCTGCTATTGATCTCGCTGACTTCAAAAATAGAGTAGCATTTCAAATTACTTCAACACCCAGTTCACAAAAAATAACAGATACCCTTATTAAGTTTACAAAATATAAGCTTAATGAACATTTTGACATTCTTTACTTTTTTATTCTAACAAAACGTCAGGATAAATATCCTGATGATAAGTTAAAAGAATTGATTCCTACCTCTCTAATTTTCAATTCAACAGAACATATCATCGACAACACTATTCTTCTTAAAAAAATCAACAGTTTATCCCTTCAGAAGTTAAACCACATTGCGAAGATTTACAAACACGAATTCTCCGATATACAAGTTGAAGAAAGAGAGAAAAAATTTAGTGAAGGATATTTATCACATTCAGGAGAAAAACTTTTTTTAAATTTAATTGAAATAGTTATTCCAAAAAATATATACATAGCTGATTTAAAAATAGATGAGGAAAGCATTTTAGAAAGAATAAACTATTGGCGGACAAGCAAAGGTTTAAAACCATATAAACGAGCAAAGAATAAAGAATCTTTGTTAGTAAATGAATTGAAAGAACGAAATATGTTTTGTAATGATTGGTTGCTTCGTGAAGGCAAACTTCATACGTTCAAAAATATTTCTGACAATAAAGAATTTTTTTCAACCTTAATAGATAAAGGTACTGTCACAGAATTAAATTGTGATGAATTTTATAGTGACAATGTAGATAATCTTAGAATATTTAAGAATTTATTACGTAATACCCTTCGCCAAGACGGTCACTACATGGGTTTAGAGTGGGAAAATAAAAAATATCTTTTGAGGTTTCGCATGTTAGACAGAAAAAATCCTGCTCCCAAGAGTATTAAATGGAAAGCTAAAAACAAGGCTACTAAAACTGTTATTTCAGAAGTCATTAATAAACAAGAAGGGCACGTTATTTGTTATAAACACTTAGCCTTTAAACCTAGTTTTGAACTTATAAGTAACAAATGGTATTTATGTATTAATTCTACTTGGAGTTTTACGAATCCTGGCGGTTACAAAACAAGCCGTTATGAAAAAGATTATCTCTCTGGAATAAAACGTCTTGAGAACAATAAAACCATTTACTATTTCTTTAGGTTTTGGTGCTATCACTTAATGTATAAGGATCTTTTTTCTATAGATAATAGAACACTATCATACATAGTTCCTGAGGCTTTATTTATTAAAACAAAAATTGATGATTCTAAATGGAAACCCGTTAAAGAAATTAATGAAACAACTGAAGAAGGAGATGCAGTTTTAAAGGCTGATAATGAAATTGACTTAAGATTATTTGAATAATGAATTTACGATACATCCAAGAACCATCATTACAATTCGGAGAAGGGCAACATTTATGTCCCAAATCAGGAATTTTTTCTTACAGCCCATATGATATAGATGAATTAGCTCGTCCTGATAAAATTACAATAGGTATTATTGGTAAACCTGATAGCATTGATATAGTCTTAGAATGGTTAAATGACTGTAAAACACATATCGAAGGTAAACTAGGCAAAAATGGAGCATCTCCACATCCTAATTTATTTCTAAACTTTTGTGGTTTTAATAAAAGTATTGGTTTTAAATCAGAAATTGTATACGATGAAGGGTACAAAAGAAAAATAAATAATTCCGAATTCACCGAAATAATAGAGTCGGATATTAATTTAGAGACACGTATTAAACTAATTGCAGATTTATATTTAAATGAAATAAAATTCTTGACAAAGAACAAAAGACCAGATGTTATCCTTTGTGTATTAAGTGATAATTTTATAACTCTAATTCAAGATTCAGAAATTCCAACGAATGATGAAGATGTAACTTCAAATTCAATTAATACTGATATTGACCAAGAAGTAATAATAAAAAAAGAACAAAATTTCAGACGTTACCTAAAAGCCAAAGCAATGCAGTACAACGTCCCTATTCAGATACTTAGAGACAAAATAGCTAAACCTTCCGGTGGTATGCAAGATCCCGCGACCATTGCCTGGAATTTTTTTACAGCAATTTATTATAAAGCATCTGGTACACCTTGGGCATTGATTCGAAAAGATGCATCAGATTCAACTTGTTATGCAGGAATAAGTTTTTACAAAAGTCGTGATTCTACTACTACCCAAACAAGTCTCGCTCAAATTTTCAATGAGGTTGGCAAAGGGGTAATTCTTAGAGGAGAAGAAATTAAAATCGACAAAAAAGATAGGTCACCACACATGAGTGAGGAACAAGCTTTTAATCTTCTATCAATTTCTTTAAGAGAATACTTTAAAGCAGTTAAGGTGTTTCCTAGAAGACTTGTTCTACATAAAAGTTCTAATTTCACCCCAGATGAGATCTATGGTTTTAAACAAGCGACAAAACAAGTAAATATTTATCAAATTGACCTAGTGACAATTATGCCTTCAAAACTCAGACTATACCGCGAAGGTGATTATGCCCCCTTGAGAGGTACTCATTTAAGGCTCTCAGATGATCGACATTTACTCTATACAAGAGGATCAGTTCCTTACTTTGAAACTTACACGGGAATGTATATACCTAGCCCAATTGAAATTAGGCTTTTTGAACATGATGAGTCTCCAAATGTTATCTGTGATGAAATTTTAGCTTTAACAAAAATGAATTGGAATAATACTCAATTCGACAGAAAGTTTCCAATAACCTTAGAATGCGCAAGAAATGTAGGAGAGATATTAAAATATTTAGAACCCGACGATGTAATGCAATTAAAATATAGCTTTTACATGTAATTCATTATTATGCGTATTGAAAAAACACAAATGTTTTACCTATGTTTTACCCAAATAAAAAAGCCGAAGTATAAAACTTCGGCTTTTCCTTTGTGTACTCGAGGTGGGAATCGAACCCACACTCCCGAAAGAACTGGATTTTGAATCCAGCGCGTCTACCAATTCCGCCACTCGAGCTTCTTTTGTTTCTAAAGGAGTGCAAATTTAGAAAATATTTTTAATTCTTGCTTAAAAAAAGAAATAAAAGCTTTTAGAGTTGTAATAAATTTCTAAATTTGCACCTCGTTTTACACAACACAACAATTAACTAACTACTAAACAGAATATTAAAATGTCTTATACTGTCCCAGAACCAAAGATTTTTGCCTGTACGCAAAGTGAAGAGCTAGCGCAAAAGATTGCAAAAGAGTATGGAGCAGAATTAGGAAAAGTTACGTTCTCAACATATAGTGATGGCGAATTTCAGCCTTCTTTTGAAGAGTCTGTTCGTGGTGCAAGAGTATTTATCATCGGATCTACGTTTCCAAACTCAGATCATTTGATGCAAATGCTTCTCATGTTAGATGCTGCCAAAAGAGCTTCTGCACGTCATATTACGGCTGTACTTCCTTACTTTGGTTGGGCAAGACAAGATCGTAAAGACAAGCCAAGAGTTCCTATAGGTGCAAAACTAATTGCCAAAATGCTAGAAGTAGCTGGAGCAACACGCATTATTACCATGGATTTGCATGCAGATCAAATTCAAGGATTTTTTGAAAAACCTGTAGATCATTTATTTGCATCTACCGTGTTTTTACCATATTTGAGAAAGCTAAATTTAGACAAGCTTACCATTGCTTCTCCAGATATGGGAGGATCAAAAAGAGCGTATGCCTATTCTAAGTTTTTAGAAAGTGATGTTGTTATTTGTTACAAACAACGTAAAAAAGCCAATGTAATTTCACACATGGAACTCATTGGAGATGTAACAGGAAAAAATGTTGTTTTAGTTGATGATATGGTAGATACTGCCGGAACATTAACAAAGGCCGCAGAAGTAATGATGGAAAAAGGAGCATTATCGGTACGTGCCATATGTACACATCCTATTTTATCAGGACAAGCGTATGAACGAATAGAAAATTCTAAATTAGAAGAATTAATCGTAACCGATTCTATTCCATTACGCCAAAAATCAAGCAAAATCAAAGTCGTAAGTTGTGCGCATTTATTTGCAGATGTAATGCAAAGAGTACAAACAAACACTTCGATTAGCTCAAAGTTTTTAATGTAATTAATTATTAATATAAACTCAAACAATGAAATCAATTACAATCAACGGATCTCAAAGAGAAAGCGTGGGTAAAGTGTCAACTAAAGCCTTACGTAATGCTGGAAAGGTTCCTTGCGTATTATACGGAGGAGACAACCCACTACACTTTTCAGCAGAAGAATTATCATTTTCTAAATTAGTGTATACTCCAAATGCGCACACAGTTGTGATTGCATTAGAAGACGGTACTACACACAATGCTATTTTACAGGACATTCAATTTCACCCTGTAAATGACAGAATTTTACATATCGATTTCTATCGTTTATTCGACGATAAAGAAGTTACTATGGACATTCCTGTTTCCGTTAAAGGAGCTGCGCCAGGAGTAATGTCGGGTGGAGTTTTACGTTTAAACAAGCGTAAACTTAGAGTAAAAGCATTGCCTGCTAATTTACCTGATGTTATCGATGCTGATGTTTCTGAATTACAAATTGGAAACAAATTATACGTTACAGCATTAACAAATGATAACTACAAGTTATTACATGCAGACAATACAGTAGTTTGCCAAGTAAGAATTTCACGTGCTGCAATGAAAGCTGCGCAAGAAGCTGCAAAAGAAGAAAAAGCTGCAAAATAAAAATAATTGATCTTCTGATCTATAAAAAGCATTCCATATCGGAATGCTTTTTTATTTTTACACAAATTTTCAAAAAACATGTTTCAGTTTTTAAAAAAATTATTCAGTACATCTCATTCAAAAGTATCATTCAACGCAGAAGAAACAGATCCTATGAAAAAATTTCTCATTGTAGGTTTAGGAAATATTGGAAGTGAATACGAAAACACTCGACATAATATTGGATTTAAAATTCTAGACTTTTTTGCCAAAAAGGAAGAATTTACATTTGAAACCGATAAACTAGGCGATATTGCTTCGTATAAGTTTAAAGGTCGAACGTTTATTCTTTTAAAACCAAGCACATACATGAACCTCAGCGGAAAAGCAGTTCGCTATTGGATGACAAAGGAGAAGATTCCTATTGACAATGTATTGATTATTACAGATGATTTAAATCTGGAATTTGGCACCATTCGCCTAAAAGGAAAAGGAAGCGATGGCGGACACAATGGCTTAAAAAGTATTCAAGCACTACTAAACACTACGAAATATCCTAGATTCCGATTTGGAATTAGTGCCGAATTTGGCAAAGGAAAACAAGTAAATTATGTGTTGGGCGAATGGACAACGGAAGAAAATGATAAGCTTCCAGAGCGACTTGAAAAAAGTGTGGAACTCATCAAATCGTTTGGAACAGCAGGAATTTCAAATACCATGAATAATTTTAACGGACAATAAAAAAAGAGAGAAGCATCACACTTCTCTCTTTTCAAATACATCAATAAATTGTCGGTTTTTTATTGAATAATTATCTTCTTCACACTTACGCGTTCGCCATCATTTACACGAACTATGTACATTCCAGCGGAAGCTGAACTTACATTTAATTCTTCATTAAAATTTGATGTAGTACTGTCATATTTTTTCTCAAAAATTGAACGCCCACGAATATCAAATACCGTAATAGTTACTTTTTCTGTTGAACTTGATGTAAAGTTTACTGTAAATCTTCCCTTTGATGGATTTGGCCAAATAGCGAAATCTTCAATCGTTGCATCAGTTACCGATAATGTGTTTTGAACATCTATACGGTAATCTTCTACCTCAGCATCTGCCCCATTTTCACATGACGTTGGATATACAATATTATTTCTTGCAGTATATTTAGTAGATACACGCATGGTAGTACTTCCTTCCAATGCGGTAGCAGGAACAGTAATCATCATTCCAGAGTTTGCAGTTGCTCCATTAGGAATATTATCTGCTTCTCCTAAGTCATATTCTTCTCCTGGATCATCAAAACTACAGTTCTGATTCCAATCAATCCACACTATAGTTTGTGTACGGTAGTTTCCGTCTGTATTTGCATTTACAGTAATTGGATACGATTGCTCTTTCGTAACATTTGCAATATCTGTTGCTGTGTAATCGCTATAACCAGAAGGCTTCGCAGAAATTCTGTTAATATCACTAAAATTAACTAATGTGGTACTCGTTGCAAAATCAGTATTTGCGACAGAAGCACACACAGAACAGGTTTGTGTTGTAAATGAATACGTGTTAGAATAAGTTGTAGCTACACAATCGTTTGAAATGGCAACTCTCCAGTAATAGGTAGTTCCTAAGTTTAAGCCTGCTGGCGAATAACTTGTTCCTGTTACAGTTCCTGAGGCTATAATGTTTGAAAAACTAACATCTGTGGCAACTTCTACTAAATAATCATTTACAAAAGAATTTGCTGTCCAAGTCAAACTCGTTGATACTGGTATATTTGAACCTGAATTTGAAGGCGAAATTAATGAAACAGGTGTTAAACTTCCTGGAAAAACATTTAACAAAACATCTGCTCCTCTAGTAGTTGCACCAGAAGTTCCTTGTGCTGTAAATGTATAATTGCCCGCAGTTACCGATCCTGATCCAGCTATCGTTAAAGTTACCATTGTTCCATCTGCGGAAGCAGACGTAGGATTAAAAGTAGCCATTGCGCCTGCTGGTAAGTTTACGGTAGAAAAGTTAGTCGTACCACTAAATCCGTTAAAAGCGTTATAGGTAAATGTATATACTGCATTTGCTGGCTGACACGCAGTTTCGTCATTATCAGCAAATACTAAAGCAAAATCAGGTTCTACTAAACTAAAATTACTTGAGTTCATCGCGTAGAAAATATTTCCTGCGCCTTCAACAATAATTCTAGCTTGGTTTGTTGGTGCCGTAATTGGTACTGTAATCGTGTGCGAACCATCATTTGGTACATTAGTAGCCAATGTTGTTGGAAAAGTTGCACCGCCATCTGTTGATAATAAAATATTCACATTTGAAGTGTTAACAGGAGCTGCGTCTGTATTTGCTACATTCCATGTTATAGTTTGGCTCGTTCCCATTTCCCAACTTACGTTAGAAGCCTGAGACGTTACGGTAAATGGTCCTGCTGATGTTGTCACTTGAATTGCTGTCAAATCAAAACTAGACTGTCCGCCTAATCCTGTTGCAGTTGGTTCTCTATCACGAACGGTCAGTGCCCAATTCATAGTTCTATTTACGGTTGCAACAGTTTCCCAAGGACTATTTATCGTAGGGTTTGTTTGTGTCAACTGTCCAGAAGCTACGCTACTCAATTTTGGAATATATCTGTCTGGTGAACTTGTAGGAGACAATGATCTATTCATGGAACCGCTTGTTAATGTCGGTCCAAATGTGGTATTTGTTACTTGTCCACTATCTGTTTGCTCCCAGCAATACGTTAATGCATCTCCGCCGTCTGCATCGGTAGCACTTCCTCTTAACACGTAAGCAGTTCCTTGTGGAATTGTATAATCGCTTCCTGCATTAGCATTTGGTGGATTGTTTGCTAGCATTGGCGAGTTGTTCGCATTCCAACAGGTTTGTGTTTCTAAATTATCTAACACTTGTTTGATACTGTGATAGTGAAAATATGGATCACTATTTTGCTGCACATTATTAGCTCCTGTAATTCCTGCATATCCCATTATTGTAGATCCACTTCCAGGTTCTGCATTTACACCTGTTCCTTCTGTATTAAAAGCCCATGTGTGGTTTGCTCCCATTTGGTGACCAATTTCGTGTGCTACATAATCAACATCAAATGTGTCTCCTTCAGGAATTCCATCAGCTGGAGATGTATACGCACTTCCTTTTTCAGTATCTGTAGTGGAAGCTGTATCGTCAGTACAAACACAACCGATACAACCTGCATTTCCTCCGCCTCCAGAAGCTCCAAATAAATGCCCAATATCATATGCTGCATTTCCAATAGAACCTGTTAGGTAATTTTGCAGTTCAGTATTCCATGCGCCTCCAGTTCCAACGTTTGCATTGGAATATGGATCTGTATTTGCGTTGGTAAATACCAACGTATTATTATTTGCAATTAGTTCAAAAGTTACTGCCATATCTACTTCAAAAATTGCATTAACACGCGTCATAGAAGCATTAATTGCTGCCATGGCATCTGCAACAGTTCCTCCGTGGTATGCTGTATATTCTCCAGTTACAGAAATAGCAATTCGAAATGTTCGCAATACTTGATCGTCTGCATCTTCAGCGTGCGTGTCTACATCATCCACAAATCTATTTTGAACTTCGTCAATAGTCGTACAACGAAAAACGTTTGTGGTAGCTGTTCGTGCATCTCTTGTGTATACTACATACGTAGCATTCGAATGATCTGGTTGCATAAAAACAGTTGGTGCATTGATATACGAAATCATCGTTTGTACACCTTTGTGAGAAATACTCAAGCGCAATTGTGCTCCGTAATTTTCTTCACTATATCCTATATAGGATTTAATAGCGGGAAACGCTGCGGATAATTCAGGTGCAAAAACTGGCGCTTCATACATTTTAAAAGCTTCCAATCTTCCATCAATTCCTGGTACTTCAATAATTACATTTGAATCGTAGGTAAGTCCACGTAATGGCGCTTGTATCAAACGTTGTTTAAAAGTAGATTCGTCTAGTTCGTAAAAATGGACTTTTTCTTCGGATAAGTTGAATTTTGAAACGATTTCAGAATTCGTTACGGCTTCTTTTTTTGTCCAGTCATTATTTTGAGCGACTCCAAGAGTGGCGTTCAAAAATAAGCACACAAAGAAACCAAAGCATAAAACTTGCTTCATAGGTTTTTTTAGATTAGGGGTTATTAATTTGACTGCCAAAAATTGACTTTTTTTAGAAATTGACATAATTTTTTCCTTTTTTTTCGATAATTAAAGGATATGGAGCGATGAAATATTTATTTTTATCTACGAAAAGATTCTTTTAATAGATCTTAAGATTATGATTGTAATTACTATTTTTATGATCGGAATTAAATAGCTTTACAAAAAATACATTTGAGCGTGAATACCATAGATTTTTTTGACACATACAAAGCCGAAAATCCATCCGCAATAACCATTGGAACGTTTGACGGTGTTCATGTGGGACACAAAAAGATTATTGAAAATCTTATTGAAAAATCTGATGGACTTTCCACAACCTTGCTTACCTTTTTTCCGCATCCGCGAATGGTTTTACAGCAAGACACAAACATCAAACTAATAAATACTATTGATGAACGCATTCAACTTTTAAACGAAACAGGATTAGATACGCTCATTGTATATCCGTTTAGCAAAGAATTTTCTAGATTGACGGCAAAAGATTTTGTGCGTGATTTATTGATTGATCGATTGCATCTAAAAAAAATCATCATTGGATACGATCATCGTTTTGGAAGAAATAGAACAGCAAATATTGACAACTTACGTGAATTCGGAACAATTTTCGAATTTGAAGTTGAAGAAATTAAAGCCAAAGAAATTGATGATGTAACGATAAGTTCTACCAAAATTAGAAAAGCACTGAACGAAGGCGATATTAAAACCGCAAATGCGTATCTTGGATATGAGTTTATGCTTACAGGAATTGTTACTTCGGGAAAAGGCTTAGGGAAAACAATTGACTTCCCAACGGCAAATATTCATATTAAAGAAACCTATAAATTAATTCCGAAACAAGGTGTATATCTTGTCAAAAGTACAATTAAAGACACCACCGTTTTTGGCATGATGAATATTGGCACAAACCCAACTGTACAAGGAAAAACACAAACTATTGAAGTACACTTTTTTGACTTTACAGAAGATATTTATGATGAAACCATTCAAGTATCATTGTTAACGCGCTTGCGCAATGAGCAAAAATTTGATTCAGTAATAAAACTGCAAGAACAATTGCAAAAAGACAAAACACAATCCTTAGCTTTAATTGAAACCTACAATGCTCAATAAATTTCTATACAAACAAGTAGACAATACTGCGCTCGTTGTGTTTCGAGTGTTTTTTGGGTTACTTATCGGTTTAGAAGGATTTGGAGCTATTGCAACAGGTTGGGTAAAACGTACCTTTATTGAGCCCGACTTTACATTTCCATTCATAAGTGCGGAAGGTTTTCTTGCACCAATGCATCAACTACTAAAACAACCGTTGTTAAATTTCCATGTATTTGGATTGGACATGGCTGAGTTTTCCTATGGATTCTATTTTTACTTCGCAATCATGGGAATTTGTGGTTTTCTAGTCATGCTCGGATACAAATATCGCTGGAGCATGGGAGCGTTCACACTACTGTGGACCTGTGTATATTTGATGCAAAAAACCTCATACAACAATCATTACTACTTATTAGTATTGCTGTGTATTTTTATGTGGATTGTTCCGGCACATCGTTATTTTTCAATGGATGTAAAACGAAATCCGGCACTTAAAAAAATCTCCATGCCCAATTGGTGTTTGTGGATTTTCATTTTACAATTATTCATCGTATATACATATGCTTCGATTGCCAAAATGTATCCCGATTGGTTTTCAGGAGAAGTTGCCAAAAACTTAATGGCAAGCAAAAAATCACTACCAATTGTTGGCGAATTTTTACAGCAAAACTGGATTCACTATTTGCTAACTTATGTTGGTATAGGTTTCGACTTGTTAGTCATTCCGTTACTACTTTGGAAACGCACACGCGTTTTTATCTTTATCTGCTCTATTGTATTTCACTTGTTCAATTCGTTTGTACTGCATATCGGAATTTTCCCGTACATGTCATTGGCACTGTGTATTTTCTTTTTTGAACCAGAAACCATTCGAAATATCTTCCTAAAAAAGAAAGAAGTATACAAAGGAAACGAAATTATTTTATCGTCATACAGAAAAATACTCATTCCGCTATTTGCTGTGTATTTTATATCACAAATACTATTGCCGTTGCGTCATTGGACGTTTCAAGATGATGTATTGTGGACAGAAGAAGGACATCGTTTAAGTTGGCGCATGATGTTGCGTTCCAAAACTGGATACTTACACCTAAAAGTAGTAGACAATGCAACTGGAGTTACAACGATTGTAAATCCTGCAACATATACAACCAAAAAACAAGCCAAAAGAGTCGCTGTAAAACCTGATATGTTATGGCAATTTGTGCAATTTCTAAAACGTAAATTTGCTGCCGAAGGCAAAGACGTTCGTATTTACGCCGTAGGTCGTGTCCGTGTAAACAATCATCCGTATCAACAACTCTTTGATCCTACGGTAGATTTAGCCCAAGAAGAATGGTCGCACTTTTCGCATCATACGTGGTTATTACCTTTTGAAAGTAAGTATAAAAAGACCGAAAAAGATCCAAAATAGCCAAACTTCGAATTCCAATTACGAAAGCCAAAAAATACTACGCCAATTCTGTTAATTTGATTATTTTTGTCGCTTAATTAATTCGTGCGTTAAGGATAGAGGCGACATCCTTTTATCGTCAGTTCGAGTGATTTTGTTTTTTTTGAAACAAAATAGTATCGAGAACAAGATAAAAGATACAGCCGAAAGCTTTACCTATCACGTTTTGAAAGCAAATATATAAAAATAGCTGTAATGTCAGTATTCGTAAGTGTTTTTCTTATTTTGAAAACACAAATTTTATGTATAATTTTAATGACATTTTACAAAACGAATACGTTATCGAATACAGTTTGAAAGGAAAGAAAGATTATTCAGAACCAAAAATTTATGATGCAGGAGGAGATTTAAACAAACGTTGGTACGTTTATTATTCCTATCGTGATCCCAAAACTAACAAATTAAAAAGACAGCCACCTATTTACAAAGGAGCAAATCGCTTTAAAACCAAAGCAGAACGCTATGAAATCCTGATGGCATATAAACTTGCTTTGAAAAAATTACTTTCTAAAGGTTATAGTCCTTATGAAAACTTTAAAGTTACGGATGCTAAAATAGATAAAGAAAAACAAGACTCTGCTAAGGAAAATAATCCAGCATTTAAAGCAACTAACTATACGACTATTGAAGCATTAGAGTTTGCTATTGAGCAAAAAGAAGCTTATTGGTCTGCTCGTGCAAAAATTACTATAAAAGGACATCATAAAAGATTTGTAAATTGGTTAAAGGAAAATGAATTAGACACTATCAACATTAAAGATTTAAAGCGTCGTGAAATTGCGGTCTTTCTAAATTCTTTAAAAAAATATAACAAACAAAAAGTACTAACGAATGAACCTGTAAGTGCTAAAACCAGAAATGGTTACAGGACATCTTTATCACTTTTATTTAATCAACTTGTTAGTGATGATATATTGGAATATAATCCAGTAAAAGCTATCAAGAAACTAAAAGAAAGACCAAAAACACACAAAGCTTACACCGATCAACAAGTTGATAAAATGCGTAACTACATGGATGAAAACGATCCGTATTTGAGAAAGTTTACCCAATTTATCGCTTATGCCTTTTTAAGAAATGTGGAAGTTTGTAGGCTTAGGGTAAAAGATATTGATCTTAAAAATAGAAGATTGTATGTTCAAACTAAAACAGAAGCACAAGAAATTGTGCCTATTATTGATAATTTAGCCAGCGTCATTGAGCAAATGGAACTCCATAAATACAAGCCAACAGACTTTTTATTCACTAATAAGGAACAATGTGGACAATGGAGTACCACTGAGAAAGCTAAAACATATTTCTTTTATCGCAGGTATGCAGATATGAAAGAAGCTTTGAAGCTTGATGAAGATCAGACCTTATATTCTTTTAAGCATACTGCGGCATCCAATTTATATAAATCTTTGGCTTCTGAAGGAAAAGCAGACGAACAAGTGCTTACTGAACTGATGAGTTTTACAAGGCATAAAACCAAATCACAGCTTCGCAAATATTTAAGAGGTATTGGTGCATCGTTGGCAAAAGATTATTCTAATAAATACACGATTGATTTTTAGAGTGTTAGATTTATTGATATCTTAGACAAGCATCTATGAAAATAAATTAATTGATATTTGCATGAAATTAATTCCAGAGAAAATGATTCCTGATTATGGTAAAGAAGTCTATGAAAAAGTAAGTCATATTACTGGGTTGAAATTCAAATCACAAATAAAAAATAGCGGGATAGTTTTTGAAGAAATTTTTGAAATGACTAATCTAATCTCTAATAAAAAAAATTATTTAGTATACACAAATGCTTCATCTATTTGGTTTACAAACAGAGAAGACTTTATAAAACAGTTCATTATTTTGATAAAAAAGAGTATTGAACAGTTGAATGCTGACTATCAAGAAGTTTTGGTACGACAAAATCAAGCAATAGTAGACGATAATTGGATTTACTTAGAAAATGAAAGAATCGGGTATACTGGAGATAAGCAATTAAAATTGCTAAACAAAATGCGTGAATATCGTGATGAATCACTTTCTGTAGATTGATTTTTTTAACCTTTATTCAAGTGAAAAGGTTAATTAATTATAAGTTTCTCATTTGAACTATAAATTAAATGATAATTCCAAATATGAACTTTTTTTACTGATCGCTTAGTGATAAGTAATTTTTAGAAAAACTATTCGCTAAGCGATTAGTAAATACATTTTGTATTTTTAAATTCATAAAAAACCTTCTTGCATTTCAATCTAAATTGAACATGATCTTTCTTTAAAAAAGCATTCACTTTTCCAAACCAATTTGCTCAAACTCGCGTTTTGCTCTTTTTTATTGTACTACTTCATTTTTAAAAACATAAGAAAAAGATTATTTTTTGCTATGTTTTTAATCATTTTTGAAACTTTTTTTCAAAAAAAAATTACAGCTTGATTAATTTTTCTTCTCAAAATTGATTTTCAAAATATTTCTCAATTGTTAAAATAAAGTAAGAATATACTTTCTATTGTAGCTTTTGATTAAAATCTAAAATTCAAAACACTGATATTCAATTAGTTAAATTTTCACATGTATTTTTAAGTCACTTTTAGGTAAAAAAGAAGTAAAAAAAGAGTAAAAAAGGTGGAAAATAAAAGTAAAAAAGAAGTAAAAAAAGAGGCAAAGTTTAGTACAACTTTATGTAAATATTTAGGAAACTTTACGTAAATATTAAGTCATTTTTAGATCATTTTTAAGTCAACTTTCTGTAAATAAGTGATTTGTATTTTTTAAAATTCACCCCTTTTCGTTTTTGTCTGTAGTTTTTGAATGAAAAATTAGCTAGATTTACTACAAGTCAAATGAAAAGAATTAGTAATCCCGTAAGTAGTTAAAAACATAAAAAAGAACCTGCTTACCCATCAGAAAATATTTTGTAAACCCCTTAAAATAATTATTAGTTAAAAGAACAAAAATTGCATCATCCATACAATCTATGTGATTGTAAAAAAACATTAATTTTTTTAGATACTAAAAGAAGTTACCAACTCTTATTGATACTACATCATATTTCTCTACACATGATGTAGTCAATGCTAGCTTTTGTCACAATTACAAAGTTGCTTTACTGAGCGACCAAGACTTCTTTTGCCTGATTTTTAATAAGTCAGAATTGATTATCTAAGCTATAAAACTCATTGTTTTTTGTATTGATTTATGGTGATTAACTAAAAAAACAAAACAACAGCATAATTGAAAGCAGAAACTGTATATAACGTAATTCAAGCATTGAGCGCAGATGAAAAGCTGCGGCTTTATGGTATGCTTGATTTACAAAAAGTGACTGCTAAGAAACCTAAGAGAAGAAAGAAAAAGTTAATCTCTGTAGCATCAGCTATGGATGATTTGCTGGTTAATACGTTTAATAAATAATGAGCATCATTCATTTTTCAACTGTTTTTAAAGCGCTTGATGTTTTTGTAGAAAAACACAATGCTTTTTCTGATGATCTTTCAAGTCGTTTGCGTCAACCTGTGATTGCAACAGCTAGAGAGATTATTAGAATTTATGGTGCTTCATTATTTAAAGCTAGTAAAAAAGCTGGTTTTGATACTGCTTCTATTCCACCCTTAGCAACAAATAACGTACAGTTGGCAAAGATTTCTCACGTAAGTACCAGAACTATTAAAAGACATCTTAAAAAACTTTTACAAGCCAATGTTATCATCGAGAAAATTAATTATGGTCGTAAGGCAAATTATGAACTTTATTTAAACCCTAAGATACTGTTGATAAACAGTGAAAAAGCTGTCAATAAGACAACAAATCAAAAAGAAAACGAAAAAACAAAAACAACTGATAATCAGTTTTTTAAAAAAGATTATCAGACAAGTTGTCCCCAAACAGACGCTAGTAACAATAGTTACATAAATAATATATT
>NZ_LBMG01000110.1 GCF_001005315.1 Kordia jejudonensis
CTGTGATTTCTCCGAGTTCGATACGATATCCGCGTAACTTTATTTGATCGTCTTTTCTGCCAATGTAGGCAATGTTTCCATCAGATAACCAACGTGCGATATCGCCTGTTTTGTATACGCGTTCGCCTGTTTTGAATGGACTTTCGATGAATTTTTCTTTTGTAAGCACTTCACGATTGATGTACCCTTCCGAAACTTGTATGCCGCCAATGAGGATTTCTCCTGAAACGCCAATTGGACTCAGTTGCATATCGTCGCCAACTATGTAAATGTTGGTGTTTGCAACGGGTTTCCCGATTGGAATGGTGACTTCGTAGTCGTTATTTGTTAAGTTGATCGCTGTAACATCAATTGCTGCTTCCGTTGGTCCGTAATAGTTGTGAATACTTGTATTTGTAAATGTTGCTTTGAAATCCTTGACAAGTTGCACTGGCAATGCTTCTCCACTACAAATGATGTTTTGAAGCGAACTGCATTTTTCAGCTTCAACAGTTTCGATAAAAACTGCCAACATGGAAGGCACAAAATGTACTAAACTTACTTGATGTTTTTCTATTGTGTTTTGCAAATAGACTGGATCTTTGTGTCCTTCTGGTTTTGCAATGACCAATTTACAACCTGTAATTAATGGCATCAATAATTCCCAAACAGAAACATCGAAAACGTATGGTGTTTTTTGAAGTAAGACACTTTTTTCTGTAATGTTTACATCATTGCGCATCCAAAAAAGTCTGTTTAGCAATCCTGAGTGTGTATTTTTTACACCTTTTGGAAGTCCCGTAGTTCCTGAAGTGTAAATGGCGTACGCTAATTGTGATGGCACTATCGTTACTGCAACTGCTTCACTTGATAGTTGTTCAGCTTCGAGCTGATCGAGATGTAATATTTCTTTTTCAATAGTGTTAAAAAGTTCTGATTGTGTAGAACTTGTCAAAACAACTTCTGCATTTATGTCATTGATAATGAATTCGATACGTTCTACAGGATTGTTTGTATCAATCGGTACGTACGCTGCGCCAGCTTTTAGAATTCCTAAGATTCCGATGTACATTTCGAGTGAACGTTCTGCACAGATTGGCACAAAATCGTTTGCTTTTACACCTTTAGAAACTATGTAGTTTGCGACTTGATTCGATCTTGCATCAAGTTGTTGATAGCTTAGTTTTTCCTCTTCAAATACTAACGCCGTTGCATTTCCACGTTCGGCTACTTGCTTTGCAAATACAGATAGTATAGTTTCATGCTGTGGATATTCTACAGTAGTGGCATTGAAATCATTGAGCAATTGCGCTTTTTCATCCGTATGCAACATTGCCAAATTACTTATGGAATCGTCTGCATGATCAGCAATTGATTTTAGTAAGTTTTCAAAGTGTTTCGCTATTCGCGCAATAGTTTCTTCCTTGAATAAAGCGGTTACATATTCAATATGTATGGCGATTTCCGAAGCTGTTTCCATCGCTGTAAATAGTAAGTCAAATTGCGCAGTCGTATGCGTTGTAGCTACCGTTTCTACACTGCTTTCCCCCAAATTCATTTCCCCTATTTCTTCTGTGTTTTGGAAAATAAACATCGTTTGAAATAGTGGTGAGCGACTTTGATCTCTTTCGACCGCCAAGTGATCTACAATACGCTCAAAAGGAACATCTTGGTGCGTGTATGCCGAGAGACAGGTTTGTTTTACTTGTTGTAGCAAGCTGTTGAAATCTTCATTTGTGTTAAGTTGATTTCTGAGTACAATGGTATTGATAAAAAATCCTACTAAACCAGCAATTTCTTCTTGTTCTCTGTTTGCTATTGGTGTACCAACTGTTATATCGGTTTGTTGCGTGTATCTGTAGAGAAGAATTTTGTAAGCACTTAATAATGTCATGAATAGTGTTGCACCATTCGTGTTTGTAATTTTGTTGAGTTTTGCCGTTGTAGTCGCGTCAATTTTGAAACGATGTAATGCGCCTTCCGTTGATTTTACAGCTGGCCGCACGTAATCTGTAGGTAAATTTAATACGGGCGCGTTTTGTAGTTTTTCTTTCCAATACGCAAGTTTTTCTTCTAGGATTGTTCCTGATAGATAGTTGCGTTGCCAAATGCTGTAATCGGTATATTGTATAGGAAGTGGCGGTAAATTTACAGGTGTTTTGTCACGTAAGTGTTGGTAATATGTTTCTAATTCTGATATGACTATTGGCAATGACCAACCATCTGAAGCAATATGATGTAAGACTAGAATCATGACATGACTTTCTTCATTTTCTTGCACGATTGTTGCTCGTAGCATGTAATCATTAGCTAGATCGAATGCTTGTGAAGTTGTCTTATCGATGAAATCTGCTATGTTGGTATTTTCCGAAAGTTTTGTAACGTGTGTTAGCTGAAAGTCATCGCTTTTCATGACATGTTGGTAGCCAATTCCGTCGTCGTCACGAAATACAGTTCGCAGCGCTTCATGTCGGTTGATTAGCAACTTTAACGCTTCATTTAGTAGTTGAATGTCCAATTTGCCTTTGATACGCATAACACCCGAAATGTGGTAAGCAATACTTCCTTGAAGTTTATCTATGAACCAAAGACGTTCTTGTGCGTATGATAGTGGAATTTTAGCGTTGCTATTTCGGTCGTAAGGCTTGATTTCATTTTTGATGTATGAAGTCCTTATGTCTTGATATTGACCTACTTCACTTTCAAGAAATTGCTGGATACGCTCTTTTTTCTCTTTTAGTTGTTTGAGAAAATCATCTGACAATTCTACGCCTTCTTTTACTTTTAGTCGGACACGTCCATCTTCAAGAAATAGTGTAATTCCTTGTTCTTTTGCTTCCAAAAGTAAGCCTAAAATATCTGAGTTTTTGTCGGTAATATTATAAGTCATATACTTTTGAGTTATGATTGTCTTCTTTTTCTAGTTGCACTAGTTTTATGTATTTTGTTAAGTCAGCAATGGTATTTACATCAAATAATACTCGCAATGGAATGTCTATTTGGAATTCTTTTTGAATTTCCGCGACCAGTTTGATGACATCGATGGAGTTTCCTCCTATTTGGAAGAAGTTATCGTACACGCCTATTTTATGCATTTTCAATACTTTTTTCCACATGGCAGCCAACGTTTCTTCTATTTCATTTCTAGGCGCAACATATTCAACAGTGCTGATTACGATCGTTTCTCTTGCGAGCAGATTTTTTTTGTCAATTTTTCCGTTTGATGTAACTGGAAAAGCATCTAATGTGATGAGCATTGCAGGAACCATGTATGATGGCAAGCTTGCGCTGAGATAGCTTTGTACTTCTGCTTGATCGTACGTATTGGCAGGAATGATATACGAAAGTAATCGTGCAGTTCCTGAATCGTCTTTTTGAGCTAGCGTCACACCTTTTTTGATGTGTTCGGATTTGTTTAAGATGGAATCAATTTCGCCCAATTCTATACGGTAACCGCGTA
>NZ_LBMG01000111.1 GCF_001005315.1 Kordia jejudonensis
CAAGTCATTCCTGCAAAGGCAGAAATCCAAAAAGTACCATTATCAAAACAAAGATTTAATTCATAAATACTCAGAAAACCACAAAAATCACACATAAAAATTCACTTTTCAATAATTATAATCAACTATAACGTTATCGTTAATAAGTAGCTGATTCAAAGCTTTTAAATCTCTAAACTTTTCCGTTTTTTTACATAATATCTTAAATCTTACAATAACATGATTGTAAATACAGAATTAGAAAATAAAGGGAATCTATTTCCTTCCAAAATAATAAACTTCCGCAAAGACGTAGACACGTTATATTTTACTGCAGAAAATGATGTCGTATTACAAATGCGAATTGTCCGCGATAGTGTCCTGCGTTTTCGTTACACAACAACAGGAACGTTTGAAAATGATTTTTCCTATGCCATTACGAAATATGCAAGTACAGGATACAATCACTTAGCCATAGAAGAAGATGAAGAAAAATACATCATCACGACTTCAAAACTTATCTGTCACATCGCGAAAATAAACATGCGTGTACAATTGTACGATGCAAAAGACAATACGTTGGTCAACGAAGATGAACTTGGTTTCCATTGGGAAGAAAGTTATGAGTTTGGTGGAAATGTGGTAAAAATGAGCAAAACGGTCAACGAACGTGAAAGCTACTTCGGATTAGGAGACAAGCCAGATCATTTAAACCTAAAAGGAAAGCGTTTTCAAAATTGGGTAACGGATTCATATGCATATGGAAAACATACAGATCCGATTTACAAAGCAATTCCATTTTACACGGGATTACACCATAACAAAGCGTACGGAATCTTTTTTGATAACACCTTCAGAAGTTACTTCGATTTTGCACACGAACGCAGAAATGTAACCAGTTTTTGGGCGCAAGGTGGCGAAATGAATTACTATTTCATCTACGGACCGCAAATGCAAGATGTTGTTGAAAGTTATACAGACTTAACAGGAAAGCCGCATCAACTGCCGCCATTATGGGCATTAGGATATCATCAATGTAAATGGAGTTACTATCCTGAAAGCAATGTAAAAGAAATTACACAGAAATTTAGAGACTTAAAAATTCCGTGTGATGCCATTTACTTAGATATCGATTATATGGATGGTTTCCGTTGTTTTACATGGAATAAAGATCATTTTCCAGATCCGAAACGCATGGTCAAAGAATTGGCAGATGACGGTTTCAAAACGGTTGCGATTATTGATCCAGGAATTAAAATTGACAAAAATTACGACGTTTTCAAAGAAGCGTTAGATAAAGATTACTTCTGTAAACGTGCCGACGGACCGTATATGAAAGGAAAAGTTTGGCCAGGCGAATGTTACTTCCCAGATTTTACAAAACCAGAAGTGCGCGATTGGTGGTCAGGATTATTCAAAGAACTCATTGAAGACATCGGAATCAAAGGTGTTTGGAATGATATGAACGAACCTGCCGTCATGGAGGTGCCAAACAAAACATTTCCAGATGATGTGCGCCACGATTATGATGGAAATCCGTGCAGTCACCGAAAAGCACACAATGTGTACGGAATGCAAATGGCGCGTGCAACCTATCAAGGATTAAAGAAATTCAACTATCCAAAACGTCCGTTTGTCATTACACGTGCGGCATATTCAGGAACGCAGCGTTACACGTCAACTTGGACAGGAGATAACGTAGCAACTTGGGAACACTTATGGATAGCCAATGTACAAGCACAACGTATGGCAATGTCTGGTTTTTCCTTTGCAGGAAGTGATATTGGAGGATTTGCCGAGCAACCACAAGGAGAATTATTCACACGTTGGATTCAACTTGGAATTTTTCATCCGTTTTGTAGAGTGCATTCTTCAGGAGATCACGGCGATCAAGAACCATGGGCTTTTGATGAAGATGTTACGGATGTAGTGCGAAAGTTTGTAGAATTGCGTTATCAATTATTACCATATTTATATACTGCTTTTTGGAACTTAGTCGATCATGGAACGCCGTTATTAAAATCATTGGTAATGTTCGATCAAGAAGATCATCAAACGCATTACCGAACGGATGAATTTGTGTTTGGAGATAAAATATTAGTATGTCCAATTCAAGAACCAAACGCCAAAGGTCGTCGTATGTACATTCCACGTGGACAATGGTACAATTACTGGACAGATGAATTGGTTGAAGGAGGAAAAGAAAAATGGGTAGATGCAGAAATTGACAGCATGCCGATTTTTGTACAAGAAGGAGCAATCATTCCGAAATATCCTGTACAACAATATGTTGGCGAAAAAGAAATTGATGAAGTAACTTTGGATATTTACTATAAAAAAGGAAAAGAAAGCTCACAACTCTTTGACGATGCACATGATGGATACGATTATACAAAAGGACGTTACAGTCTGAGAACCTTTAAACTGACGGGAAAATCCAACGAATTAATCATTCAGCAACACAAAGAAGGAAAGTATATTACAACATATGAAAACTTCAAACTGAACATTCACGGATTGCCTTTCAAAGCGAAAGAAATTCAAATAGACAATGAAATTGTAGCACTTTCAGACATAAAAACGGATGAAAACGGCGCTATGATTGTTGGTAAAGATTTTTCTGAAATTCATATTATTGGGTAGTTTTTTAGAAAATAGAAAATAGAAAATAGAGAAAAGAGTCAGGACGTTATGTTTTGGCTCTTTTTTTTGCTTTCGCGAGATTTTACTCAGTAATTCTAAATCAAGTTCAGTATGATGAAATTTTGTACGTTATTGCGAGGAGTTTCGATGAAGTCATCTGTTACTATAACACAGAACACTTCATTATCGTTCGTAATGACCTCAATGTTTTCAATTTCAACTTCATTCCTTCAAAAAAAATCAATTCTGCCCGTAGGAAATTGCCAAGTATCATTCAGTCGCTAAGCTACATACATTTCGCATTCGCGTCGCACTTTCGTCTGCTTCTTCATTATTTCTTCGGACAGATGCGCGAGATGAATTAAAAAATGTATTTAACGTCAGTTCGATATAAGTGATTC
>NZ_LBMG01000112.1 GCF_001005315.1 Kordia jejudonensis
ATCCATTTGATGGAACACCAAAGGAGTTTATTAATCATTTTACGTTGAAGAGATAAATTTCACAGAAAGAAAAAAATAGAAAAGAATATAGAAAAAAACCGTCGCTATCTTTAACGCAACGGTTTTTTTCAAAAAATATAACGTATCAAATAGCGTAAGAGATTTTATGTTAAAAAACCAACAGATTATTTCTCTTATTAATATATTTGAATACAAGCATGAAAAAGAATTAACCAAGAACCACCAAAAATATAGTTATGAGGACAAAAATACTATCTATTCTTCTCCTATTAATAGGGCATCAAGTATACTCACAACAAATTACTGTCGACGACACTCTCGATCCAGAATTTCTAATTATAGATGTCTTATTTCGTAATGTTTGTGGAAATGAACCTGACAATATTAGAGTAACAAATCATAGTGGAGCAGATAACTGGCCATCAGAACAAAATGGAGCAAATCTGAGTTTTGAGAGTTATGGTTTTTTTGATAGTGGAACTGCAGATTTTCCCTTTCCAGAAGGTGTTGTATTAAGTAGTTCAAATGTAACAGCAATTCCAAATAATGGCGCAGGAATTCTAAGTTTTGGTGGCGGTGGTAACTGGACTGGTGATCCAGATTTGCAAGTATTAACAGGAAATGGGACTGTAGAAAATGCAACAGCAATCGAATTTAGTTTCGTTCCATTATCTACCCAAATTAGTTTTAGATACATCTTAGCTTCAGAAGAATACACTACAAGTAATTCATATCCGTGTTCTTTTGCAGATACTTTTGCGTTTATTTTAAGTGGTCCAGGAATTCCTAATTCCAATTTATACGATCACGATGCGAATCCAGCAACTCCTGAATTGAATCTAGACTTAGGTGGACGAAATATTGCATTACTACCCAACTCAAATATTCCTGCAAGTATTACTAATATTCACAATTTTACGTGTGGACCAGGATTAGGACAGTTTGCTTTTCCTGAATTTTATGATACAGTAGGAAGTAATAATGGGTCAACAGCTTTTGACGGACAAACAGTAGCATTAACGGCACAAGCGGATGTAATTCCAGGTCAAACATACATAATAAAATTAGTAGTCTCTGATTTCTTTGATACACAGTTTGACTCTGCTGTATTTTTAGAAGGAGGAAGTTTTGATATTGGTTCTTTCGATTTAGGAGATGACAGATTAATAACGACGGGAAATCCTGTTTGTGAAGGAGAAATAATCACGCTTGATGCCACATACCCAGTTGCAGGTGCTACCTATGTTTGGTCACTGGATAATGTAGTTCTTCCAGGGGAAACAAACCCTACCTTGGATGTGAGCGCTCCAGGAGTTTATTCTGTAGAAGTTTTGGTTTCCGCAAACTGTAGTACAAACGATACCATTACAATTGAGTTTGCTCCAGTTCCTGTAGCCAACGAACCAAATGATTTGCTAGCGTGTTCTCCTGCGGGAATCACGAATGTTGAATTTGACCTTTCTCTTGTAAATAATGATGTCTTACTAACACAAAATGCTGCGGATTTTGACATTACTTACCATCCAACTTTGGCTGATGCCGAAATGAATACAAATCCATTACCAACATTATATACAAGCGGATCAAGTTTAGAAACCATATTTGTAAGGTTAGAAAATACGTTAATAGGATGTTTTGCAACAACTGATTTTGAATTACAAGTATATGTAGAACCTGTTGCCAATACAGTGACAAATGTTGTCGTTTGTGATGACCCTTCAAATGATGGAGTGGAAGATTTCGTATTAACGGATAATAATATTCAAGTATTAGGAACGCAAGACGCTTCTTTATTTACTATAACATATCATGGTAGTATGGATGATGCATTAAATAATGCAGCTCCACTGCCAACAACGTACCAAAATCAAAATTTAACAGCTCCAGAAACAATCTATGTACGCATTGAAAATAATAACAATACCGAATGTAGTACTGTATCACAATTCGATATTCAGGTAAATCCTGTACCAATAGCAAATCAGCCTGATGATATGCTTTCTTGCGACCAAGATGCAAATGGGACAGAAGATTATGATTTAACAACACAAGAAACAGCAATTCTAGGAACTCAAAATGCTGCGGATTTTAACATCAGCTATCATCCAACTCAAGATGATGCTGATATGGATACAAATCCATTGCCAACAATGTATACAGGCTCTCTAGGAGAAACAGTATATGTAAGAATTGAAAGTGCTTTAGCCGGAAATGATTGTTATGCAACAACAATGTTTGATTTACTACCTAGTCCATTACCTGTTCAAGTAACGCCAACAACATTGGAAGAATGTGATGATGATACGGATGGATTTGTAGGATTTACTTTGACAGAAGCCGATGCAGAAATTATAGCAGGTCAAACTTCAGCTGATCCTATGATAATCAGTTACTACCTTACGCCAGGAGAAGCTATGGCTGGCGGCGGATCACCACTTCCAGCATCATATATAAATGAAATGGCAGACATGCAAACGGTACATATTCGTGTCGAAAATGCAATCACTGGTTGCTATACGACCTCTACGGTTGACTTGTTAGTAAACCCAATGATTGTAGCTACAACGCCAACAAACTACAGCGTATGTGATGATACCAATGGAAATGATACCGACGGTTTAGGAACATTTGATTTATCCACAAAGGATGCTGAAATTTTAGGTCCTTTGGCAGGATCGGCCTCAGTAAGATATTACACAAATCAACTAGCAGCTGAAACAGAAGATCCAACTTTTGAAATCATTGGCTTATACACATCAACATCATCTTTAGAATCAGTATATGCTCGCGTAGAAGACAATACGACTGGTTGTCCTTCTATCGTGGAATTGGTTTTGATCGTGAATCCACTTCCAAACCTAGACAATATTCCTCCAATGATTGCTTGTGATGTGAATAATCCAACGGACATGATGGAAATATTTGACTTGACAACACACACTACAGTAGTTGAAAATGGACAAGTAGGTCTTACCATAACGTATCACCCAACAGAGACAGAAGCTCAAATGGGTACAGGAGCAATTACCACTATAAATGCCACAGACGGTGACTTTGTATGGGTAAGAGCTGTAAATCTCCTTGGATGTATTCAAACAGGAAACTTTAGTTTTGAAGTAAATCCGCTTCCTGTTTTCGCAGTGCCAACAAATTTAGATGCTTGCGACGATGAAACGGCGGATGGAATAGCACCAA
>NZ_LBMG01000113.1 GCF_001005315.1 Kordia jejudonensis
CGTTTTCAATTTTTACGTTTTCATTGAGTCCATTGAACACATTTCTAATCATGGATGTTCCGTAGGGTTTTCCGCTTCTATTAGTTACATGTTGTTCTTTAAGAATCTTTAAAACTTTATCTGTATAATGATAACCGAGAACTTTTTTTAGTTTCTGCCGTTGTTCCTTGTGTATCATTACGTCATGTTTTCTTGGGTATCATCATCGGCAGTTCTAGCGCT
>NZ_LBMG01000114.1 GCF_001005315.1 Kordia jejudonensis
GAGTACTTTCATATCTTCAAATACTGTTTTTGCGCCCGCTTCGTTTTCGCCTGCTAGGTAGCGCATCATGCGGTAAAAGCTTAAGGAATTCGTATAATTGTCATGATCTAATAATGTTTTGGTGTCTATGAGTTGTTGAGCAAGGTTTTGTAGGCGTTGGGTGCGTTGCTCCATTTGTTGACGTGCTGTGTAGTCTTTGTCAAACTCTACTTTGTCTATAAAATTAGGAATCCAGTTTGGGTGCTGTTCCATATAATTTTTGGCTTTGTCTACGATGAGTTTGTTTTGGTTGCCAATACTTCCGTATTGTCGGCGTTGGTCAGCAGTAAGGTTTACGGTTTTTCCTTGTAGTATTTGTTGAATGCCATCCAAATGTGTGTCAAGGTTGGTGAGTTCCTCTTGGGTAAACTCAATACTGATTAGATTTTCTAATGCCATGCTGTTTTGTTTTAAGAATTATACTTTAGATTAAAAATCTGAGTTATTGTAAGAGGGAGTTTTTATTTATTAAGATTTCGCTTGTTAAAATTAAAACTGTTATTTTAGCTCTCAGATTTTTTTGATTGGTGTAAATGTATTTTTATTGTATACACAAGTCAAATAGTAGTTTGTATAATTCAAGGAATTGATAGATCAATTCGAGGAAATGATATATAAAACATGAAATTTTTAATATTATCACTTAGTTTTCTTTTTTCACTACCTCTACTCTCACAAAGTGAAATAGACTCATTGACACAAAAAAAATATACTGAGTTATCTTCAAGAGTTAGAGAAAATATTGATAACCAAAAAGAGGCTCTCATTTATGCTAAAGCATATTTAAATAAGGCAAAAAAAGAAAATAATCAATTAGGACTTGGTACAGGATACAGATTACATGCAAATATATTTAGAGATAAAAATTTAAAAATTTCTTATTTAGATAGCGCAATTAATGCAACCTTGAATATGGATCATCAATATTATCCAGCACTTCTACTACTATATAGGGGTGGTATTTACTATGACCAAAAAAGGTTCAAAGCTTCTTTACAAGATTACCTTATGGCAAATACTTATGCTAAAAATAATAATGAAGAACTGTACTACACAATAAAATTTAATGTTGGAATTATTAAAAGGCAGATAGGAAATTTTGAGGAAGCAGAAAATATTTTTGATCAGTGTTTAGAATATGAAAGTGAATATAAAGATTTTGATGATGGCGATATGTATTTCAGTACATTGTTTCAATTATCTAATGTATATTATGAAACGAAACAATTTTCAAAAGCCACAGAAATAAACTCTAGAGGTATACTTGAGACACTTGCCAGAAAAGACTCTACTAGATACTATCATTTTGTTGTAAATGAAGGAATTAATCTGACTCTTCAAAAAAAGTATACTGCCGCGATTGATAGTATTTATAAGGCAATAGATCATATAGAAACAAAAGATGATCTAGCTGTAGTTTACCATTATCTAGGTTTAGCCCTATATGAAAATGATCAAAAAAAACAATCAATTCCATATTTTCAAAAAGTTGACTCAATTTTTCTGGAAACTTATGATTTACTTCCAAGCTGTAGGTCTACTTATGAAAAGTTGATCAACTATTTTAAAGAAACGAAAGACCTGAAAAATCAATTGTTGTATACAACAAGACTATTGAAATTAGACAGTATATTAAGTGATGATTATAAATATTTAGTAAAAAACGTATATAAGGAATATGATTTTCCAGAGCTAATGAGTTATCAAAAAGAACTGATAGCAGAGTTAGAAAATAATTCAAAAACAACAACCTATTGGAATATCTTTTTAATGATCACAGTAATAGTTTCAACAATATTTTTAATTTATTATTACAAGCAAAAAAAGAAATACAAACAAAGATTTGATACACTTATTGGTAAGGAAAAATTGCAGACAAGCGAAAGTAATACTATTAAGAATACGTCTAAAGTGTTAGAGGATGTAGATGAAGAAACTGTAAATAAAGTTCTACTTGAATTAGATAATTTTATAAAGAATAAAAGCTATCTAAAAAATCAAATTACTTTAAATGATGTTGCTAAACTAATTAACACAAACACTAAATATTTGTCTAAAATAATAAATCATTACCAACAAAAAAACTTTAATACTTATATTAATGATCTAAGGATTGAGTATTTAATTGATCGACTTAATACGGATAAAAATTTCAGAAAGTATACTATAAGTGCAATAGCTGAAGAAGGAGGTTTTTCAAATGCTCTTTCTTTTTCAAGAGCATTTACCAAAAAAACAAGTTTAAAACCTTCTTATTTTTTAAAAGAATTAAATAAAAGATAAAAAATAACCTATCAATTCCACGAATTGCTAAAAATTCTAGTATTTGAACATCTTTTTATAAGTTAGAATTATATAATATTGTCGAGTAACAAAAACATAATTAAAATGAAAAAAAAGAAATCTTCTTTAAAACTTTTAAGAATAAAGATCGCAAATTTGAATGCAATAAGTAACTTAATAGGAGGTACAGGTAATGCGGGTGATCCTGATCCAGTAACAAAAGGGAATACAAAATCAAAAGATGATGCTAAATGTGCATCACGAGTTTTAATATTGTCGATTTGTACTGATGGAAATACAGGTGGTGATCCCAATACAGATCCTCAATAAAGAAAAAATTTTAATCTAATTATGAGAATCAAAACAGTTTTATTTATAATTTTTATTAGCAGTATTTTTGGTTGTGATACAACTAAAAATACTGCTATAGTTTCAATTTCAACACTAGAATTAAAGGAACTAACTAAGAAAAGTAAACAAAATTGGCAACATAAGGATATTATAA
>NZ_LBMG01000115.1 GCF_001005315.1 Kordia jejudonensis
ACATTAATAGGGTTTGTTACCCATTACATGCCGTATTGCAAAGCTACAAAGCGGTTCTATATAGGTTGAAAGCGGTTCAGAACCCATTATAATAGGTTCCGAACCTAAAAAAAGGGGTTCGTTTAGGGGGTACACCCCTTACAGAACCGCTTCAAAAGGGTAACGAACCGCATATTATGGGTACACAACCACAGCAAACCAGTTCCGAGAGGGCTAACAACCAGAATTGAACCGCTTTGAAACAGTAATGAACCAAAAAAGACAGTAATAAACGTAAAAAAGAGAAAAAACAGATAAGAATAAATGATAGAAACGAAGCTAACAAACTCCGTTCTGCAACGGAATTAAAACAAAAAAAACTCCCACCGAAGTGAGAGTTCTGTAGTAAACAAATAACATTTGCCTACGATCTGCACATCAAAGATAGGTATTTTTTTAATACCCACGGCAAATGTTTTAGGACACTGTCCTACGGTTGTTATTTTTCGTTGTTGGTTGTTGGTATTACTAACAACCAGCAACTGACAACCAACAACCAAATAATCAGTCGTGAAAGCCGAAAAACGAACGAGTAGGCGTATTTAAAAAAACCAATCAATGAAAACAATTAAATTAATTACCTTTAAACTTATGTTACTATTTCTTACAACAACACTATTTACCAACTGTGAAAGCGATACTGCTTTGGAAACACAAGACGAACTTGTGGCTGTTGCCAAGCAAGCGCCGTTTTCGTCACATATGGTATATACAAGTGAAATAGAAAACAATGCTTTAATTAGCGAAAGGTTAAGAGGATTAACCCAAAACCGAAACCAAGTAAGTATTGAAAATGATAACAATGACTTTAGCGTAGAAACTAAAGTGGCAAAGTATGTAGAAAAAAATGATGGTAGTGGCTACTCGTACACCTTTGCCATTAGTCGTGAAAATGAATTTAGTACAGCGTTAGAAAACTTAGTCCTCTCCGTAAATGCTGCTACACAAGAAATTAGTACTGTACTCATGAAATATCAGTATTCAGCCGAGCAATTGCATGAGTTACTCAATACAGGACATGTAAGTAGCTATGTAGACATAACGGTAACACCAATTGAAGGAGACTTTTCAAGTTTACTATCGGAGAACTCACTTCCGTGTACCATAAGCACCACTACATATCATGTTACACCAACTATTAATGGAGTAGAAGGAGGTACGTATGAGTATGGACCACATAGTACTTGCCATCATCAAGGCGGAGCCGATGGAGAATGCGAAGTATATACTGTAACAAGTGTTTGGTGTCCGCCAACAAGCCCAGGTGGTGCAGGAACTACAACTACGACAACAAGTGGTGATCCTAGTTCAGCTACTGACCCAACCAACAATACAACAAGTGGAGGTACTACGACATCGCCAACTACTAGCGATCCTAATGAACCAAGTGATGAAATTGTAACTACGCCTATTGTAGACCAATTAACAATTGACTTAAATGGTATAAAACAAGGAAATGATTCTTGGGGATACTCGAAAAGTCCAATGCCTACAGGAACTCCTACTTTCAATAGTGTAGAAGAATTTGAATTATATCTTGAGACGATAGATGAAATAGAAGGAGATATGTCTTTTGAAGATACTTCAAGTCCAGATATAAAAATTGCAAGCTTCATTTTTCCCTTAACTTGGAATTCAGATCTAAAAGTGAAAATTTATCAACAAATGGGTGATTTCTTTCAACAAGTACCTTACGAAGTAACAAGTGTTGAATCTGTTACTACTGGATTAGATTTTCATTTATTTTGGGAACAACAAGATAGTTTTGGTTTTAGTATGAATCCAACACAGCCATATGGAGAAGCAAGAATAGTTCAATACGGAACTTTAAAAATTGGAGCTGTTATTGAAGGGAGAGGTCTTTATTTTAACAGAGAATATATTATAATTATGTATGTTAACTCACTAACTGGTCAACCTGTAAGGAGTATCTTTGGATATGAATAAATGATAATCATTAAACAATTTAATTTAATACTATGATCTTAAAAAAAACTTATTTATCAATAATAATTTTATTGATTTCAGTAATTCAAATATCTTATTCTCAAAAAGGAGAAATAAAGTCTAAGGATAGTACTAAATTTCAATCAAATAATAATAAATTAAGTTTGATAAAGGAACAATATGATTTAAGTGATTCTAAACTATTTCAACTAACCAAAAATGATTCTGTAATTAATGAATTGATTTTACTTTTAAAAGATTCTACAAAAATTGAAAGAGTCAAGTATAGATTAGCTTCCTATTATGATGGTAAATATAATGTAGAAGACCTAATCTTTACACTAAAACTAGAGAGGCTTTTAAAATCAGGTTGTTTTGAATTATCAGATAGTGTAGATTTTAAAAGAGCTGTTCATTTTAAAAGTGTTGAGGAGCTGAATAGATTTGTTAAAAAAATTGATGATACCCTAGTGAAGAACTTGAATTTTGACAAGAGAAAAGACTCTATCAAACAACGGAAAAAGCAATAATCTATTTAAAAATGAAAAAATTAGTCTTTCCATTAGTCATTTTTATGCTAATCATTAGTTGTAACAGTTCTTATAAACCTTTTAATAGCTTAAAAGAAAAAAGACAAGGTAAAAAGCTAATAAGAAGTTCATTCAATTTATCAAATCAAAATTACGATAGAATTACTGAGAATGACTCTATTGTATATTCTTTAGTAAAATCAATAGGAAATGAAAAATTAGCAAAAAGCAGAATAGAAAGAAGACTAGACTCGTTTATTTTTAATAAATATGACCAAAAAAAGTTATTACTTATCTTAGAACTTGACCGTACTTTTCCTAATATGGATTTTGAGTTTGACAAAGAAGATGGTAGTCAAAGACTGGATTTTTCTAGTATAAAAGACTTAAAAAAATTCATGAAAGGCGGCGGTATGGAGAAAATGATTGATAGTATTTTAGGATTGAAACAAATTCCTAAAGACTCAATTTTAAAAAAGAAACAAAACTAACATGGAAAAAACAATAAGC
>NZ_LBMG01000116.1 GCF_001005315.1 Kordia jejudonensis
AAAAAATATTTAAAAATAATAAAGAGCAAAAGTACAATAAGCTAAGTAAGGGCGTATGGGGAATGCCTAGGCTCTCAGAGGCGATGAAGGACGTGATAAGCTGCGAAAAGCTGCGGGGAGAGGCACATACTTTGTGATCCGCAGATATCCGAATGGGGCAACCCGGCATGTTGAAGACATGTCATCCGCAAGGAGGCAAACCCGGAGAACTGAAACATCTAAGTACCCGGAGGAGAAGAAAACAAAAGTGATTCCGCTAGTAGTGGCGAGCGAACGCGGAATAGCCCAAACCAAAGTTGTTACGGCAATTTTGGGGTTGTAGGACCACGTTATTTGATGTTAATTGAATTAGAACTGTTTGGAAAGACAGGCCATAGAGGGTGATAGTCCCGTATAGGTAAGATTAATTATTGATAGTGGTATCCTGAGTAGCGCGGGGCACGTGTAACCCTGTGTGAATTTGGCGGGACCATCCGCTAAGGCTAAATACTCCTGAGAGACCGATAGTGAACTAGTACCGTGAGGGAAAGGTGAAAAGAACCCTGAATAAGGGAGTGAAATAGACCCTGAAACCATACGCTTACAAGCGGTCGGAGCTGATTTATCAGTGACGGCGTGCCTTTTGCATAATGAGCCTACGAGTTACCGTTGCTAGCGAGGTTAAACACTTCAGGTGTGGAGCCGTAGCGAAAGCGAGTCTGAATAGGGCGCTATAGTTAGTAGTGGTAGACGCGAAACCGTGTGATCTACCCATGGGCAGGTTGAAGCTGTGGTAACACACAGTGGAGGACCGAACCGGTTGACGTTGAAAAGTCTTCGGATGACCTGTGGGTAGGGGTGAAAGGCCAATCAAACTCGGAAATAGCTCGTACTCCCCGAAATGCATTTAGGTGCAGCGTATTAATAGTTTTATAGAGGTAGAGCTACTGATTGGATGCGGGGGCTTCACCGCCTACCAATTCCTGACAAACTCCGAATGCTATAAAATGTTTTAATGCAGTGAGGGCATGGGTGCTAAGGTCCATGTCCGAGAGGGAAAGAACCCGGACCATCAGCTAAGGTCCCCAAATATATACTAAGTTGAATAAACGAGGTTTGACTGCCTAGACAGCTAGGATGTTGGCTTGGAAGCAGCCATTCATTTAAAGAGTGCGTAACAGCTCACTAGTCGAGCGGTCGAGCATGGATAATAATCGGGCATAAGTATATTACCGAAGCTATGGACTTCTATAAGGAGTGGTAGGGGAGCATTCTATCTGCGCAGAATGTGGTCTGCGAGGATTGCTGGAGCGGATAGAAAAGAAAATGTAGGCATAAGTAACGATAATGCGGGCGAGAAACCCGCACACCGAAAGACTAAGGTTTCCTCAGCTATGCTAATCAGCTGAGGGTTAGTCGGGACCTAACGCGAACCCGAAAGGGGTAGTGGATGGACAAGCAGTTAATATTCTGCTACCTGCTCACGCTAAAAGTGACGGAGGCGAAAAGTTAGTGCGCACTGACGGAATAGTGCGTTGAAGAGAGTGGTAACACCTCGATAGTACAGTAAGGCTACGGCCGCGCTGATAATCTAGCAAATCGACTTCCAAGAAAACCAAGTGAAGCAGCCCGTACCGTAAACCGACACAGGTAGTTGGGATGAGAATTCTAAGGTGCTCGAGAGATTCATGGCTAAGGAACTAGGCAAAATCGACCTGTAACTTCGGGAGAAAGGTCGCCCATCTTCGGATGGGCCGCAGTGAAAAGGTCCAGGCGACTGTTTATCAAAAACATAGGGCTTTGCTAAATCGAAAGATGATGTATAAGGCCTGACACCTGCCCGGTGCTGGAAGGTTAAGAGGAGGGTTTAGCTTCGGCGAAGATCTGAATTGAAGCCCCAGTAAACGGCGGCCGTAACTATAACGGTCCTAAGGTAGCGAAATTCCTTGTCGGGTAAGTTCCGACCTGCACGAATGGTGCAACGATCTGGACACTGTCTCAGCCATGAGCTCGGTGAAATTGTAGTATCGGTGAAGATGCCGATTACCCGCAGCGGGACGAAAAGACCCCGTGAACCTTTACTATAGCTTCGTATTGACTTTGGATAAGTAATGTGTAGGATAGGTGGGAGACTTCGATCATGTGTCGCCAGGCATGTGTGAGTCGTTGTTGAAATACCACCCTTTGCTTATCTGAAGCCTAACCTCTAGCGAGGAACAGTGCGTGGTGGGTAGTTTGACTGGGGTGGTCGCCTCCAAAAGAGTAACGGAGGCTTCTAAAGGTACCCTCAGCACGCTTGGTAACCGTGCGTAGAGTGCAATGGCATAAGGGTGCTTGACTGAGAGACATACAGGTCGATCAGGTTGGAAACAAGAGCATAGTGATCCGGTGGTTCCGCATGGAAGGGCCATCGCTCAAAGGATAAAAGGTACTCCGGGGATAACAGGCTGATCTCCCCCAAGAGCTCACATCGACGGGGGGGTTTGGCACCTCGATGTCGGCTCGTCACATCCTGGGGCTGGAGAAGGTCCCAAGGGTTGGGCTGTTCGCCCATTAAAGTGGCACGCGAGCTGGGTTCAGAACGTCGTGAGACAGTTCGGTCTCTATCTGCTGTGGGCGTTAGAAATTTGCGTGGATCTGACTCTAGTACGAGAGGACCGAGTTGGACTAACCTCTGGTGTATCTGTTGTTCCGCCAGGAGCATTGCAGAGTAGCTACGTTGGGAAGGGATAAGCGCTGAAAGCATATAAGCGCGAAACCCACCACAAGATGAGATTTCTTTAAAGGGTCGTGGGAGATGACCACGTTGATAGGCTATAGGTGTAAAGGCAGTAATGTCATAGCCGAGTAGTACTAATTACCCGTAGGCTTATGTACTGCTTCTTGTTATTTT
>NZ_LBMG01000117.1 GCF_001005315.1 Kordia jejudonensis
CCATCAGTTCCTTCAAGTTTTCCTAAAAAAACAGATTGAATTAGTAATTATATTAATTACTGAATAAGTAGTATTTAAAACCATATGATGCTTTATTTTAAGTAAATAAATTCCTTCATTACGTTTTTGCCCTATCAGAAATAAGGTAAAAAAGTAAAATCACTTGTTTTGTTCAATGACAACCTTAAAATTAGAAAAGTTATGTGTATTTTTCTAGATAATTTTACTTAACAAGAAATATCCTTCAATCTTAGGCTTTTCTATTCTAACAATATATAGAATCATTATCATGTAGATCGTTAAAGATGATCGTTTCACAGTATTGATGGAATTAAATTCAACTATTCTGTACTGATTCTGACATAATAATAATTGTATTTAAATTAATAATTGTGAAAAAAATCATTGCATTATTTTGTATACTGCTCTTGTTTTCATGTGACAAGGATGATGCTGTTTATTTAGAAAAAAATCCTGAAACAGTAATACAAAATAAAGTGCAAATTAAAGAGGGAAATAATGTTTCCAAATCAGCTATCGATTACATAAGATTAAAGACAAATAATTATTTTACCGTAAGTACAAAAAAACACACGGTAAAATTATCTGTAAAATCCTTTGCTTCAAAATCTACGGATTTAGGAATTGTTGATACGAGTAAAGAAGTTGTTGTATTAAATGAAAAAAATACTAAACATACATTTAAAGTAATCACACCTTTAGAAGAAAATAGTGTAACTAATTTAATAGTGGTAGAAAGTGAAAATTCAATATATGAATATTTTTTGAAGTATACTTTTATTGGTAGCCCACCAATTGATAGTGAAACAAAAGCTATTGATTTTTCTAGGTTTAATGGAACGATAGAGACTTTTGATGAAAATGGAAATTCGATTGGAAGTATAACTGTTCAAGAAGGTATAGTTGCAGAAGATGATGGACAGTTTGCTCCTTGTCCTTCTGAACCTAGTGACGACCCAATTGATGAACCAACTGACGACAACTCTAATGATGATGATTCTCCAGGTAATCCAAATACAAGTGGAGGAATTCCTGGAAGTAATGATGATAGTTCAGCTCCTGTAGATAATACTGGAAACGGAGGTTGGTTTGCAAGTTCTAGTAACGATGATTGTCGTATAAGTTGGCGGTATTCTAATTGTGGATGCGGTATACAATATGCTAACGGACATGAACCATCTGGAAATGCTTGTTGTAGTGGTAGTTCGCTGATAATAACAGATTGTAGTGGAGGTATTTTACACAATCGAAATTCAGATGACAACCAAATGATGATGAAAACGAATCCTTTGAACCCATGTGATGATGGTGCTGTAGCCGTTATAATTGATAAAGATAATGATTGTGACACGTCTAAAGAAGATTTGAAAAAAGTTTTTCCAAATGCTAGCGATGATAATATGAAATTATTGGCAAAAGTCATTAACGATTACGGCAAGGATTTTGGTATAGATTCAGATGAAAAACTATGGCATTTTTTATCCCAAGCTGGGCATGAAGTTGGAGGCGAATTTGCTAATGGTTTGGGTACAACTGAAAGTTTGCATTATACAACTGCAAGTAGATTGAAAAAAATATATAAAAAATATTTTCAACAGAACGCTACCGATACTATTAATAAAAGATTGGCGGATAGCACATATTTAAGAAATTCTGCCAAAGTAGCTAATTATGTTTATGCTAATAGACTTGGTAATAGTAATGAAGCTAGTGGAGAAGGTTATAAGTATAGAGGCAGAGGAATTTTTCAATTGACAGGTAAAAGTAATTACCAATCCTTCAAAACATTTTATAATAATAAATATGACCCTGATATCGATCCTGTTACCACACCAAGTTTATTAAAATCCAATGATACATTAGCTGTAATGAGCGCACTTTGGTACTATAAAAAAAGAGTGCTGGATAAAATAACAGTAGACAGTTTGAGTACAGTCAGAAAAGTAACAAAAAAAGTAAATGGAGGAAGAAATGGATTAACTCACAGAAAAAAAATATTTAAAAAGGCAAAAGATTCAATAACTTGTAAATAAAATTTAAAATGAAAAAAATCACAATATTAAAAATAATCACACTATTGATTATAATGATTGTGGGTATATTATCTTTATCATCTTTCAATCATACTCCCGAAAATGATATTGTAGGTACTTGGATTCACGAAAATGATTTGGAAAATAAGTGGCAATTTACCAATAATGGAATATGTAAATGGCTCAATACAGATAATTCAGTAGATGAAACATTTACCTATACTATTTCATATACTTCGCCGCAATGTGGATACGAAGTAAAAACCAACGGGACTCAATTTTATTATTTAAAAATGATTGATGCTGATGGAGACGAATATTGCTATGACATTAATGTTGATACAACAACACTCTCAATCAACTATTTAGGAACTACTGGATATGATTTATATATAAAACAATAATAGCTATCCACAAGATAGCATTTGGTAAAGCCTTTAAATAATATAAATAGACCATACTTAAAAGTATTTAAGTATCAATAAAACCGTATACCAAATGTAGCATGACGTTACGTTATTTATACAACATTTATTAAAGATATGCTTGAAAACTATTTCACATTCAACTCAAATAATT
>NZ_LBMG01000118.1 GCF_001005315.1 Kordia jejudonensis
GAAAATAATCAAATAGATTTTTATGAAATTAAGATTTAGAATTATTATTCCTGTTGTAATATTTTTTATGTTTTTAGTAGTTATTAGTAGCTTTTAGTAGAATTTGAGTAAAAAACAATATAGATGTATAATGTGTATTGATTTATTCTGGGACTACTAGCATGGGGAGAAGAGAATAGCAATAAACATTTTAAATAAAAAAGCTAGTAATAGGAACAAATTACTAGCTTTTTGGGTTTTACTTATTTATGAAAAAGGTAAAACCATACTATTATTACGGTTTTGTTTTTAGTATACATTAAAAAGTAAACTTTTCCTTATATTGCAAAACAATTCCTATTCTAGTACCATAGAACTTTCTGACAGGTAGTTTTTTAGATACATTTGATTTTATTATAAACCTTTAAATCAAAATATCATGAAAAAATTACTTTTAGTTTGCTTATTCTTAATAGGAATTAATTTAACAACTGGTTGTGAGCCAGATAACCTAGCGGAACAAGAATATGAAGAAATACAAGCCTCTGACAAAGAAGGAGCAGGCTCAATCGGAAATAAAGACGGGGACGACGACGACGACGACCATAACTAAATATAAATATTTTGTTGTCATTGCTGTTTTAACAGGTGTTATTACAGCAATGTCACAGTTGTTTGTGTCTCCGTTTAATGAAGACGTCGAAGTAGTAAGAAAAGAGCATCGTGAAGCAAGAAAAAGTAGAGATGCTGACAGAATAGAATCAGTTCATTTTTTAAATGAGCTGATAAAGCTAAATATATTGCCAGATTCTTTAAATCAAAAAGCTGAAAATTTATTAGTATCGCATAGAAATACTGAACAAAAATCACAAAATCTTCATAATGAATTAACCGCTTTGAAAAAGTCAAAAAGAGTCAATGGATTTAAGAATATGAATCTTTTTCTAGCTAACGTAGGTAACCCTATCTTCATTTTAGTTACTGGTATTTTATTCATGATACTTTTTATTTTTAGATATAAAATTGATTGGATAAATCTTGCCAAATCTTTTTTTTATTTGAGTTTGATGTATCTCTTCGTCGCATCTGTTTATCTATACTGGGCTTTAACTCCTGAGCGTGAGATAGATTTTGTGTATTATTTATGTGGAATCTTCTTAGGAGCAATTTGTGCAACTTTAGGTCTTAAACAACTATTATTATACTTATTCAAAGTAAATTCCATTGAAGAAGAAAAGTTATTAAAAGCAATAAGAATTTTATTTAAGCAGTTATTGCATACTGTTCCTAAGAAAAATTTTGTAAAAGAGGAAAAGTTTGTTGAATATACACAATCAAATAATAAAATAATAAATAAAGTTACAGAGACAATTGAGTAGAAAATGGATGAAACAACTAAAAAAAACCTGAACAAGCTTTATAACAAAAAGTGTATTGATGAGCAAGTTATAAGCACCCATGAAGACTCTATGGCAAGAGTGAAAAAAGAAATTGAAAAACTAAAAAAAGAAATAGAGAAAAAAGAAGAAGAAAATATTAAAAAATTTATAAATCTTCCTAAAGACGTTTTATTTCAATTTGGCAAACATCAAATTTATTTAACAACGAGTTAATTATTTTTTTTAATTATAATTCCAATGTCTTTCAAAGTCTTCAATCGTTCTTCAATTCCTTCTTCGACCAACCCTTTTATAAAAAGTCGAAAGTATTCAGAGTTTTTTATATAAAAGTCCTTATTCTTTACTATATTGTTTACGAAAGCTAAATTTAGTGATTCAGAACTACCAAGATATATTTCTTGGTTTTCAATGAAATGCATCAACAACTCGTCAAAGTCAAATCTAACACCATGCTTTTCTAAAAAACAATCGTCTTCATCTTTCAAATAAACTTCTCCAGTTCCTTCTTTCATCCATTCCCTTGATACTTTGTAGTGATCGCTCAGAAATTTCATTAATATTTCAAGTGTTGCTATGCGTGGTTTTTTAGTCCTTCCATCTAATATTTTTCGTGCGGCTACTCTTGTTATATGTCCATTTGTACCTTTTTCTATAGTAAATGGCATAATTTTTAAGTTTTGTAAGAGTTGTAGGATTCGTTCGGTCATAAGTATTTGTAAACTTTTTTACATTTATAGGTAAACTAATTTCTTTTTTAGATAAACTTTTTATATTTTAGCTAAGTATTAAATCAAATATATTAAATGTAGAGTTATCCAAATAAAAAAAGTGTGTTTGCTTAGAATATAATAGATTTCTCTTTTAGCAAATGGTTTGATAAATACTCAATTAAACAATTGTTTTCAATAGCCAATATTGTGAATATTTTAATTTTTAATTGGAAAAAATGAAAGAAATAATTGTCTTAATATGTATCATTATTTTAATGATTTTGATAACAATTTTATCGATTTTGATTTATAAGGTTTT
>NZ_LBMG01000119.1 GCF_001005315.1 Kordia jejudonensis
GCTGTAAAATAAAGCGTTAAAAACATTCGTAAAATAAAGTGTAAAAAAAGGTTTAAAAAGAGTTGTAAATATGGGAAAGGTATTTATATTTGCAGCCGCTAAAACGATAAGGTTTTATGCGGATACGTTCACAAGAATAGCTTGACATACATACTTAAGGAATTCTTTTTAAAAATAGTTTAGAAAAAGTTTTTTGAGAATTAAAAAAGGTTGTATGTTTGCATCCGCTAAAAACGGTAACGTTTAGGTGTAAGTTCTGAAGATAAAATACTTTTAAAGTGAGAGGCAAGAAGTTTGCAAAAGAGCTTCAAAAAAAATCTCAAAAAAGTTTTGTTGGAATGAAAAAAGGGTTTTATATTTGCACCCGCTTTCGGAAGGAAGTTTGATAAAATAGAAATAAGAGTTCATTGACATATTGATTAGCAGCAATTATTTTGGAGACAAAGTAATGATAAAAAACATAAGCAAAAAACATCTTTTGAGAGTACGATAATTTTTCGGAGTTGAAGAAACTATAATATATAAGAAACAACGATGAAGAGTTTGATCCTGGCTCAGGATGAACGCTAGCGGCAGGCTTAACACATGCAAGTCGAGGGGCAGCATAGATTGCTTGCAATCTGATGGCGACCGGCGCACGGGTGCGTAACGCGTATGAAACCTACCTAATACAGGGGGATAGCCCAGAGAAATTTGGATTAATACCCCATGGTACTGTGATCTCGCATGAGATTATAGTTAAAGATTTATCGGTATTAGATGGTCATGCGTTCTATTAGTTAGTTGGTAAGGTAACGGCTTACCAAGACATCGATAGATAGGGGCCCTGAGAGGGGGATCCCCCACACTGGTACTGAGACACGGACCAGACTCCTACGGGAGGCAGCAGTGAGGAATATTGGACAATGGAGGAAACTCTGATCCAGCCATGCCGCGTGAAGGAAGACTGCCCTATGGGTTGTAAACTTCTTTTATAGAGGAAGAAACGCAGATACGTGTATTTGTTTGACGGTACTCTACGAATAAGGATCGGCTAACTCCGTGCCAGCAGCCGCGGTAATACGGAGGATCCAAGCGTTATCCGGAATCATTGGGTTTAAAGGGTCCGCAGGCTGTTGTTTAAGTCAGAGGTGAAAGTTTGCAGCTCAACTGTAAAATTGCCTTTGATACTGGATGACTTGAGTTATAATGAAGTGGTTAGAATATGTAGTGTAGCGGTGAAATGCATAGATATTACATAGAATACCGATTGCGAAGGCAGATCACTAATTATATACTGACGCTGAGGGACGAAAGCGTGGGGAGCGAACAGGATTAGATACCCTGGTAGTCCACGCCGTAAACGATGGTTACTAGCTGTTTGGACTTCGGTCTGAGTGGCTAAGCGAAAGTGATAAGTAACCCACCTGGGGAGTACGATCGCAAGATTGAAACTCAAAGGAATTGACGGGGGCCCGCACAAGCGGTGGAGCATGTGGTTTAATTCGATGATACGCGAGGAACCTTACCAGGGCTTAAATGTAGGATGCATTAGTTAGAGATAGCTATTTCTTCGGACTTCTTACAAGGTGCTGCATGGTTGTCGTCAGCTCGTGCCGTGAGGTGTCAGGTTAAGTCCTATAACGAGCGCAACCCCTGTTGTTAGTTACCAGCACGTCGTGGTGGGGACTCTAACAAGACTGCCGGTGCAAACCGTGAGGAAGGTGGGGATGACGTCAAATCATCACGGCCCTTACGTCCTGGGCTACACACGTGCTACAATGGTAGGTACAGAGAGCAGCCACTACGCAAGTAGGAGCGAATCTACAAAACCTATCTCAGTTCGGATCGGAGTCTGCAACTCGACTCCGTGAAGCTGGAATCGCTAGTAATCGGATATCAGCCATGATCCGGTGAATACGTTCCCGGGCCTTGTACACACCGCCCGTCAAGCCATGGAAGCTGGGGGTACCTGAAGTCGGTGACCGTAAGGAGCTGCCTAGGGTAAAACTAGTAACTGGGGCTAAGTCGTAACAAGGTAGCCGTACCGGAAGGTGCGGCTGGAACACCTCCTTTCTAGAGATACGACGATAAATTATAATAGGATGATCGAGAGATTGTTTTTGCTTAGCTGTTAATTAAGAAATTGAACGAAATACAAGTAGAGTCTCATAGCTCAGCTGGTTAGAGCGCTACACTGATAATGTAGAGGTCGGCAGTTCGAGTCTGCCTGAGACTACTAATTGTGTTTTAGAGGAAATTCTGGAAGTTAGAGGATTCAACATTCATAATTCTGAATTCATAATTCTGAATTTCAATAATGGGGGATTAGCTCAGCTGGCTAGAGCGCCTGCCTTGCACGCAGGAGGTCATCGGTTCGACTCCGATATTCTCCACAATGCAATATTTTGAGATATTATATTTCAAGTATTGCAAGAGAGTTGTTATAGATTTTTAAGTCTGTACGACTTGCACAAAGTTCATTGACATATTGAGATAAAAGAGAAACGAGATTAAATAATAATCTTCGAGAGAAAAAA